>NZ_QKMA01000003.1:0-302181 GCF_003208255.1 Thioalkalivibrio sp. ALE21
CTAGGGAAACACTGATCAATGTACACGCTCGCGTTGGCACCCCGGGTTTTCCGAGACAAGGCGCGGTACGCAGCCGGTAGTGGTTCTACCGGCAAGGGCCGCAACGCAGGATCGGGGAACCCGGGGTGCCAACCCCCACAAGTTATTGAATGCAGGGGCTCGGCCGCTTTTGCGCGCGCACGGCGTTGCGGCTCCCTTGTGCAGAATGACTGCACGGCGGTCGCCGCGCCTTGTTCCCACGCAAAAGCGACTCGAGCGCGAGCGTGTACATTGATCAGTGTTTCCCTAACGGGACCACCCCGGCCATATCCCTTGGCTTCCCGACAACCCTGGAGGAAAATACGCGTCTTCATTCGCGCCGCGCAGACCGCCAGGAGCCAGCATGAACCCCGGAGCCATGACCACCGGCCAGGAGATCCTTAACTTCCTTATCGGCGTTGCCTTCGGCATCGCCATCATCCTGCTGATGCTGCGGGTCATCTTCGGGCTGGTGCGGGCCGACTACCGCAACCCGATCTCGCAGACCATCCTGATGCTGACCACGCCGCCGCTGAACCTGCTGCGGCCGATCATCCCCTCCATCGGGCGCGTCGACACGGCAGCCATCGTGCTGATGGTCGTCCTCAAATTCCTGGAACTGTGGCTGCGCGTTGCCGTACTGGGCATGGAAGCCGACCCGGTGATTCTGCTGCTGGTGGCCATACGCGAACTCCTGATCACTGCGATCTGGGTATTCATCATCGCCCTGATCGTCGAGGTCGTGATGAGCTGGGTGCAGGCCGGCGGCGGGGGCGGATACAACCCTATCGCGCGACTCGCGGCCGACGTGAACCGCCCCATTCTCGGCCCGCTGCGGCGCATGCTCCCGTCCACCGGGGCCATCGACTTCTCGCCGATGATTGCCCTGGTCGGGCTGTATATCCTGACCATCATCGTGCGCGGGATCTTCTGAGACCCGGCTGCGCAAATAGTGCCAGAAGGACTAGACTCGAAATCAGGGGCGGAACCCGCCGCCCGGCTCCGGTATGGATCCCGGGGCATGGTTCAAGCGAATGAGGAGTCCGATATGACAAGAGTGCAGCGTGTTCTCGGTGGCGTCGTCTCGATCGTGGCCGCCCTCGCCCTCGGCAGTTCGGTGGCGAACGCGAACGAGACCGGGTTCGACGATCACGTGGTCTATTACAACGTCATCAACACCACCTTCCTGTCGCCCGAAGTTGCGCGTGCCTATGACGTCCGTCGCAGCAGCAACCGTGCAATGATCAACGTCACCGTCATGGAACGCACCGATGACGGTCTGCAGGCCGTTTCCGCCGATGTCAGCGGCAACGCGGTCAACATGAATCAGCAGTCGCGCAGCCTGCGCTTTCGCGAGATCGAGGACGGCGACGCGATCTACCACCTCTCGGAAATGACGGTGCGCGCGGGCGAAGAAATGACCTTCAATCTGGAGATCACGCCCGCGGGGTCGGACGAGGTCCTGCCGATCGAGTTCGAGCAGAAGTTCTACGTCGACTGAAGTCCGTGCCCGGGGCGGGGCTGCACCCGCCGCTCCGGGCCGTTCTAGACCAGCAGAACCACCAGCATCCCGACCCCGTACAGGGCGATGGCCGCTCCCGCGACCCGGCGCACCCAGGGCCGACGCACGAAACCCGCCAGCTTCGCCGCGAACACCCCCATCAGCAGCAGGTTGGGCAGCGTCCCCAGCGCGAACGCCGCCATCAGCGCCGCACCCTCCAGCGCGCCGCCGGCGCTCAGCGACCAGGCCAGCACGCTGTAGACCAGACCGCAGGGCAGCCAGCCCCACAGCCCGCCAACCACCAGCGCCTGCCCCGGATTGCGCACCGGCAGAAAGCGCCGGCCCAGCGGCTCGATGCGCCGCCACAGCACGCCGCCCACCTGCTCCAGCCGCGCCAGCACCGGCCACCACCCGGCGATGTAGAGTCCCAGCAGGATCAGGAAGATCGCGGCCACCACCTGCAGGATGGTCTGCCCCGCGGGCAGCCCCCCGAGCAGCGTGGCACCCAGCCACCCCGCCAGCGCCCCGGCGATGACATAGCTGGTCATGCGGCCGATGTTGTAACCCAGCAGCAGCGGCCACACCGGGCCACGGCGCCCGGCATGCCCCATGGAAATGGCCCCCACGATGCCGCCGCACATCCCGAGGCAGTGCACACCGCCGAGGATGCCCACCGCGGCGGCCGCCAGCAGCGTACCCGGATCAGCCATGATGTCGTGCGACCGTCATTCCCGGCCGCCCTGTTCTTCCGGTGCCTCGCCGCGCTCCTCCAGCACCGCCAGCTTGGTGCGGATGAACGTGGCATGCGGCACGTACAGCAGGTCCGCCAGCCGCCGGATCACCGCCTCCTGGCGCTTGTGCAGTTCGTCGTTGGCCAGCGCCGAGCGCCACAGGCCTTTCATGATCGCCGCCTTCTGATCGGCATCGAAGGCAGCGTTCACCTCGCGCACCACCGGATGCAGGGAGACCAGCGCATCGCTCTTTTCCCGTGCGATGTCCAGCAGGGCATCGGCCGCCTCGTCGTCCAGTCCGAACATCTCGACCAGGTTGGCGCGCACGGTCTCCAGCTCCGCATCCACCAGCTGGAAGTCGGCACGGCACACCTCCATCATCAGCGCGGCCGCGGCGCGCTGCAGGCGCTCCTGTTCGTCGCCGGTCTCGCTGTCACTGCGTTCGGCGCGCATCAGCTGCTGCCAGCGCGCCCGCAACTGCTCAATCATCGTCTGTCTGCTCCCGGTGAAGTCCCATCAATGAGGCCACGACCATGCCCCCGGGTTCCGCGGCTCCCACCCCGTCCCCGTCCCGGTCTCTGGCGACGTTCCCGCGCGGCGCATAATTTGTAGCCATGAACCCGGAACCCGACCTGCTCCTGCTCTCCGGCGGCGTCGAAAGCGCCGCCCTGCTGCGCCGGTGGTGCGCCGAAAACCGCCCCGTCATCGCCACCTGGGCCGACTATGGCCAGCGCAATGCCGCGCGTGAGCGGGCCGCGGTCCTCGCCCTGGCCGAAGCCGAGGGCGTGCGCCTGAAAACCGTGGAAACCGGGGCCCTGCGCGAGGCGTTCACCCGGCGTGCCGACTGGGTCGGGCATGTCCCGCTGCCGCAGCGCAATCTGCTGATCCTGGCGCTCGCGGTCAATCTGGCCCAGCACCACGGTGCCGGACGCATCCTGCTCGCGCTCAACCGCGAGGACGCCGGGCACGGTCCGGGCAGCCGCGCGGCCTTCCTGCAGGACTTCGGCTCGCTGGCCGCCCGGCTGGTTCCCGGCCTGTCGGTGGCCGCCCCGCTGCAGGAACTCGGCAAGGCCGATATCATCCGCCGGGGCGGACAGGACGGAGTGCCATGGCGCCTGACCTGGAGCTGCCTGCTGGGTCAGGAACGCCATTGCGGCCGCTGCCCCCAGTGCCACGCCCGCCAGGCCGCCTTCGCCGCGGCCGACGTCCCCGACCCGACCGACTACCGCCAGCCACCCGGACCGCAGACACCATGACCGAAGAAACCCCGCGCCACATCCTCGAACGCCTGGAAATCGCCATCCTGACCGGCGAAACCCTGCAGCTGCACTGGGCCGGGCCCGATGCCGGGCCCGATGCCGGCCGCGCCTGGATGGGTCGGGTTACCCCGCACGAGGTCACCGCGGACGACCACGGGCATCACTGGCTGGAAGGCACCTGCGAGGGCGAGGCCGTGCACATCCGTCTGGACCGGATCCGCAACATGCCCACGCCGGTCAAGTGAGCCCGTCCAGCAGATCCGAAAGGTCCTCCAGCAGCGCCCACTCGTCGCTGTTCATCGGGGCACCGCGCTCGTCCGGATAGCGCATCCCGCGCAGCTGGCCAATACCCGCCTCGCGCGCGCTGGCCAGGGCATGCAGGTTGTCATCCACCAACAGGGTCCGGGCCGGATCGTGCGGAGCGACAGCCTGCAGCCGCTCCCAGAAGACCGTCTCCTCCTTGGCACAGAACAGCTCGTGGGCAGAGACGATACGGTCGAGATGGTCCCCGATCCCGGTCAGGCGGTGCTTGAAGGCATACACCTCGGGATGGGCGTTGGTCACCAGCACCCGTTCCCGCCCGCTGGCGGCGATCCGGTCCAGGACCTCGACGGCGTGCGGCTTGATGGCCACGTGATGGGCAAGCTCGCGCTTGAGCGCGAGCACGTCGAGACCGGTGAAATGCGTCCAGTGGTCGACGCAGTACCACTCCAGCCGCCCGCGCACCCGCTGCATCTCGTCTTCCAGCCGCCGGCGCGCGCATTCCGGGTCATCGGGCTGGCAGCGCATGTATTCCTGCGGGATCAGCTCCCCCCAGAACCGGTTGTCGAAGTGCAGGTCCAGCAGCGTGCCGTCCATGTCGAACAGCACGGTATCCACCCGCGACCAGTCCACCGGCGCGGCGGGCGTCTCGGGATTTTTCGCGCGGGTCTGCGAGTCCATGAGATGTGGGGAAGCAACGACGGGATTGACGATGCACAGAATAACCGAAACACGAATGGCACGCGGACCCGGCGCGATTGCGACGGGGCTGATCCTGGCCCTGGGCGGCGCCCTGGCGACGGCACCCGCCATGGCCATGGACCCGGATGACCCGGACTACGACCCGCTGGAGGACGACAGCCTGTGGGAGGACGGTCCCCCGGGCCCCGGTCAGGTGGATCCCGAGGACGCCCAGACCACCAGCCCGGAACTGCGGATCTACGCCGAACCGCCGGAAGAGCGCGACACACCGCTGCATCACCACGACAACCACCTGACCCTCGACGAAGACAGCCTGAACGACGGATGGGTGCGGCTGCGCCAGTGCCACAGTGGCCTGGCCGAGATCAGCCGCATGTCCATCGTGTACAATGAGCCGAACATCCGGGGCCTGCGAGTGGCCAGCGCCGACGAGGTCGAAGATGCCTGGGCCGAGGACGACCGGGTCGTCGTCATCGGCGTCACCGAGGCCTCGGAGCTGTGTGTCGAAGCCGAGATGCGGGTGGTCGAGAGCCGGGGCAACGGCGAGTACGTACTGGAGAACGGGCCGTTCATGCGCCGCTTCCTGGACGGCTACTTCCCCATGCGCGTGACGCTCACGCTGTCCTGGGGCGATCTGGACCTGACGCTGGAAGACACGGCCCCCGAACGACAGCCCGGCGTGGACGTCCGGGGTTTCGAGCACGGCATGATCCTGGATACCACCTTCGAAGGCGAGCTGGAGACCCGGATCCGACTGAGCCGCGACGAGTGACCCGCGTCCGGGGAGCAGCCTGTCTGCCCCCGGACGCCCCGACCGATGGACCCGCAATGAGCCGCGACAAGCCCGCCGTCCACGAACGCCGCACGGTGGCCCGAAGCCGCCTGTTCGAAGTGGAGGAGCTGGACCTGGAATTCAGCAACGGGGCCCATGCCTGTTTCGAGCGCCTGGTCAGCCGCGGCAACGGGGCCGTGATCATCGCCCCGGTACGCGACGATGGCCATGTCCTCCTGATCCGCGAATACGCCGCCGGCACCCACCGCTACGAACTCGGCCTCCCCAAGGGGCGCATGGAGCGCGGGGAGGAGATCATCGCCGCGGCCAACCGCGAGATCATGGAGGAGGTCGGTTATGCCGGGCGCCGCCTGACGGCGATGGGCAGCCTGACCGTGGCCCCCGGCTACATGAGCCATCAGACCCATCTGGTCCTGGCCGAGGACCTCTACGAGCAGCGCGCCGAGGGTGACGAACCCGAGGCCATCGAGGTGGTGCCCTGGCCCCTGGATGCCCTGGAGGAACTGGTGCAGCGCGAAGACTGCACCGAGGCCCGTTCCATCGCCGCGCTGTACATGATCCGGGAACACCTGAGGAGCCGCCCGTGACCGAAACCGCATCCGTTGCCGTGCCCGAAGGCGCGGCCCTGTCCGCCCTGCTCAACGAGGTCGGCACCGTGGCCGAGGACGCCGGCCGCGCGATCCTCGAGATCTACGAGACCCGCTTTGCCGTCACCGAGAAGGACGACCGCTCGCCGCTCACCGAGGCCGATCTGGCCGCCCATCGCGTGATCAGCGACGGCCTGCGCGAGATCGCCCCGCAGTGGCCGGTGCTGTCGGAGGAAGGCCAGGACATCCCGTTCGCCACCCGTCAGGACTGGGACACCTACTGGCTGATCGACCCGCTGGACGGCACCCGCGAATTCGTGAAGCGCAGCGGCGAGTTCACCGTCAACATCGCCCTGATCCACAACCACGAACCGGTGCTGGGCGTGGTCTGGTGCCCGGTGCTGCAGCGCCTGTATGCCGGGCAGATCGACGGCGAAGCCTTCCGTCGCGACGGCGACGGGCCGCGCACACCCATCCGCGTGACCGCGCCGCGCACCCGGGAGGAGGCGGTTCGCGTGGCCGGCAGCCGGTCGCACGGCGCCGAGCGACTGAACGCGGTGCTGGAACGCATCGGACCGCACGAGCTGGTGAGCCTCGGCAGCTCCATGAAGCTGTGCCTGGTGGCGGAAGGCAGCGCCGACATCTACCCGCGTCTGGGACCGACCTCGGAATGGGATACCGCCGCCGCCCACGCGGTGGTGCGCGCGGCCGGCGGCCGCGTCACCGATCTGGAAGGCAACGAGTTGCGCTACAACACCCGCGAGAGCCTGCTCAACCCGGAATTCCTGGTCTGCAATGGCGACCCGGCCGACTGGCTCGCCCGCCTCGGACTGCCGGACGCCGCCTGACTCAGCGCGGCAGCTCCAGCAGGTCGCGCACCCGGGTAGCGATCTCCTCGACCGAGCGTTCGGTAACGTCCAGCTGCGGGAGCTCCCAGACTTCGAGAAAGGTTGCGATCGCCCGGGTCTCGGCCCGGCACTGCTCCAGGCTGGCGTAGCGGCTGCCCGGGCGCCGCGCCTCGCGGATCTGTGCCAGCCGCTGCGGGTGAATGGTCAGGCCGACCATGCGCCCTTCCAGCCCGCGCAGGGGCTGCGGCATGTGCGGCGTGCCGCCGTGGTCCAGATCCTCCGGCACCAGGGGGTAATTGGCCGAAAACAGTCCGTAGTTCATCGCCAGATACAGACTGGTGGGGGTCTTGCCGGAGCGCGAGGCTCCCAGCAGCACCACGTCGGCCACCGCGAGATCGGTACTGGCCAGGCCGTCGTCATGCGCCAGGGTGTAGTTCAGGGCGTCGATCCGGCGGTCGTAGCGTTCGGCATCGCCGCGCCCGTGGGCACGCCCCGCCACCGCCTCGGCCTGGGCCCCAAGGATCGCCTCCAGGCGTCCCAGGTGTTCCCCGAGCACGTCGATCACCGGCACCGGGCAATGCTCCAGCTGCGCCCGCAGCTGGCCATCGGCCAGGGTCGCCACCACCAGCGCCGGCTGCGGCCCCTCCCCGATGCGCGCGAACGCCGACGACAGCCGCCCCGGCGACTGCACGAAAGGCAGCCGGTGCCAGTCCGGCGCGAGCGCCGGGAACTGGGTGAACAGTGACCGCGCCAGGGTTTCCGCGGTGATCCCCGTGCCGTCGGACACGAGGTACACCTGCGGGCAGCGCGGCTCCTCCGGTTCGCCGCCCGCCATGGACGTCACCCCCGGCCGCCCGCCTGGCGCAGCTGCGCCAGACTCTTCCAGGTGGAGATCAGGGCATCCGGGTTCAGCGACAGCGAATCGATACCCTGTTCCATCAGCCAGCCGGCCAGCTCGGGATAGTCCGAGGGCGCCTGCCCGCAGATCCCCACGTACTTGTTTTGCCGGCGCGCCGCCTGAATGGCCATCGCCAGCAACTGTTTCACGGCCTCGTCACGCTCGTCAAAGGACTCCGCCACCAGCCCCGAGTCGCGATCGACCCCCAGAGTCAGCTGAGTCAGATCGTTGGAACCGATGGAAAACCCGTCGAAGCGCTCGAGGAAGTCATCCGCAAGCAGGGCGTTGGACGGGATCTCGCACATCATCACGACCCTGAGCCCGTTCTCGCCGCGCTTCAGGCCTTCCTCCTCCAGCACCTGCAGGACATCGTCGGCCTCCTTCAGGGTACGCACGAAGGGAACCATGATCTGCACGTTGTCCAGGCCCATCTCGTCGCGCACGCGGCGCAGGGCCTCGCACTCCATGGCAAACGCCGGACGGAAACTGGAGGCGCGATAGCGCGAAGCGCCACGGAACCCCAGCATCGGGTTTTCTTCCTCCGGCTCGTAACCGCCCCCGCCGATCAGGTGGGCATATTCATTGGACTTGAAGTCCGACAGCCGCACGATCACCGGTTCCGGCGCGAAGGCCGCCGCCAGCGTCGCAATCCCCTCGGACAGCTTGCGCACGAAGAACTCGCGGGGGCCATCGTCAAAGCCGTGCAGACGTTCGGCGATCCGCTCGCGCACCGCCGGCTCCAGGCGCTGCGGATCCTCGGCGTAGTCCAGCAGCGCCAGCGGATGCACGCCGATGGTGCCGTTGATGATGAACTCCAGCCGCGCCAGACCGATGCCCGCGTGCGGCAGCTGCGAGAAGGCGTAGGCGCGCCCGGGGTTGGCGACGTTGAGCATCAGCTTGAGCGGGAGCTCCGGCAACTGTTCCGGAGAGGCCTTCTCCACCTCGAAGGAGATATGCCCCGGATACACGTGGCCGTCGTCCCCCTCGGCGCAGGACACCGTGGCCTCGAAGCCGTCGCTCAGCTTTTCGGTGGCATCGCCGCAGCCGACCACCGCCGGCACGCCCATCTCGCGCGCGATGATCGCCGCGTGACAGGTGCGCCCGCCGCGGTTGGTCACGATGGCCGCGGACCGCTTCATGATCGGCTCCCAGTCGGGATCGGTCATGTCCGCGACCAGGATGTCGCCCTCCTCCATGCGGTGCATCTCGTCGGGCGACTCCAGCACCCGCACCACGCCGCTGCCGATGCGCGAACCGATCGCACGTCCGGTCACCAGTGGCTCGACATCGTGCGCACCCAGCTTGTAGGTCTCGCCGCCGCCTATCTCCACGCGGCTCTCCACCGTCTCCGGGCGCGCCTGCACGATGAACAGCTCGCCGGTCTCCCCGTCCTGCGCCCACTCGATGTCCATCGGCCGGCCGTAGTGCTGCTCGATCGCCACCGCGAAACGGCCCAGCTGCTCCGCGTCGCCATCCGACAGGCAGAAACGCCGGCGCAGTTCTTCCGGGGTATCCTCGGTCTGCGTGCCGTCCTCGGTCAGCACCATGCGGATCGCCTTGGTGCCCAGCGTGCGCCCGATCACCGCGCGCTTGCCGGCCGCCAGCGCCGGCTTGTACACCTGATATTCGTCGGGGTTCACCGAACCCTGCACCACGGTCTCGCCCAGGCCCCAGGCGCCGGTAATGAACACCGCGTCGCGGAAACCGGTTTCGGTATCCAGGGTAAAGATGACCCCGGAGGCGCCGATGTCCGAGCGCACCATGCGCTGCACCCCGGCGGACAGCGCCACCTCGTCGTGGGCAAAGCCATTATGTACGCGGTAGGCGATGGCACGGTCGTTGTACAGGCTGGCGAAGCACTCGCGCACCCGCTGCAGCAGGGCCTCGATGCCGCGCACGTTGAGGAAGGTCTCCTGCTGGCCGGCAAACGAGGCCTCGGGCAGGTCCTCGGCGGTGGCCGACGAGCGCACCGCCACCGGCACGTCCTCGCCCAGCTTCGCGTAATGCTCGCGGATCGCGTCTTCCAGCTCCGCGGGCAGCGGGGCGGCCTCGATCCAGCCGCGCACCTCGCGCCCGGCGGCGCGCAGGGCCTCGATGTCGTTGATGTCCAGCCCGGACAGGCGTTCCTTGATGCGGGTATCCAGTCCGTCGCGGGCGAGGAACGTGCGAAACGCCGACGCGGTAGTGGCAAAACCGCCCGGCACCCGCACCCCGGCGGCCCCCAGCTGCCCCAGCAGCTCGCCCAGCGAGGCGTTCTTGCCACCGGTCTCGGCAACGTCATTCATGGTCAGGTCGGCGAGGTCGATCACCCAGCTCATGGCCGGCTCCTTGTCATGTGAATCGTGTCAGGGCGCATCGTCCGGGCATGCAATATCATCCATGGCTTCATCCCGAGCCATCGTCGACTGTATGCGCCCGACCGTCAGTGTACCCAAATCGGCCGCGGTTTTTGTGGCCCTGCTCACGGCCGTGGCGCACGCCCCCTCGATCGCGGGAACGCCTTCCTCCCTGACCATTCTCGGCACCGTGGAAGACGCCACTATCCTCGAAGAGGACATCACCCTGGAGGGACGCCTGGATACCGGCGCCACTTCCTCCTCTCTCAACGCGCTACAGCAGGAGACATTCGAGCGCGATGACGCGGAATGGATCCGCTTCGAGATCATCGATCCGCACAACGAAGACGCCCGCATCACCCTGGAGCGCCCCATCGAACGCAGCGCCCGCATCCGCCAGCATAGTGGCGAACTCGACGAACGGCACGTCGTGCGCCTCGAACTGTGCCTCGGCGACCGGAAGATCGAAGCCGACACCACCCTGGTGGACCGCACGGAACTCACCTACCAGCTGCTGGTGGGCCGCAGCCACATGGCCGGGCACATCCTGGTGGACTCCGGCCACGAACACCTGCTGCCACCGGACTGCCCGGCGGACGAAGACAGCAGTGACGCCGACGAATGAAACGGTTCCATCTGCCCCTGCTGATCCTGCTCCTGCTGGGGGCGGGCCTCGGCATCTTTCTCTACAAGGCCACCCTGCTCGACATGCCCCTGCAGCCGGGTGCGACGGCCGACACCTGGGTGGTGGAATCGCGCATCCGTTTCCAGCCGACCGGCGGCGCAGCCGACGTTCGGCTGAGCATCCCCGAACGGCTCCCGAACTTCGCCCGGCTGGACGAGAACTTCATCTCCCGGGGTTACGGCCTGACCACCTCGCACGGGACGGATGACCGGATCGCGCAGTGGACCTCGCGCGACCCGCGCGGAGAGCAGACGCTCTATTACCGCACCACGCTCTATCGCGACGCCAGCGCCGGCCCCCATGCGGAGTACCCCGGACCGGTGGCGCCCCGCGAATGGGACGAACCCTTCGATTCGGCCGCCGAGGCCCTGATCCAGAGCGTGCGCGAACGCTCCTCCGGCATCCAGAGCTTTGCCACCGTGCTGGTCCGGGACCTGGGAGGCGCGGGAGCGAACGGCAACGCGTCGCTGTTCGTGATGGATGACGGCGACCGCGAACTGCGCACGCAGACCCTGATCGACCTGCTCTCCGTCGCCCGCATCCCCGCCCGCGCGGTCACGGTCATCGCGCTGCGCGACGGGCATCGCAATATCGAGCCGGAGACCTGGCTGGAGGTGCACAACACCGAGCGCTGGGTTCCGGTGCATCCGCTGAACGGCAACATCGACTACCCCGACGACGTGGTGGTCTGGAGCCATGGCGACGCGCCGATCCTCGAGGTCCGTAACGGCACCGGAGAAGAACTGCGCTTCGCGGTGACCCGCAGCGTGCAGGACGCGCTGGGCACCGCTCAGCGTCTGGGGGAGACCCTGGACACCCGCATCCTCGATTTCTCGCCGCTGGAACTGCCGCTGGGCACGCAGAACACCTATCGCGTGCTGCTGATGGTCCCGCTGGGGGCCATGATCATCGTGCTGCTGCGCAACGTGATCGGCATCCAGACCTTCGGCACGTTCATGCCGGTGCTGATCGCCCTGTCCTTTCGCGAGACCCAGCTGCTGGCCGGGGTCATCCTGTTCACCCTGATCGTCTCGCTCGGGCTGGCGGTACGTTTCTACCTGGAACACCTGCGGCTCCTGCTGGTACCCCGCCTGGCCGCCGTGGTCAGCGTGGTCATCATGCTGATGCTGGGGCTGTCCATCCTGGCCCACCACTTGGGGCTGGAGCGTGCCCTGGCCCTGTCGCTGTTCCCGATGGTGATCCTGGCCATGACCATCGAGCGCATGTCGGTGGTATGGGAAGAACACGGCCCGGCCGATGCCATCTCCCAGGGGGTCGGCAGCCTGATCGTGGCTGCGGCGGCCTATGGCCTGATGGCCAGTCGCCAGCTCGAACACCTGCTGTTCGTGTTCCCCGAACTCCTGCTGGTCATCCTCGCCGTGACCCTGCTGCTCGGGCGTTACACCGGCTACCGCCTGACCGAGCTGGCCCGCTTCGGGAAGATGCAGGACGCCCTGAGGAAACCCGACTGATGGCCGGCTGGTGGCCCCGTTTCGTGCGCCCGTCGACCCTGCGCCGGCAGGGCATCCTCGGCATGAATGCGCGCAACGGCCTGTACATCGCCGAATACAACGCACGGCGCCACTATCCGCGCGTGGACGACAAGCGGATGACCAAGCAGCTGGCCAGCGCCGCGGGCCTGGCCGTGCCGGAGCTCATCGGTGTCATTCACGGTCACCACCAGCTGCGCGGCCTGGAACGGCAACTGCGCGAATATGCGAACGGCTTTGTCATCAAACCGGCCCATGGCGCGGCCGGCGACGGGATCATGGTGATCTCCGGCTGGCGCGGTGAGCGGCTCCGCCGGGCCGGCGGGCGCATGCTCGAGATCAGCGAGCTGCAGGACCATGTGTCCGGGATCCTGTCCGGGATGTACAGCCTCGGCGGGCGTCCGGACGTGGCACTGATCGAGGAACGCGTGGAGTTCTCCGAGATCTTCGCCGAGGTGACCCATACCGGTGTTCCGGATATCCGCACGGTGGTCTATCGCGGCTATCCTGTGATGGCCATGCTGCGCCTGCCGACGCAGGAATCGGACGGCAAGGCCAACCTCCACCAGGGGGCGGTGGGCACCGGCATCGACCTCGCAAGCGGACATACCCTGGGTGGCGTGCAGCACAACCAGCCCGTATGGGCTCACCCGGACACCGAAGCCAGCCTGGTGGACCTGGCGATCCCGGGATGGGACAAACTCATGGAACTCGCCGCGGGCTGCTACGAACTCAGCGGCCTGGGCTATCTGGGCGTCGACGTGGTCATCGACCGCCGCCACGGCCCGCTGATTCTGGAGCTCAACGCGCGGCCGGGGCTGGCGATCCAGATCGCCAATGGCGAAGGCCTCCGCCCGCGCCTGCGCGCGGTCGACGAACACATTCGCAAGACCGCCGAAGAACCCCAGGCGGCGCGTGCGGCCTGGGCCGCCGCCCGTTTCGGCTGCCGCCCCGCCGGCTTCGGCGCCGTACCGCACAAACGCCACGCCGACTGACGCTGCCCCCGCCTCGTGCGGGCAGACGCTGCGTGGCAGAATTGGCGGCCCTGTCTCCCGACCGCCGCCCGATCTTTGGCGGGCAACACGCCATGGACCCCGAGAACACGCATTCCGCCTTCTTCGAACACGCCCCGGTCGGCATGGCCGTCGTGGACGCCGACGGGTGTCTGCGCGCCGCCAACCGGCGCCTGTCCGGGCTGCTGGCTCGGGAAGCGGACGTCCTCGTCGGGCAGACGCTGACGCAGTGGGTGGCCTCCGCCGAGGCCGACCGGGTGGCGGCCGCGATCCATTCGCTCACTTACGGCGAGACCGGCGAGTGGCGCGACGAATGCCGCCTGCTCCCCCGGCAGGGACCGCCGCTGTGGGTGGAACTGGCGCTGAGCCGCCTGCCCGACGCCGATGATGGCGCGGCGCGTCTGGCCCTGACCGCCACCGACATCGACGCGCGCAAGGCCAGCGAGGCCGAGCGCGACGAACTCGAACATTTCTACCAGCAGACGTTCACCAACAATGTCGCGGTCAAGCTGCTGATCGACCCGGACGACGGCCGCATCGTCGACGCCAATCCCGCCGCCGAGACCTTCTACGGCTGGTCGATCGAAGAGCTGAAAAAACGCCCCATCCAGGCGATCAACACCCTCTCCGCCGAGGAGGTTCGGACCGAGATGGAACGGGCCGCTGAGGAGGAGCGGCTGTACTTCCGCTTTCGCCACCGCGTCGCGAGCGGTGAGATCCGCGACGTGGAGGTCTATTCCGGCCCGGTGTGGCTGCGCGGCAAGCGCTATCTGCACTCCATCATCCACGATGCCACCGACACCCGCCGCTACCTGCGGGAGCTGGAACGCTACAAGGCGATCTTCGACACCCTGCCGGTCGGGGTCTACCGCAACCTGCCGGGCCACACGGGGCAGTTCGACTACGTCAACCCGGCCATGGCGCGGATCTTCGGCGCCGGCTCCATAGCGGAACTCCTGAGCCGTTCCACCGCCGAGCTATATACCGACCCGGAGGAACGCCGCCGCTTCAGCGACGACCTCCTCGCCCGGGGCGAGGTGCATCGTCGCGAACTGGACCTGCGGACCCTGGACGGCCGTGCGATCCGGTGTGCGATCACGGCACGCGCCCACGAGACCGAACAGGGCACCGTGTTCGACGGCGTGGTGGAAGATGTCACCGAACGCCACCAGGCCGAACGCCAGCGCGAAGACCTCCTGCAGATCCTGGAAGCCGCGCCCGATTTCATCGGCATGGCCGACCCCGATGGCCGCATCCTGTATCAGAACCCTTCGTTCAACCGTGCCATGGGGTTCGCAGACTCGGCCGAGGCGAGCCTCCACGATGTCGGCGGTCTCCATCCCGAGTGGGCCCGGCGCCGCCTGCAGGAAGAGGCCCTGCCCGAGGCACGCCACAACGGCATATGGCAGGGGGAGATGGCCATTCTGGCCGGCGACGGCCGCGAGCTGCCGGTGTCACAGACCGTGGTCGCGCATTTCGACGAAACCGGCGCGGTGCGCCGCTATTCGACCATCATCCGCGACATCTCCGAGCGCGTGGCCACCGAGCAGGCGCTGCGTCAACGGGAGGCGGAGCTCAACCAGGCGCAGCGGATCGCGCGCATGGGCAGCTGGGTCTCGGATTTCCGCGTGAACGAGATCCGCTGGTCGGACGAGATCTACCGCATCTTCGGCCGCCGGCCGGAAGAAGGCCGGGTGACCCACGAGACCTTCATGGAGGCGGTCCACCCGCATGACCGAACGGCGGTGCGGGCGGCGCTGGAGGCCTCGTTCGCCGGCGAACCCTACGACATCGTGCACCGCGTGGTCCGGTCGGACGGCGAGGTCCGTACCGTGCGCGAGCGCGGCCACACCGAGTTCGACGACACGGGCCAGCCAATCCGCATGCTGGGTACGGTGCAGGACATCACCGAACAGCGTCAGCTGGAGGACAGCCTGCGGCGTCTGGTATCGATCCTCGACAGCACCCCGGACGTGGTCTCGATGCACGGTCCCGACGGGGCGATGCTCTACCTCAATGCCGCCGGTCGCCGGCTGATGGGCCTGCCGGAGCCCGAGCTCACCGACCACTGGGACCCCCAAACCGGCTGGAACCGCACCGGCCTGCCGCGCGAGATGGATACCGTGGAAGGCACCATCGAGCGCGTCCATCCGCCCTGGGCGCTGGAACGCGTCCGCACGGAGGCCCTGCCGGCCGCGATGGAACAGGGCGCATGGCAGGGCGAGACCGCACTGCTGGACGCCGAGGGCCGCGAGCGGCCGGCCTCGCAGGTATTGCTGGTCCACCATGACGCGGATGGAGCGATCGCCCAGACCTCGACCATCATCCGCGACATCTCCGAACGCAAGCGCATCGAGCGGGAACTGGAGCGTTCCAATGCCGAGCTGGAGCAGTTCGCCTACGCAGTCTCGCACGACCTGCAGGAACCGCTGCGTATCATCAACAGCTACCTCGGGCTGCTGGAGCGACGCCATGCCGACGCCCTGGACGACAAGGCGCGGCGCTACATCGACACCGCCACCGACGCGGCCGGGCGCATGCGGCAGATGATCCAGGATCTGCTGGAGTACTCCCGTGTCCAGCGCATGGGCGAGGCCTTCGCACCGGTGGACCTGGCGCGCGCACTGGACGACGCCTGCGGCAACCTGCACACGGCGATCCAGGACAGCGGGGCCCGCATTTCCCGCGATCCGCTGCCCACGGTACAGGGCGACGCCGGGCAGCTGATGCGGCTGTTCCAGAACCTGCTGTCGAATGCGATCAAGTACGGGCCACCCGATGCAGTCCCCGAGATTCACGTGGGCTGTGACGAACGGGGCGACGAATGGGAGATCCGCGTAACCGACAACGGGATCGGCATCGACCCGGAACAGAGCGAGCGTATCTTCCAGGTATTCCAGCGCCTGCACGGCCGCGCCGAATACCCGGGCACCGGGGCCGGACTGGCACTGGCGCGGCGCATTACCGAACGCCACGGCGGCCGGATCCGGGCCGAGTCGGACGGCGAGGGCCACGGCACGACGTTCCGCCTCACCCTCCCGCGGCAGCCTGCGGATGCGACCTCTGCCAGCTGAACTCCTGCGCCGAGGGGCGGGGCTATCGTCTCGACCACGCGCCAAGCGCTAGACTAAGATCTATTCCAGACTTGTCACCGCGGAACCGCAACCCGATGAACCCCGTCACCATTCTCCTGGCCGAAGACTCGCCCGAAGACGTCGAGCTGCTGCGCGAGGCCTTCGAGCACCACCGTTTCGCGGCGGAGTTGCACCCGGTGAGCGACGGGGTGGAGGCCATGGCCTATCTGCGCGGCGAGGGCGAACATGCCGGCGCGCCACAGGCCGACATGATGCTGCTGGACCTCAACATGCCGCGCATGGACGGACGCGAGGTACTGGCCGCGGTGAAGAACGACCCGAAGCTGCAGAGCCTGCCGGTAGTAATCCTCACCACCTCGAACGCCCCCGAGGACGTGACCCGGTCGTATGAGCACCGCGCCAGCGCCTTCCTGACCAAGCCCCCGGATTTTGACGCATTCCTGGAGCTCACTCGACGGCTGGGCGAGTTCTGGCTGCATGCCGCCACCCTGCCCTCGCGCGCGGGCGCAAGCGGACACTCGGTGCCATGAGCGAGTACCGACTGCTGCTGATCGAGGATAACCCCGCCGAAGCCGAGCTGGTCGAGGATCTGCTGGACGACTGCGCCGAGCGGGGCTACGTGGTGGAACGGGCCGGCCGCCTGCGCGAGGCCCTGGGGCTTCTGGAAGAGCGTCCCTTCGACATCGCCCTGCTCGACCTGGGACTGCCCGACTCACAGGGCCTGGATACCCTGCGCCTGCTGGTGGAGTCCGCGGGCGGCATCCCGGTGGTGGTCATGACCGGCCACCAGGACCGGGGTACCGGGACCGGGGCAATTCGCCTGGGGGCCCAGGACTTCCTGCCCAAGGAAGAACTGCACCCGGCCCTGCTGGCGCGCGCCCTGCACTACGCGATGGAACGCTACCGCAGCCAGCGCGAGGTGCGCCTGATGGCGACCGCCTTCGACAGTGCCCAGGCCATCGTGGTGACCGATCCTCAGGGCCGGATCCTGCGCGCGAACCATGCCTTCACACGCATCACCGGCTATGCCGAGGACGAGGTCCTCGGCAAGAATCCGCGCGTGCTGCAGTCCGGCCGCCAGGATCTGGAGTTCTACCACCGGCTGTGGACCGAACTACTGGAAAACGACCACTGGGAGGGCGAGATCTGGAACCGCCGCCGCGACGGCAGCGTTTACCCGCAATGGGAAAGCATCAGCGCCGTGCGCAATGAAGCCGGCCAGCTCGAATACTTTGTCGCCGTGTTCCACGACATCTCGGAGCAGAAGCGCCTGGAAGCGGAACTGGAACTCGAGGCCACCACCGACCGCCTGACCGGGCTGTACAACCGCCAGCGGTTCGATGCCGAGCTGGACCGGGCACTGGCCCGGACCGAGCGTTACGCCAGCGAGGCGGGTGCCATCCTGTTCGACATCGACCACTTCAAGCGCCTCAACGACACCCACGGGCACGACATCGGGGATCGCGTACTGGTCGAGCTGTCCCGTCGTGTCGCCCACTCGCTTCGGCGCGCGGATTTCCTTGCGCGCTGGGGTGGCGAGGAATTCGTGGTGCTACTTCCGGAGACCGACGCCGAGGGCGCCCGGTACATGGCGGAACGCCTGCGCCGCGAGATCGCCGCGACGCCGTTCGAAGATGCCGGGCCGGTGACCATCAGCCTCGGCGTCACGATCCTGCACCGCGACGACGACCCCGACACCCTGCTCAAGCGCCTGGACAACGCCCTTTACGATGCCAAGCACGCCGGACGCAACTGCGCGGCCTACCACCATCGCGCCCCGGGGGAAGACGCCGACGCCGAGGCCCCGCCGCTGTCGCTGTTGCAGTAAACGGTCCGGGCCGTGTTCGCCCCCGCGCGTGCATATGGATTAAGCTTGGCGGCATGACCACGGCCACCCGCCAGCACACCACCGACGACGCCGCGATCCAGCAGGCCCTGGACGAGGCCGAGCGGGTCTGCACCCGGCGCGGCGCGCGCCTGACCGAGCAGCGCCGCCGCATCCTCGAACAGATCCTGCGCACCGACGGCGTGATCAAGGCCTACGACCTGATCCACGCGCTGTCGTCCGAGGACCGCAGCATCAAGCCGCCGACGGTCTACCGCACCCTCGCCTTCCTGCTGGAACAGGGCCTGATCCACCGCATCGAGAGCCTTAACGGCTTCGTCGCCTGCAGCCACCCCGGGGAACGCCACGAATCCGCGCTGATGATCTGCGACGGCTGCGGCCGGATCATCGAGTTCCACACCCCGGACACCGCCAGCCACGCCCTGGAGGCCGCCGCGGCCGAAACCGGCTTCGCGATCGAGACCCGCACCGTGGAACTCCACGGCCTGTGCCGCGACTGTCAGTCGACCTGATCCTCCTCTGCAGGGTCCTCTCCGGGACACCGGACCGTCACGCCGAACAGCCGGGCGGCCTGCACCAGCGGGCGATCCAGCGTCACCAGCTCCGCGCCGCAGATCTCGGCAGCCGCCAGGTGCAGGGCGTCCAGCGTGCGCAACGATGAACGGCGCGTAAGCAGCCAGTGGCAGGCGCGCTCGAACACCTCCGGATCCAGCGAAACCCGGACGAAACGACCTGCCCGCAGGTCCTCCAGGAATGCCGACTCGATCCGGTTCGCCTGAGCTTCGGACAACTCGTCCATACGCACCCAGCGGGCCAGGGCCGAAGCCACCTCCACCCGTGTCAGATGACTGACCAACACCGGGCGGGTGCTCGCCTGCAACATCTGCTGAACCGGGCGGCTCGCGGCTTCTTCACGATAGTACGGCAGGACCGCGCTGGTATCGAAATAGAGCATCAGAACCGCTCTTCGTCGCGGCCCGCGCGAACCGCCTCCGCCCCTCCTTCACCACAGGGCGGCAGCTCCGCACGCAGGCCACTGCGATCCGGAAACCCCGGGAACGGGCTCCGGGGCCGCACAAGCCTTGCGACCGGCCGCCCCTGACGCTGGATCACCACCTCTTCCCCGGCCTCGACGCGATCCAGAACCCAGGCAAGCCGCTCGCGAGCCTCTCGGGCGCTGACCGTTTCCATCTGCCGTCTCCTGCTCATCGTTTGTGTACACAACCAATATACACAAGGAACCGGACCGAATCATGCCCGTTCGCGGACGTGTATCCGCGACGGCATTTGCCTACACTGCCCCTTGATGTCTGACGCTCATGCCAGTCCCGAGTTGCGGGCGTTCGAGCCCGTGCTGCGCGCGGATACCCGGGCCGTGGTGCTGGGCAGCTTCCCCGGGGTCGCCTCGCTGGAGGCGGCGGCCTATTACGCCCATCCGCGCAACCAGTTCTGGCCGATCATGGCGCGCATCTTCGGACCGCCGTTCCCGGAACTGCCCTGGCCGGAGCGCTACGCTCGCCTGCTCGACTGCGGGGTCGGGCTGTGGGACATCTACGGCGCCTGCGCACGCGAGGGCAGTCTGGACAGCGCCATCCGCAACCCGCAGCCCAACGACCTCGGCCGGCTGACACGCGAGGCCCCGGGACTGCGGCTGATCGTCCACAACGGCGCCGAAAGCGCCCGCCGCATCGGCGAGACCCGGGCGCTGGGCGTGACCGCGGTGCGCCTGCCCTCCACCAGCCCGGCCAATGCCCGCCTCGATCTCGAGGCCAAGCTCGAACGCTGGGCCGAGGCCTTCCGCCAGGCCGGGCTGGGCGCCCCGACGCCCTGAACCCGCGCGACCCGCCGCCCCATCGGGTCGATGAACCGCGCCATTGGAATCGGCCACGTTGACACCCAAACGCGGATGCATATAATTCTCACTTAGATACGCGATTGTTGTCGGACTCTGGCGTGTCGCCGGGACCGGGGCCTCTTCGCTCCCCTGTCTCTCCAACCTCCGCTACGCTTGGCCGCCCGCTGTAACGGGCGGCTCCTTTTCTCGTTTTCCCCGGCATTGCCCCCACCGGGGCGACGGCCCCTTGTATGACCCTATTGTTACATTATATCGTTCTTACGCTATTTCGTTACGCTATAATGTATGAATAGCGATGTACGGAGGCAACCAGTTTCCACAAGGGGAGAAAAGACATGCTGAACGCGCGACACCATCGCAACGCCCTGACGGGCCTGACCGTTCTGGCCTGCGCCACGCCGGCCCTGGCCGCCGCCCAGGCCCCGGACGACTCGGGTTCGCACTGGGGCATGGATATCTCGCTGATCCTGGAAGGGGTCTACTACAACGAGATGAGCGAAGGGGTTCACGAGCCCGCCGGCTTCGACGACGGGCATGACCATGGCCACGGCCATGATCACGACCACGACCATTCCTTCGACGACGGCTTCAACCTCGGCCACAACGAACTGGTGTTCGAGGCCGACCTGGGCGGCCTGCTGGACGGCACCCTGATGATCGGCTTCGACGAGGACGACATCGAGATCGAAGAGGCCTACCTGACCACCCGCGCCCTGCCGGCCGGCCTGCAGCTGAAAGCGGGCAAGTTCCTGTCGGACATCGGCTACATCAACAGCCGCCACGTCCACGACTGGGATTTCGTCGACCGCCCGCTGGTGAACGAATACCTGTTCGGCGACCACGGCATCCAGGAGACCGGCGTACAGGCCACCTGGGTCGCGCCGACCGAGACCTATACCCAGCTGGGCGTGGAACTGCTGCAGGGCGACGGGACCTTCGCCCGCTACGAGGGCGACATCGGAACATATGAAGTTCCCAACACCGGGGACGAGATCAATTCCGATCTTTCCGACACCTCGGGCCCCCGCCTGCTGACGGCCTTCGCCAGGGTCGGCCCGGACCTGGGCCCGGATCACGCGGCACAGTTCGGCGTCTCCGGGGGCTACGCCAACACCTGGCAGAAGGCCACCGAACACAGTTCGGGGCTGGAGGAATGGGACGGTGACGCCTGGTTCGCGGGCCTGGACGCGGTCTACAAGTACGACTCCGGCCGCGCCTACGGCCACGGCGACTGGCGTGTACAGGGCGAATATTTCTACCGCGTGATCGATGTCGACTACCAGCGGCGCGAGGACAACACGACCATCGCCGGTAACGCCGAAGGCAGCGGCAAGGCGAAGCAGGACGGCATCTATGTGCAGGGTGTGTACGGCTTCGCCCCGCGCTGGGAAGCGGGTCTGCGGACCGAGGCCGTGGGCCTGACCAATGACGGGCTGCCCACCAACGAGGGCGACGACCGCGACTTCTCGGTACCCGGCTTCGACACCTCGTACCGCCATTCGGCCCAGGTCACCTTCCGTCCGGTGGAGCCGGTGTTCCTGCGCGCGCAGCTCACGCAAAACGACTTCGTCGACGATCATGGCGACCGCGATCGCGGCCTCGAATTCATGTTCCAGGTGAACGTGGCGCTGGGCGCCCACGGCGCGCACCGCTTCTGATCGCACCGCCCGGGGCCTGCCTGGCGGCGGATCCCGGCACCCCGTTACGGAGCGCGAGGCCCCGCCACGGGCCTCGCGCAAAACCTGCATTTTTCAAGGAGTACCCATGAAAAACCGCAAGACCCCGCAGCAACGTCCGGCCATCGGGCTCTCCGCCCTGACCGGCGCCGCACTCGCCACCGCCCTGTTCCTGCCCGCGCAGGCCTCTGCGGACGAGCTCAACGTGGTCGCCACGACCTCCAGCCTGGGAGCACTTGCGCGTGAAATCGGCGGCGACGAAACCAGCGTACGTGTCCTGGCGGCGCCCGACCGCGACGCCCATTATCTGGATGCCCGGCCCAGTTTCATGGCCGCCCTGCGCAACGCCGATCTGCTGCTGGAACTGGGCGCCGGCCTGGAGGAAGGCTGGCTGCCGGCCGCCACCCGTGGCGCGTCCAACCCGGCCATCAACGAGGGCCAGCGCGGGCATTTCTACGCCGCCGGCAAGGTCGATCTGCGCCGCTCCATCACCCAGGACGGGCCCAACATGGGCCACGTCCATGAAGAGGGCAATCCGCATTTCAATGTCGATCCCCTGCGCATGGCGGAAGTCGGCCTGGCCCTGGGCGAGCGGCTCGCGGAGCTCGACTCCGCCAATGCGGACGTCTATCGCGAACGCGCGGAAGAGACCGCGCAGCGGCTGCGCGAGCATGCCGAGCATCTCGCCAGTGAACTGGCCCCCGACCAGAACATCGTGGTCTATCACGAAGACCTCGACTATCTCGAGGAATGGCTGCCCGCCACGGTCGTCGGCTACCTCGAACCGGCACCGGGTATCCCGCCCACCGGTCGCCACCTGCAGAGCCTGGTCGGCGAGCTGGAAGACATGGACGGTCACGTGCTGTACGCCGAGTTCCAGCCGCCGCGCGGGGCCGAGTTCCTCGAGCGCGAACTCGGCTGGGACAGCCACGCCGTACCGCTGGATCCGCCCCAGGACGCCGGCCTGGACGGCTACCTCGAGCTGATGGAAACCTGGGCATCCACCTTCCGCACCCGCTAGGCTGCGCGGATGTCCGACTCCCCCGTCATCGAGGCCCGGGCCGCGCGCCCGGGCTTTGACCGCCCCGTCCTCGGGCCGCTCAGTCTTGCGGTCCCGGGCGGGGCACGCTGGGCGCTCACCGGCCCCAACGGGTCCGGCAAGTCGCTGTTGCTCAAGTGCCTGACGGGGCAGGCGCGGGTGCACGGGGGGCGGCTGACCACCGCCCCCGGCACCCGCATCAGCCTGCTGGCTCAGGATCATCCGCGCCCGTACCCGTGGCCCCTGTCCGGACACGACTGGTTCCGGGCCATGGGTACGCGCGTGCCCGAACACCCTCGCATCCGGGCGCTGCTGCGCCGGCGTCTGGATCAACTCAGCGGCGGCCAGTGGCAGCTCCTGCGCCTGGCCTCCGTACTGGCGCCCGTTGAGGCCGCCGACCGCGACACCGGCCGCCCCCACCTGGTGCTGCTGGACGAGCCCGCCAACCACCTGGATGCCGAGGTCCGCGCCGACGCGGTGGAACTGATCACCGCCCTGCCCGCGAGCGCCACTCTGGTCATGACCAGCCACGACGACGAACTGCTGGGCACCCTCGGCGTCGAACGCCACCCCCTGCAGGACTACCTCGACGCCCATGACTGACCTGCTGCTGACGCCTTTCGTGGCGGGATTCCTGATCACGCTGGTGCTGGCGCTGGCGGGCAGTGGCCTGTTCCTGCGCGGCTCGGTCTGGCAGGCGCTGGCGCTGGGTCAGTGGGCCGCCGCCGGTGGCGTGCTGGCCTCGGTCCTGCACTGGCCGGTGCTGCCGGTCGCGCTGGCCCTGGGGGCCGGGGTGATGGCCCTGCTGCAGCGGGTCCGCGATGCCGAACGCCTGCCGCTGGCGCTGTTCCTGGGCGGGCTGGCCGCGGTCACCCTGCTGGCCGCCAATTTCTCGCAGGCAAGCATCGCGGCGGCCGCCTGGGCCGAGGGACAGCTGTATTTCGCCGGCCCGGGCGAGCTGATCGCGGTGGTCGTCGCCGGGGTGGCCAGCGCGGTGCTGTGGCCGTGGCTGCGCCGGGTCTGGCTGCACGCCCAGCTCGCCCCGGACGTCTCCGCCGCACCGGCACCGCCGGCGATCGCGCGCTGGCTGGAGATCGCATGGCTGGTTGCCGTGATCGTCCTCGGGAGCATGGTGCTGGGCATGCCCGCGGCGCTGGCCACCCTGCTGCTGCCGGCCTGGGGAGCGGCCTTTCTGGCCCGCGGCCTGACCGGCGCGCTGCTGTGGACCCAGAGCCTGGCGATCGCGGGCTTCCTCGTCGCCTGGACCATCAGCCTGCCACTGGACCAGCCCTTCGCCCCGGTACTGGTGGTCGTGCTCCTGCTGCTCGCGCTGCTGGCGCGGGCGGGCGCGGCCCTGCGGCGCGCTGCCTGATTCTCCGGACCTCTGCAATAAAGGAAACACCATGAGTGAAAAGACGCAGGGCTCGGGTACGAGCTCGCCGATCTTTCAGGCCATCGAGCAGATGCAGGGATCGCTGCCCTGGGGCAGCGTTCTCGATGCCGGGACCGGCCGCAAGTCGATCGAGTGGATCACCGAACTCGGCACCGAACGCCGGACCGCCATCACCGCCTCGCAGAACATGGCGCGCACCGTGCAGGAGGCCGCGGGCGACCGGCACCGGCCACAGGACCGCGTGCTGGTGGGCAACTGGCACTCCGAACACCTGCTGTACGGCGAGCGCTTCGACACCGTGCTGCTGGACTACTTCATCGGTGCCATCGAGGGCTTCTCCCCCTACTGGCAGGAGCAGGCCCTGCACCGTATCCGTCCGCATGTCGGCCAGCGGCTGTACATCATCGGCGTGGAACCCTACGTGCCCAGCGAACCCGACACCGAGGCTGGACGCCTGGTGCGCGAGATCGGCCGCGTCCGCGATGCCTGCCTGCTGCTCAGCGGCAGCATGCCGTACCGCGAGTATCCCTCCCCCTGGGTGCTCCGCCAGCTGGGCCAGGCGGGCTTCCGGGTGATGGAGACGCGCTACTTCCCTATCCGCTACCGCGAACGCTTCGTGAACGGGCAGCTCGACCTCGCGCTGCGCCAGCTGGATCAGTTCACCGATCCGGACACCGCCGAGTCCATGCGCGGCTACATCGAGCAGCTGCGCGCCCGCGCCCTGCCCATGGCCCGGCAGAAGGAAGGGCTCAAGTACGGTGCCGACTATCTGATCTCGGCGGAGCCCATGGCCGACCGTCACCGCAGCTTCGAGGACCCGCTGCAGCGCTTCTACGGTCAGGCCGGGGAACAGGCCGGGGAACAGGAATAGCCCTGCTGCCCGGCCTCAGGCCCCGCGCGGCGGCCGCTCGACCCGCGCCACCGCATCGTGCGCATGCAGGCTCTCCTCGTGGCGCACGTGGATGCGGTAACCGCGCGCCCCGAACGGGGCCTCCAGGGCCTCGTCGAGTCGCCGCGCGGCATCCTCGCAGAACATCGGGTTGCCGCCGTTGGCCACCGCAAACGCCTGCTCGTCGGCGCGCTTGACCGCGGTCTGCAGCGCGGTGCCCAGCGCCTGCTCGACCCGATCGACCAGAAAGCGGAACGGAAAGGTCTCGGCATCCGGCCGCACGCCCACCTCCACCCACGCCCGGCTGCGCTGGCTGTGCGGTGTCGCCATGATGCCCGCCTCGCTGCCCAGCCATTCACGCAGCCGGTCCGGATCCGGCGGCGCCGTCCCGAAGTCCTGATCATAGCGTTCCTGGATCGCCTGGCGGGCGAGTGCCGCCGAACAGGGACAGGTCGAGGAATACCCGATCTCGATCCCGAGGCGGATCTGCGTACCGCGGTCGTCCTTTTCCGTATCCACGCGAAACGGATACGCCTTCCAGCCCGCCAGGGGGCTGACCATGGCCGGCCGTTCCAGCAGCGCCTCGCCCTCCAGCGAGAGCGCGGCGCGCCCCGAAAGCCCCTCGTGCGACTCGAGGAACGCATCCAGCACGTGGCCCAGCCGCGCGCAGTCCAGTTCGCGGTGGATCAGCATACGCAGGGCCAGATACAGCCGCGACATGTGGATGCCGCGGGCCTCCGGATCGTCGAGACTGACCCCGGCATCGGCGTGCGCGGCGACCGGCTGCCCGGCCACCTGGAGGGGCAGTGCGATGCGCTCCATGCCCACCCAGTCGAGGGTCGAGGCGCGGCGCGATGTCCCGGTCGCCACGTCCGGCAGGTCGGTGCTCCGGTGGTCGCTGGCTGAATCCATCGTATCTCCCGCAAGGGTTCGGGTCACCGGCGCGGGGCCGTTGTGACCGTGTGTCAGTAACGTTATAGTGTAACGCCATGAGCGAGACGATCCATAACATCCCCCGCACCGAAGAGGAGCTCCTCGCGATGCCCGAGGAGGCTTACATGAACCCGCAGCAGCTCGAGTTCTTCCGCGCACGCCTGCAGGCCATGCGCGAACAGGTCCTCGACGATATCGAGCAGGTGCGCACCGATCTGCGCCAGAGCAGTCAGGCCGCGGACGAACTGGACCGGGCCAGCGAAGAGGAAAACCGCCAGCTCGAACTGCGGATTCGGGGACGCGAGAACCGGCTGCTGAAGAAGATCGACGAGGCCCTCTATCGCATCGAGACCGGCGATTACGGTTTCTGCGAGCAGACCGGGGACCCCATCGGCCTGCCCCGACTCCTGGCCCGCCCCACCGCCACGCTGAGCGTGGAGGCCAAGGAGCGCATGGAAGCGACCGAGCACCTGTTCCATGAGTGACATCCAACACAATCCCCGGGAGCCTGCCATGACCGAACGTCTGCCCGTTACCGTCCTCTCCGGATTCCTCGGCGCCGGCAAGACCACCGTCCTCAACCACCTGCTGCACAATCAGGAGGGGCTCAAGATCGCCGTGATCGTCAACGACATGAGCGAGATCAACATCGACGGCGCGCTGGTGCGAGGCGACCACGTCGACCACGGTGATCAGGGCGGCGTGTCGCGCACCGACGCCCGCACCGTGGAGATGAGCAACGGATGCATCTGCTGCACCCTGCGCGACGACCTCCTCGTGGAGGTACGCCGCCTGGCCGAATCCGGCCAGTACGATTACCTGCTGATCGAGTCCACGGGCATCTCCGAGCCGATGCCGGTGGCCAGCACCTTCGCCTTCCGCGACGAGAACGACGCGTCGCTGGATGACGTGGCGCGTCTGGACACCATGGTCACGGTGGTGGACACCGCCTCCCTGCTGCAGGACTACGCCTCCCCCGATGACCTCGCTGACCGCGGCGAGTCGCTGGGCGAGGATGACGAACGCACCGTCGTGGACCTGCTGGTCGACCAGATCGAGTTCGCCGACGTCATCCTGCTGAACAAGATCGACCGCGCCACCGACGAGCAGCGCCGCCAGGCGCATCGGGTCGTACGGGCCCTGAACCGCGAGGCCCGGGTGCTGGAAATCACGCACGGGCGCACGGACCCGCGCGAACTGCTCGGCACCGGACGCTTCGACTTCGACCGTGCCGCACAGGCCCCCGGCTGGGTGCGGGAGCTGATGGGTGACCACACCCCCGAAACCGAGGAGTACGGGATCCACAGTTTCGTCTACCGGGCGACCCGTCCGTTCCACCCCGGGCGTTTCTTCGACCTGCTCCATCAGGAATGGCCCGGCGTGATCCGCAGCAAGGGCTGGTTCTGGCTGGCGTCGCGACCGGACTGGGTGGGCACGCTGTCGCAGGCCGGCGGCGCGCTGACCCATCACGCCGCCGGCTTGTGGTGGGCCTCGGTGCCCCCGGAACGCCGGCCAGTGGACGCCGACTGGTGGCAGGACCACGTCGCGCCGCACTGGGACGAACGCTACGGCGACCGCCGCCAGGAGATCGTGGTGATCGGCATCGACATGGATCCCGACTCCATTCGCCAGCGCCTGGACGCCTGCCTGCTGGACGACCGGGAACTGGCTGCCGGCGCCGAAGCCTGGGCCGACTATCGCGACCCGTTCCCCGAGTGGCGGCTGCAGAACGGCGCGGAAGAGACCGAAGAAGAAACCGAGGTGATCTCGTGAGCACCCGTCCCCGCACCCGCGCGACCGCAGCGTCCCGGCATCGTTTCATTGACCGGGCCGCCGAGCTGCATGGCATTCGGCGCGAGGACGTCAACGCCCTGATCTGGCGTCGTCCGGAAACGGATGAGCTGCGGCTTCAGGCACAGACCCTGGCGGAGCAGAGCCCCGGACTGAAACTCGACCTCCTGGGCCGGCCGGACCAGATCCGCACCGGCCTGCTGGAGGCAGCGGGAACGCGGCCGTTCGACATCCATCACCTGGCCCTCGACATCGAAAACCTGGCCCGCAACTTCGCGGTGGTCACCCGGCGCGTGATCCTGCGCGCCCAGCTGGAAGTGCTGGAGGCCCGGCCCTGCCCGCTGTTCCACGTGGACCAGCTGGAGCTGCGCATGCTGTGCAGCTACACCGGCCCCGGCACCGAATACGTGGACGACCGCCACGTCGACCGCAGCCGCCTGGGCTGCGGCGACAACGACGGCGTCCTCGCCGGCCATGCCCCCCTGCGGATCGCCCGCGGGCACGCGATCCTGATGAAGGGCGAACGCTTTCCCGGCGGCGCCGGACAGGCCGCGGTGCACCGTTCCCCGCAGCCGGCCGCGGGCGACCCGCGGCTCGTCCTGCGCCTGGACGCCTGAAGGAAACGCCGGGCCCCGGAAGACTGCTGCAAACGGCCGCTGGGAAAACCCGCTATCCGGTGCGTACACTCTACCCGGAGGAATCAGCGGGAATTGGAACAGCACCATGAACACGGACGAATTCGAGATCTTCCCCTGGGGCGGTGAATTCCTGACCCATATCCCCGAGGTGGACCACCAGCACCATTACCTGGTGGACCTCATCAACCGCCTGGCGCGCACGGTGCTGGAGGGCACCGACGAGGCCACGGCCGACGGGATCGTCGCAGAACTGCGGGACTACGCGCGTTACCACTTCGAGACCGAGGAAGGTATCTGGGCACGGGCCTTCCGCGACGACGAATGGTTCGCCAGCCATTGCCGCGCCCACGCCGGATTCATCGAGGAACTGGACCGCATCGCTACCCTGCAGGGGCCCGAGGAATACCGCCTGCAGCCACTGCTCGAGTTCCTGGTCCGCTGGCTGACACTGCACATCCTGCGCAGCGACAAACAGATGGCCGCCGCCATCAATGCGCTGGAGGCGGGTCTCGGGGTGGCCGAGGCCCGCGAACGCGCGGCGCGCCACTTCCGCGAACAGTCACCGGCCGGCCTGGAGTCCCTGCTCAACACGTATGTCAGCATCGAACAACAGGTCTCCCGGTTCGCCAAACAACTCGCCGTGCGCGGCCAGGAGGAGGCTGAAAACCGCTTTCGCACCCTGTTCGACTGCTTCATCCACCCCCTGCTGATCCTGGATGCCGAAGACGGCAGCGTGCTCGAGGCCAACCCCTCTGCCTGCACATTGACCGGCCATACGGAAAGCGAGCTGAAGGAACGCAGCATCGCCGATCTCCACCCGGACGACGAACGCGAGCGGGTCGCCGCACTCCTGACGGCACCGCCCGAGGCCCCCGCCGGGAACGACAGCCCGCCGCTGTACAGCCGGGTCCGCAGTGCCACGGGCCGGGATATCCCGGTCCGCATCACCCGCGGCGGCGAGATCCGCGACCATGGCCGCAGCCTGCGGATCGCCTTCTACGAGGACATGACCCGTGAGCTGGAACACCGCCGGGAACTGGAATGGCTTTCGGTCAACGACCCGCTGACCGGCCTCCCCAACCGCGCCGGGATCATGCAGGCGCTGGAGGAAGCCACTACGGAGCACGACGAGACCGCGCTGGCCCTGGTCTCCATCGACGTGGACAACTTTCGAGCCCTCAACGAGCGCCTGGGGATGGCTGCGGGCGACCGGGTGCTCGCCGAGCTGAGCCGCCGCTGGCGCGACCGCCTGAACGGCGACGCCCTGCTGGGGCGCCGCGGCGGGGACGAATTCATCCTCGTGCTGCGCAGCACCGAGACCATCGAACGCCTCGAGGACGTAATGCGGAGGGTGATCGAGGCCGGGCATCACCTGCCGGTCACCGACAAGGGCGCCGGCGGGGCCAGCGAAAACGTCTCCGTCAGTGCCGGGATCTCGATCCGCCCTGCGCGCAGCGGCCTCGACCCGGAGACCGTATTGCGCCAGGCGGACGATGCACTGTACGAAGCAAAGTTGCGTGGTATCCGCGCCTGGGAATATTTCGACCACGGACAGTATCAGCGGGTCGCCAGCCGACACCGCACCATCAATGCATTCCGCCGGGCGATGCAGAATGGCGAACTGAGCGTGGAATACCAGCCCAAGGTGAACATGCGTACCGGTGCGGTGCTCGGCGCGGAGGCGCTGGTGCGCTGGCGACACCCGGACCGCGGCCTGCTGGCGCCGGCGGAGTTCCTGCCGACCATCGAGAACGACCCGGTCTCCATCGATCTCGGCGAATACATGCTGGAGGAGGCCATGCGCCAGATGGAGGCCTGGCGCCGGAACGGGCACCATCTTCCGGTCAGCGTCAACATCGGTGCCCTGCAGCTCGAGAACGCCGACCTGGCACAACGTCTGGAAAACATCCTGGATCGCCATCCGGAGATCCCGCGGGCCGATCTCGAGATCGAGGTGCTGGAAAGCACCGCCTTCGACAACGCCGCGGCGGCGGAGGCGAACATGCGTGCGGTCCGCGAACTGGGCGTGTCCATGAGCATCGACGACTTCGGCACCGGCTACTCGTCGCTGACCTACATCAAGCGCGTGCCCGCCAACGCGCTGAAGATGGACCGCAGCTACGTCCGCGACATGCTGGAGGACGCCGATGACCGGGCCATCATCGAGGCGGTGGTGGGCCTGGCCCGGGCGTTCGACCGCCTGGTCCTGGCCGAGGGCGTGGAAACGGTCGAACAGGGGCGCATCCTGATCGGCATGGGCTGCGAGAACGGCCAGGGCTATGCCATCGCCCGCCCGCTGCCGCCGGACGCGCTGGAGGGCTGGCTGGAACACTGGACGCCCCCGCCGGAGTGGTCCGCCGTACCCGCCCCCGCCTGAGCCCGGGCACCGTCGCTGTATTCGCCGGCAGGCAGGGGTTATCCTGCCCGACGTGAACCATGCACGGAAGGAACCGATGCCGCCCCGAGCGTCCGAGATCCCCCGCCCCGAGGACTCCCCTCGCCTCAGCGTTCTGCTGATCGAGGACAACATGGATGATGCGGCCCTGGTACGGGATCTGCTGGCCATCCCGACCGGGGCCACGCGGTTCGACACCACACACTGCGGCCGGCTGCAGGAGGCCCGGGAGCATCTGGCACGCGACGCCACCGCGTTCGACGCGATCCTGCTGGATCTGAACCTGCCCGATTCGGACCCGGACGAAACCCTGGAACGGGTGCTGTCGACGACCCGCGAGATCCCCGTGGTGGTCCTCACCGGCGACGACCATGCGGCCACCGGGGCGCACGCCATCGAGGCGGGGGCCGAGGACTTCCTCAGCAAGAACCGGCTGGGTGATGAGCTGCTCCAGCGCAGCCTGGTCTACGCCGCGACCCGCCACCGCGCGCGCCGCGAACTGGCACAGCAGGAGGCGCTGTACCGCAGCCTGGTCGAGGACCACCCGCATCTGGTCACCCGCTACCTCCCGGATACCACGCTTCTGCATGCCAACCGCGCGATGCTGGAATTCCAGGGACGCACGTCGGAGGAGGTCCTGGGCCAGCGCTGGCTGGACTGGACCCCGGAGGCGGACGTCGCTCGGGTCCGCGCGCATCTGGACAGCTTTGCCCCGGAACGGCCGGTGGGACATTTCGAGAACACCCTGCCGCGGGCCGACGGCGAGCTGCGCACCATCATGTGGAGCAACCGGGCGTTCTTCGACGCGGACGGCCGGATCACCGCGTTTCAGGGGGTGGGGATCGACGTCACCGAGCAGCGCGAGGCGGAGCGCAGCCGCGAACGGCTGATCCAGATCCTCGAGGCCACCCCGGATTTCGTGTCCATGGCGGACGCCGAGGGCAACATCCTGTACGTCAACCGCGGAGGCAAGGAGCTGATCGGCCTGCCAGGCGCGGCAGGCGGTGCAGACCCGGAGCAGGATCGCACTTTCTTCTCCGGGGAACGCGCCGGGGAATGGCTGGCGCCGGAGTGGGCGCGTGATCGCCTGGCCGCCGAGGGGCTGCCGACCGCACGGCACGAGGGCTCCTGGGAAGGCGAGTCCGCACTGCTGGATGCCGGCGGATACGAGATCCCCGTGTCGCAGCGGATCATTGCGCACTTCGATGACGACGGCGAGCCCGAGTATTACTCCACCATCATCCGCGACATCCGCCCGGAAAAGACGCGTGAGGCCCTGGAGCAGCGCCGGCAGAACGCGCTGCAGGAGCTGCACCGGATCACCAGCACCGCGGACACCGAAGACGCCGGCAAACTGCGCGCACTGCTGGAACTCGGCCTGCGCGAGTTCGGCATGGACCATGGTCGCCTGGTGCGGGTGGATGACGGCAGCCGCCGCATCCTGGAGGCCGCCGGTGACTGGCCGGAGGGCCCCGGGGAACCGGGCGAGCGGGATGCCCGCTTCTGCAACAACGCCCTGACGGAACCCGGCCCGGTGGGATTCCACGCTCCGGAGGCCCGGACCGGGGGCTGCAGCATCTCGGACACGCCTACGGCCGGCGCCTGTTTCGGCATGCCGGTACACGTGAACGGGGAACTGCGCGCGGTGCTGAGCTTTGTCGCGCGGAACCCGCGCGGGCCCTTCGTGCCCTTCGAGCGCGACCTGATCACCCTGATGGCGCAATGGCTCGGCCACGAGCTGACGCGACGCGAACAGCGCCTGGCGCTGGAACGCGAGCGCAACCTGTTCATGGCCGGTCCGACGCTGGTCTTTGCCTGGGACAACGCTCCGGGCTGGCCCATCCAGTATGTCTCGCCCAACGTACGCGAGATCCTGGGCTACGACCCGCAGGAACTGGCCGGGGAACGCAGGCCGCATAACGACCTGGTCCACTCCGACGATCGCGAACGCCTGGACCGGGAAGTACAGGCGCATACCGACGACCGCAGCGCCAACTTCCAGCACACGCCCTACCGCATGCGCCACCGTGACGGCGGGTGGCGCTGGATGCTCGACTTCACCACCATCGAACGCGATGAATTCGGGGCGGTTGATCACTATCACGGCTACCTGGTCGACATCACCGAACGCCGCGAGCTGGAGGAAGAACTGGAACTGCTGGCGGCGACCTTCCGCGCCAGCCATGCGATCTTCATCACCGACGCCGACGGGCGGATCCTGCGGGCCAACCCGGCGTTCGAGGAGATCACCGGTTACAGCGCGGCGGAGGCGATCGGCGCCAACCCGCGGGAACTGCTGAAATCGGGCGAGCACGACCGGTCTTTCTATTCCGACCTGTTCGGCCGCCTCGACGAGCAGGGCCACTGGGAAGGCGAGATCTGGGACCGGCGCAAGGATGGCGTGCTGATTCCCCTGTACATGTCCATCACCGCGCTGCGATCCGGGGACGACGGGCCGGTGGAACACTACGTGGCGGTGTTCCACGACATCTCGCGACAGAAGCACCTCGAGGCAGAGCTGGAGCGCCAGGCCCTGCACGACCGCCTGACCGGCGTGCCCAACCGGCGCCACCTGGAGAGCCTGCTGGAACAGGAGGCCCACCGCGCCGATCGCCACGGCGATGCGTTCTCGATCCTGCTGCTCGATCTGGACCGGTTCAAGGACGTGAACGACACCTTCGGCCACGACGTGGGCGACGAGGTGCTGCAGACCCTGGTGCGGGTCCTTCAGGAACGCCTGCGCAAGTCCGATGTAGTGGGCCGCTGGGGCGGCGAGGAATTCATGATCCTGCTGCCGGCCACCGAACTGCCCCGTGCGCGCAAGGTCGCCGAAACCCTGCGCTCGCGGGTCGGGAAGGCAGTCTTTCCGGGCCCCGGCCATATCACCGTCAGCATCGGGGTATCGGAGTACCAGCCGGGGGAACCGCTGAAGGACACCTTCAAGCGCGCCGATGATGCCCTGTACGAGGCCAAGCGTCGCGGCCGCAACCGCGTGGCCGCGCACGAATAGCGCCGGGGTTACAGCCCTCCGAGCTCGCGCATGTGGGCCACCGCGCTGCGCCCCAGCGCGTGCAGGGCGTAGCCGCCTTCCAGCATCGAGACCACCCGACCCTGCGCGTGGCGCTCGGCCAGCTCCACGATGCGCGCGGTAATCCAGGCGTAGTCGTCCTCGCTCAGGGCCAGGCGCGAGAGTTCGTCCTCGCGGTGGGCATCGAAACCGGCCGACACCAGCACCAGCTCCGGGGCGAACGCATCCCACCGCTCGAACCAGGCCGCGGCCACCGCCTCGCGCCACTGCTCGCCGGACGACCCGCCCGCCACGGGCACGTTGAGGCAATTGTCGCCCAGCGGCGTTACGCCCGACCCGGGGTAGGCCGGATGCTCGAAGGACGACGCGAACAGGATGGACGGATCCCCGGCCACCAGCGACTCGGTGCCATCGCCATGATGCACGTCGAAGTCCACGATGGCGATGCGCCGGATACCGTGGCGGGCCTGCGCGTGCCGCGCGGCGATCACCACGTTGTTGAACAGGCAGAACCCCGCGGCGCGGTCGGCGCGCGCATGGTGCCCCGGCGGACGCACCGCGCAGAACGCACGGCGGTTCTCCGCACCCATCACCCAGTCGACGGCCGTCATGCCCGCGCCCGCCGCCAGCAGGGCCGCTTCGTGGCTGCCGCCGGACACCGCGGTGTCGCCGTCGAGCATGATCCGCTCGCCCGCCGGCACATGCCGCAGCACGCGGTCGATGTGCGCCTCGGCATGCACCCGCCGCAGATCCGTGCGCCCCGCCGGCAGCGCCTCGCGATGCAGGATCCACGGGTCCAGCCCGCCGGCCACCAGCTGGTCGCGGATCGCGGTCAGCCGCTCGGGGCATTCCGGATGTCCGGGCCCGTTGTCGTGTTCCAGCCCGGCATCGGGAGATAAAAAGGCAAGATTCATGTTATGAAGGCCCCTCCGGGCAGCACGAATTCATCGGATCCACCACCGCAGGAAGCATGCATGGGCACCCATATCCTCGACAAGATCTTCAACCCCCGCGGCGTCGCCGTATTCGGCGCCACCGAGCGCGAGGGGGCCGTGGGCCAGACTGTCCTGGCCAACCTGCTGACCGCCGGATACGAAGGCACGCTGGTCCCGGTCAATCCCAAGCATGACACGGTGCAGGGGCTGCCCTGCGTCCCCGAACTGCGCCCCGGCGAGCACCGCGTGGACCTGGCGCTGATCGCCACGCCCGCGCGGGCCGTGCCCGCCATCCTGCGCAACTGTGGCGAGGCGGGGCTGCACGGCGCCGTCATCCTGTCGGCCGGCTTCGGCGAGGCCGGACGCGAGGGCCAGCGCCTGCAGCAGGAGTGCGTGGAGATCGCGCAGCGCTACCGCATGCGCCTGATCGGCCCCAACTGCCTGGGCATCATGCGCCCGCGGATCGGCCTCAACGCCACCTTCAGTCACAACCAGGCACTGCCCGGCAAGCTGGGGCTGGTCTCCAGTTCCGGCGCCCTGGTGACCGCGGTGCTGGACTGGGCCCAGTCCACCGGCATCGGCTTCTCCGGCGTCGCCTCCACCGGCGACGCCGCCGACGTCGACTTCGGCGAGCTGCTGGACTACCTCGCGGTGGATCCCGAAACCCAGGGCATCCTGCTGTACGTCGAGGGCATCCGCCACACCCGGCGTTTCCTCTCCGGGCTGCGCGCGGCCGCTCGCATGAAACCCGTGGTGGTGCTGAAGTCGGCGCGCCACGCGGCCACCGCCCAGGCGGCGGCCACCCACACCGGGGCCATGATGGGCTCCGACGCAGTCTTCGACGCCGCCCTGGAACGCGCCGGCGTGGTCCGCGTGGAGCGCGTGTCGCAGTGGTTCTCCGCCGCCCACATCCTCGCGCAGGGGATGCGTCTGCGCGGCGAGAACCTGGCGATCCTCACCAACGGCGGCGGGCCCGGCGTGATGGCCGTGGACCGCGCGGCCGACCTCGGCCTGGATCTGGCCAGTCTGGCGGACAAGAGCATGGACGCGCTGAACGGCCTGCTCCCCGGCCACTGGTCGCATGGCAACCCGATCGACATCCTCGGTGACGCCACCGCCGAACGCTACGGCGAGGCACTGCGCATCACGCTGGCCGACCCCGGCGTAGATATGGCGGTGGTACTGCTGACCCCGCAGGCCATGACCGACCCGGACGCCTGTGCCGAAGCCGTGATTGAACAGGCCCGCAACAGCCACAAGCCGGTGCTCGCCTGCTGGATGGGCGACCCGCTGGTGGCCAGCGCACGCCGGCGCTTCGACGCGGCAGGCATCCCGCAGTACCGCACGCCCGAAGCGGCGATCGAGACCTTCGCCTGGCTGATCCGGCACCGCCACAACCAGCGCATGCTGCTGCAGACCCCGGGCCCGCTGTGCGACGAGACCCCGTCCGACATCGAGGGCGCCCACCTGATCCTGCAGAACGCCCGCAACGATGGCCGCAAAGTTCTCAGCATCCGCGAGTCCAAGGCCGTGCTGGCCGCCTTCCACATCCCCACCAACCCCAGCATCCTCGCGCGCGACCCGGCGGATGCGATGCTGGCCGCCGAAACCCTGGGCTTCCCCGTGGCGCTCAAGATCAGCGCCACCGGGATCAGCCACAAGAGCGACTTCGGCGGCGTGCGGCTCAACCTGCGCAGCGTGCAGACGGTGCGTCAGCAGACCCAGGAGATGCTGGACCAGATCCGCGAGCACTTCCCCGACGCCGACGTCGAAGGCGTCACCGTGGAACGCATGTCCGAGGTCGGGCATGCGCGCGAACTCCTCGTCGGGATCTCGCGCGACCCGGTGTTCGGCCCGGTGATCGCCTTCGGCCTGGGCGGCACCGCGGTGGAAGTCATCGGCGACCAGGCCATCGCCCTGCCGCCGCTGAACCAGTCACTGACCGAACGCCTCATCGACCAGACGCGCGCCGCGCGCACCCTGGGCGAGTTCCGCGGCGCCCCGCCGGTACCGCGCGAGGCGCTGGAACAGGTGTTGTTGCGGGTTTCGGAGATGGCCTGCGAACTGCCGGAACTGGCGTCGCTGGACATCAACCCGCTGCAGGCCGGCGAGCACGGTGTCATGGCCGTGGACGCCCGTATCGAACTGGCGGACCCCGGGCACGACACCCGCCATTACGCCCACATGGCCATCCATCCGTATCCCGGGCACGTGGCGCACACCGTCACCACCCGCGACGGCCACGAGCTGGAACTGCGGCCGATCCGCCCCGAAGACGCCGCCATCGAACAGGCCTTCGTGCGCAGCCTGTCGGAAAAGACCCGCTACCTGCGGTTCATGCGCTCGCTGGACGAACTCACGCCCGAAATGCTGGTGCGCTTCACCCAGATCGACTACGACCGCGAGATGGCCTTCATCGCCGTGGATCACGCCGACGGCCAGGAAGTCCAGGTGGGCGTGGCCCGCTACACCACCGAGCCCGACGGCGAGAGCGCCGAATTCGCCGTAGTCGTCAGCGACGCCTGGCAGGGCCGCGGCGTGGGCTCGCTGCTGATGGAGGCCATCATCGACTCCGCCCGGCGCAACGGCCTGCGCGAACTGTTCGGCGAGGTCCTGCGCCACAACGACGGCATGCTCGCCCTCGCCCGCCGCCACGGCTTCCAGCGCGAGATCCTCACCTCCGACGACGAGATCATCCGCGTCAGCCGCCGGCTGCACTGATCCGCCGCCAGGTCCTCCCCATGAACCGCGCCGAACGCATCTTCCACCTGCATCGCCGGCTCAAGGAAAGCCGCCAGCCGCCCTCGCTGGCGCAGCTGGTGGAACAGCTCGGGGTGTCGCGCGCCACCCTCAAGCGCGACATCGAATACATGCGTGACTTCATGCAGGCACCGATCGAGTACGACGCGCAGGCCAACGGCTACCGCTACGACCCCGACGCCCCGGCCTTCGAGCTGCCGGGGCTGTGGTTCAACGAATCCGAACTGCTCGCCCTGCTGACCATGGAACAGCTGCTGGAGGACATGCAGCCGGGCCTGCTCGCCCCCGTCATCGGCCCGATGAAGACCCGCATCCGCCGCCTGCTGGAGAGCGGCGGCCAGGACTCCACCGAACTTCGCCGGCGCATCCAGATCCAGCCCCAGGCCCATCGCACCAGCGCCGCCGACACCTTCCGCATCGCCGCCGAGGCCACCCTCGCCGGCCACCCGCTGGACATCGACTACCACGGCCGCGCCCGCGACAGCGCTACCCGCCGCCGCATCCACCCGCAGCGTCTGCTCTACTACCGCGACAACTGGTACCTGATCGCCTGGTGCGAAAACGCCCAAGCCCTGCGCACCTTCGCCCTGGAACGCATCCGTGCCGCCACCCCCGTGCAGGACACCCCGCTGCGGGAAGAAGCCGATGCCGACCTCGACCGCCACGTCGGCGCCGCCTTCGGCATCTTCACCGGCCCCGCCAGCGAATGGGCCGTACTGCGCTTCACGCCCGAACACGCCCGCTGGGTCGCCGACGAAACCTGGCACCCCGACCAGATCGGCCAGTACCGCGGCGACACCTGGGAACTGCAGATCCCCTACTCCGACCCCACCGAACTGATCCAGGAAATCCTGCGCCACGGCCCCGGCGTGGAAGTCATCGCCCCCGAATCCCTGCGCCAGCGCGTCGCCGACACGCTGCGCGAAGCCGCCGCCCGCTACACCTGAACCTGTGGAGTTACTCATGCCCATTGCAAGGATCGCAACCGCAATCACCTTATGCTTTCCGCTGATGGCCACCGCCGGCGAATCCCTCGACGACAAGAACTTGCCCGACAGAGAGACCGTCGAGACCCTCTGCACCTTACTGGAAGAGCCGGAATCCAGAGAGCGCGTTCTGGAGAACCAGGATGGAATCAGGGCCTGAATTCATAGAATAACTGCAACGCCTGAACCCGGAAGGGGTGGGCCAGCTGCCGCCGTAGAATGGGTGGCTCTCACCCCAAACCCATTCAGGCGTACCGATGAGGCACTACAGGCAGCTGACCCAGGAAGAACGATATCAGATCAGTGCGTTGCGCGGGCTGGGGCGCTCGCAGGGGGCGATTGCGCGGACGCTGGGCCGCAGCCCGGGGATGATCAGTCAAGAGCTGAAGCGCATGCATCAATAGTCCATGTCCAGCTCCTGCGCTTGCGCGGCCAGAGCATCCATTGCTTCGCGGCTGTCGGCGTCCATGCGCGCCTTGTAGTTCATGAGGTCTTCATAACGGATGCGGCGGTGCGTGCCGGCCTTGCGAAACGGGATATCGCCCCGCTCGAGCAGTTTGACGACAAATGGCCGCGACACGTTGATGATCGTGGCCGCCTCCTGGGTGCTCAGTTCCGCGTGGGTCGGGACCACCGTTACTGCGTTCCCCTGGGCCATCTGGGCAAGGATGTCGCGCAACAGAGAGACCGCCTGCCGCGGCACGATCAGGTCGGCTCCGTCCAGACGGATCTGCACCCGTTCGGCCTCGAGCTTCTCTGCGAGCAGCCGGGCCAGTTCGCTCGCGCCTTCGCGCGCCAGAGCGGCGTCTTCAGGGTCGGGCAGGCCGCTGTTCCTTTCGTGGGCGTTCATCGTCGTTCCTCTCGTCTTCCTTCGATATGGGCGCACCAGGAGCACAAACGCAACAAACGAAACAGCCCCAACGGAGACCACGGTAGCGACGCCCTGGCCGGGTGGCTCACTGTGTGAGCCACCGCCTGTGGTGGGATACGGGTACTGGCAACACGAACCCCGGAGGTTCCCATGCAACGCAACGGCTCCCGTTTTCCCGATCAGGCCCGGCCCGTTCCCGTGCTGCGCGGTTATTATGCGCGGCGGGACCGGATTCAGAACACGGCTACCACGGAGGAGCTCCTGCAACGGATTCCGCTGGCGGGGTATCGGCATCACGAGGCGCCGCGGCTGTGGCCGCACCTGCGCCGCGGGCAGGGGCTGACGGTGCAGCGCGAGCGGCTGAATCCGGTCGATCCGAACGCAGTGGCGGTGTGCTGGCTGGATCACCAGCTGGGGTATCTGCCGCGCGACGAGAACGACATGGCGGCGGAGCTGCTGGACCGCAACGAGGATCTGGTGGCCCGCATCATCAAAAAGCGCGACAGCGAAGACCCCTGGGAGCGCCTGGAGCTGGGGGTCTACCGTCGGCGGACGCCGGGCAAGTAAGCGCGCCCCACCGTCCAGTGGCCGCACCCGACGCCGTCCAGGCGCTCCTGCCGCACCGCCTCACCCCGGACGATCTGAAAATTCCGGCCCCCAACCTGTAAGCCGCGGTTACGGATTCCGCTGTTCGTGACCGATGCACGGCACAAGCGATTGAAGCTCGGGCTCCGCATTCAGTAACCCGCCTCTTTCTGGTGCCGGAAGGCGAGGACGTACACGGCGTCGTCGGCCGGTTCGTGACGGTAGAGGGCCACGAATCCGGAGTCGCCGAAGGCAATCACCAGCTCACGCAGTTCGGGGATTTCAGGGTCCGGTCGCCCAATATCGGGGGCCGTTTCCAGCAGCAGGAATTGCCGCTCGATCACCTGACCCGCGCGCCTGGCCGCATCCGGAGCTTTAGTGGCGAGAGCCCGCCTGCATCGCTCCAAACCTTCTGCGGCGCCTGCGGTGACGATTACTCGTGGCACTCGGGCACGGTTCCTTCATCGTCAGTGCCCCATGTTCTCAACCAGTCGCGGGCTTCCTGCCCGGTCAGGTGCTGGCCGGTTTCCCGATAGGCCGACCAGGACGCCAGGGCTTCCTGCCTGAAACTCTCTCGGGCTTCCTCGCGGTCAACGTATTGGCGGATGGCTTCGAGCATGATCCAGTGGGGCGACCGTCGGCGTTGGGCGGCGAGATCCTGGAGGCGGGCTTTCAGTGCGTCATCGATTTTCAGGGACGTTGCCATGGCGGACCTCGTATTACTAGGTATTACCTTGTGCTAAGTTAGCGCGGCATCCGGCCCCGAGTCCATCCCTGCGATCACTGAGCGGGGAGTCTCGAAAACGATCGACACCAGGACACCCGGAGGCAAGATCGTTTCCCACGTCTTTGGCGCCGTGGCCAGGTTCGAGCGCGCTCGGGGCACTTCATGGCCTGCTCGCTGTCCGCGAATGCATCCGGTGGCGATCGAGGAGGCCAGAGGTTGAGCGACCCGTTCGAGGGCAAGACGGATCAGGCGTTCCGGCCGGCCTGGTGGCTGGCGGGGCGCCATGCGCAGACGGTCTTTCCGGCACTGTTTCGCGCGCCGCCACCGGTGCGGCTGGAGCGCGAACGCCTGGAACTGCCGGACGGGGATTTCCTGGAACTGGCCTGGGGGCCACCGGGCCGCGGTCTGGTGCTGGTGGGCCACGGTCTGGGCGGCGACGAGACCTCGGGCTATGCGCTGGGGGTGGTGGCGGCGCTGGCGCGGCGCGGGATCGGCAGCGCGGTGCTGATCTCGCGCGGGGCCGGCTCGCACCCGAACCGGCTGCGCCGCAGCTATCACGCGGCGGCATGGGACGACCTCGACCACGTGGTGGAGACCCTGCGTCGACGCGACCCCACCCGGCCGATGGCGGTCTGCGGGTTTTCCCTGAGCGGTTCCATGCTGCTGTCGTGGCTGGGGGAACGCGGCGACGCGCCGCTGGCCACCGCTGTGGCGGTATCGGTGCCGTTCGATCTGGCCGCCAGCGCCGATGCCCTGGAGCGCGGCTTCGCGCGGGTCTACCAGTGGCATCTGATGCGCGGTCTGCGCCGGGTCACGCTGCGCAAGTTCGCAGCACGCGACGATGCCCCGCTGCCGCTCGCGGAGCTACGCCGCATGCGCCGGCTGCGCGAGTTCGACGAGCGCATCACCGCCCCGCTGCACGGCTTTCGCGACAGTGCCGACTACTACGCCCGGGCCAGCTGCCGCCCGCGCCTGGGCGCGATCCGCCAGCCGACCCTCATCCTGCATGCCGCGGACGACCCGTTCGTCCCGGGCACCAGCGTCCCCGCCACCCGCGAACTGGGCTCCGGGGTCCGGCTGGAGCTGCAGGCGCGCGGCGGGCATGTCGGCTTTGTGGCCGGAGACGTGCCCGGGCGCCCCCGTTACTGGCTCGACACCCGCATCGCCGACCACGTCACCGAACAACTGGACGCAGCCCTGAACGCGGGCGCCGGACGATAGTGCAATGCCCCGGGGCGCACGGTCACGTGCCGGCGCGGATCAGTGGCCCCCGGGTTCGCTGGCGCCGCCTTCCTTGTCGTGCAGGGCAAGCTTGTCGTGGAGCTCGCCGCTCTGGCCGGGCGGGGCCTTCACTTCCACTTCCATGCCGTTGCGGCGGAACTTGGCCACCACCTTGTCGATGGCGGCCACCGCGGAGCTGTCCCACAGCGAGGCTTCGCTGAGGTCGATGACCACGTGATGAATGCGCTCGCGGTAGTCGAAGCTGTCGATGAACTTGTCCACGGCCACGAAGAACAGCTGCCCGCGGACCTTGTACGTACGGATCCTGCTTCCTTCCGGTCGTTCGCTTTCCACATGGACGGCGTTGACCATCTTGCGCGCGAAGAACACCGCGCTGAGCAATACGCCGGCGAACACGCCCAGCGAGAGGTCGTGGGTCACCACGGTCACGCCCACGGTCACGATGAGCACGGTGGCATCGGTGCGCGGAAGCTTGTGCAGGGTGGTCAGCGAGCTCCAGTCGAAGGTGGCGATGGAGACCATGATCATCACGGCCACCAGTGCGGCCATGGGGATGATCGACACCAGATCCCCCAGCACAAGGATGAAGAACAGCAGGTACAGACCCGCCGACAGGGTAGACAGCCGTCCCAGACCGCCGGATTTGATGTTGATGACCGACTGCCCGATCATCGCGCAGCTGGCCATGCCGCCGAAGAAGCCGGTCACGATGTTGGCGATGCCCTGGCCCTGGGCCTCGCGGTTCTTGCCGGAGGGAGTGTCGGTGAGATCGTCCACCACCTGCGCCGTCATCAGCGATTCCAGCAGACCGACCACAGCCAGCGAGAACGCGGTGGGGAAGATGATCTGCAGGGTCTCGAGGTTCCACGGGATGTCGGGGAACAGGAACACCGGCAGGCCGTCGGGCAGCTCGCCCATGTCGCCCACTTCCATGGTGGGCAGGCCCATGTAGTAGACCACGATGGTCAGGACCACGATGGCCACCAGCGGAGGCGGCAGCAGTTTGGGATAGCCCGGGATCAGCGGCAGGCCGTAGAGGATCAGCAGGCCGACGGAGACCAGCACCCACATGGTGGTGTCACCGTCCACCAGATACGGCACCTGCGACATGAAGATCAGGATCGCCAGCGCGTTCACGAACCCGACCATCACGGTGCGCGGGATGAACATCATGTAACGCCCCAGCTTCGCCCAGGCGAACAGTAGCTGGATCACCCCGGTCAGCAGGGTCGCGGCCAGCAGGTACTGCAACCCGTGCTCCGCCACCAGGGTGACCATCAGCAGGGCCATGGCCCCGGTAGCCGCGGAGATCATGCCGGGGCGACCACCGGTGAAGGCGATCACCACCGCCATGGAGAAGGACGCGTACAGCCCCACCGAAGGGTCCACGCCGGCGATGATGGAAAACGCGATCGCCTCGGGAATGAGGGCGAGGGCGACGACGATCCCGGCGATCAGATCGCCGCGGACGTTGAAGAACCAGATGTCACGCTGGCGTTGCCAGAAGGCCTGTAGCGTCTGCTGCACGGCAAATCTCCCGAATCAGAGGTTTGACGCGCCGGCCCTGAGCACGGTGCAGACCGCGACTGCAGTGATAAGACGGGTGGGATTGACGGGCACCGGTCAGTGGGGTACTGCTAGGCATCCCGTGGCCACCAGTTACGGCGCTGGATCACGGACGAGGAGCAGGTCACAGGAACCGCCCGTGAGAAAGGCGCGCGAGTCTAACACCTCATCAGCGTTTTCTGAAGTGCCAGCCTCAAAGTCCAACGGGGTCGCCCCCGCCACGCACGCTCGAAAGTCAGGATTTCCGCATGCTGCAACGCGTCATTGTCGCCATCGATTTTTCTTCCGCCTCGGCCGCGGCCCTCGCTATCTCTCGGCACCATTGTCCCGGTGCCACGCGCCGCCTGCTGCACGTGATGAAACCCGCGGATGTCGCCCGCGGCAGCGCGGCCGGGGCCATGGCCGGGGCCGGCTCCTCGCCGCTGCATTCGAAAGACATGCGCCAGTCGGCGGAGGAGCAGGCCTATGCCCGGCTGAAGGAATGGGCACGGGACGACGAGGAATGCGCGGTGGCCGTGGGCAGTGCACCCGAGGAGATCTCGCGCCTCGCCGAGGAATGGGACGGGGAACTGATCGTGATGGGCACCCGCGGGCGCAGCCAGCTCGCCAGCATGCTGTCGGGCTCGGCCACCGAGTGGCTGGTGCGCCACGCCAGCCTGCCGGTGATGGTAGTGCACGATGTCCCGCTGAGCGATGCGATGCGCGAGCACCTGCCGCCCGGTTTCGAACACCACAAAGGATGATCCAGGAGGTTTCATGATGGCTGCAAAGACTCGATTCGGCGGGACCCTGATCGCGGCGCTGAGCCTCGCGGGAGGCGCCGCGCATGCGGACACCGGCACCGGCACCGGCACGGTCGCCCAGACCCTGGACCGGGACGGCCAGCCGCTGGTCTCCGTCGACGGCGCACGGGCGGAGGACACCTTCGCCGCCCTCGGGGCCCTGACGGTCAAGGGCCGGCTGATGCGCGACAGCGAGATGGGCCATGAAGGTTATCGCCCGGAACTGGCCGGAGACCCGATGCAGGCGGTCGGCGAACGCTGGCTGGACCTGCTGGGCTACGCCGAGGGGGCGTTCCTCGACGAGGGTCGCCTCCGCGCCCATGCCGAAGGGGAAGAGGAGGCCGCACCAGCCGCCTACGCCGAAGCCTCCTATCTTTATCACATGCACCACAGCGCGGGCCGGTTCGAGGACCTGGGGCTGTACGATGACCTCACCCACAAGCCCGGCCCGATGATCTCGCAGCTGGAAAACCATCTGGTCAACACGCGCCACGAAGACGGCCGGATCGACGGCGCCGACGCCAGCGATGCCGAGGCCTTCGCCTACGGCATGGATGCGCTGCACGCCTCGGCCTATGCCTGGGTCCGCCAGGACAAGCCGGGTGGCGCCGATGACATGGGCCAGCTCGACCTGGACGCGCTGGCCGGCTGGCTGGGCCATTCGCGTGACGACCTGGTCGCGGTCGCCCGCGCGGTCGCGGACCGGGCCGACGAGGCCTGGGACGCAGACGCCGGGGTCTACGTACTGGACGAGGGTGCCGAGTGGTCCGTCGATCAGCTCGGTGCCATGCTGCGCGGGCACAAGGGCTTGTACGAGATGCTGGCGCTGTACGGAGACGATGACGACCAGGAACGGGCGGAAACCCTGGCGGATCGCGCCGCGGCCATCACCACGGCCGTGCTGGACGGACACGGGCCGCTGCGTGACTGGGGCCTGCCCGCGCGCCTGGAATTCGTCGACGGCCGGGCCATGGCCGCGTCGGACGAGGTGGATGTCGGCGGCCAGTGGCGCTTCGTGCATCAGGTCACCGGCGGGTTTTCCATCCTGCGCGAGCGCGACGGCACGTCCGGCCTGATGGGTGAACGCCACCCCGAACTGGAGCAGAAAGTGGGCCGGGCGCTGGACCGCATGTTCCTCGGCGCGCTCGAATACCAGCTCGACGGCGACTACGTGCCGGCCCGCCTGGACCATGGCGACGGCTCGGTCAGCGACCCGACCGTCACCACCCGCGCCGCCGCGGCCTTCGTGCAGGCCGTAGGCAACGGGTACCGCGCCGGCGACGCATTCGACCGCCCCGGGGCCTGGGACGACGACGCCGAACTGGCCGAACGCAGCGAGGCCCTGTACGACGCGATGCTGCGCCACGGCGAGCTGGTCAGCTCGCGCCTGGTGCGGGTGGACTAGCGGGTCCCGGGCCGGATCTCGGGCCGAATCTCGGGCCGGGTTTCGGCCAGCCACCGGGCCGCCGCCTCGCGCAGGCGGCGGATGACCCCCCGCCTGCCGGAGACTCCGGCCAGCGCTTGCAGGGCCGCCCAGTCCTGCTGCTGCACGCACGCGGCATGCAGCAGGGCCTGGCCCGAGTCCTGGCCCGGGTTCTGGCCCGGGTTCAGATCCAGCTCGCGATCCCGCGCGGCCTCGGCCGCCAGGGCCCGGCGCAGTGCCGGCAGGGCCCACTCGAAGCTGCGGCTGCGATGGGCAAACGCCTCGATCGAGGCGCGATCGTCCGCATCGACTTCGCCATGATCGCCGGGCGCCGGCAGGCTCTGCTCGATGGCGCGGGTGGTGGCGCTGTCCAGCTGCTCCGCGGCCAGCGCGCGCCATAGCGGCCAGTCGCGGGCGAAAGCCCCCTGCACAGCCGCCAGCGCCGGCCACGCCTCGCCGGCCTCGGCCAGCGCACGCATCACGATCAGCGTGACCTGTCCGCTGGCCGGATCCGGGCGCACGCCCAGGCGCACCGGCGCGAAGCCCTCGCGCTGCCAGAAATGCAGCATGCCCGGGGTCACCCCGAACGCCGCCCCCAGCAGCCCCACCCCGTCGCGCGCGGCCCTTTCGGCCACGGCGCGCAGCAGGCGCGTGCCCAGCCCGCGCCCCTGCCAGGCAGGATGCACCGCGATCCGGTGGATCCGCCAGGCGGTCTGCGCCGCCAATGAAAAGGAACCCACCGCAGCCAGGGTGCACGGCAGGAAGCGCCCCGGCGGCCGCCGCTCGCCGGCCCACACCGCGCCCGCCAGCTCCGGCTCCAGCCCCGGCTCGGCCTGCACCAGCACCGCGCCGAACAGGGCGCCATCACGTGCCCCTTCCAGCAGCAGGACATGCAGGTCCGGATCGTCCAGCCAGCGCTGCAGATCGGAGGGCCGGGTGCGGTAATGGGCGTCGGCCAGCAGGCCGGTCAGCGCCTCCAGGCGGGCGGCGTCGCCCGCGAGCTCGGCCGGCGAGCGCCACGCCAGACGCACGGCCTGGGGCGAAGGCTCGTGGCTGGCCGCCTCCAGCAGGAAAAGCCGGTTGATCCAGTCTTCCAGCGGGTCGCCCGCCGCCCAGCGCACGGGCTCGTGCAGGCGCAGGATCCGCGGCGACAGGCCGTCCCGTTCCAGTGCCGGCAGCACCCGCAGGCGGAAACCCTGACCGCTGCCCTCGAACCCGCCGGTGGTGGTCGCCAGGACCACCCGGCGGGCGCGCCGGGTCAGTTCCAGCAGGCGCTCCACCGGGATGGCCGCGGCCTCGTCCACGATCAGCAGGTCGGGCCGTGCCGGGGAATCCAGCAGGACCGCCGGTGCGCGATACAGCGTCGCGGGATCCACGACGGGCGAGCCTTCCGCAGCCTGCGCCAGCAGCCGCTCGGCCGCGGACGGGGCCGGCGCAGTCACGGCAATCTCCCCGTCCGGAGCGCCCGACAGCCGCAGATGTTCACCCAGCCACTGTCCGAGCACGGTGGACTTGCCGCGCCCGCGCGGGGCAATCACCACGTCGCAGCGCCGCCCGCCCGGGGCGTCCGGTTCGCCCGGGTCGCGCAGCCGCTCCAGCACCCGCTGCTGGTCGTCGGTCCAGCCCTCGCCGGGCACGGCGCCAGTGGGACGCGGCCAGTTCGCCGGCCGTCCAGGGTCGGGATGCTCCACCACCGCTTCCGCCAGCGCCTGCCGCCAGCGCTCGCCGAACGGCGTGGCGCCGTCGGCATCCGTGAGCAGGACCAGCACGCCGCCCCCGCGCAGGATGCCGCTGACGATCACCAGGGCATCGGCGGGGAGACCGGACTGCGCCTCGAATACCACCACGTCGCGCTCGCGGCCCAGCCAGTCTCCGGCCTGGGCCGGACGCACCGAGGGCAGATCCGGGGGCGCGCTGCGGCCCGCCCACAGGACGCCGTGGCCACCGGCCTGTTGCCGCAGCCATTCGCCCGCGCACTCGCAGACCTCCGGCCGCCCCGGCAAGGCGATGATGCGTCGATGCGGCGGACCGGAACGGACCATCGCGAGTGCCCCCGGAAAAAAGAAACGGAACTTGTGAAAACGTGACGAACCTCAAACCCTGTGTTCGGATGCCGACACAGACAGGAACGACCGCACGCGACATCTCGCAGCATGAACCAGGAGCCCGCATGAATACCAACGAACAGCCCGCCATCGAACTGCCGGAACGCCTGCGCATCGATGCCGTCGAGGCGCTGACCGAAGCCGCGCGCCAGACCCTGGACCAGGGCCAGCCCCTGCGGCTGGACGGTGACAGCGTCCGGGACACCGACACCGCCGGTCTGCAGCTGCTGGCGATGCTGCGCCGGGAAGCCGAACGCCGCGGCCAGCCCATGACACTCGATCCCGTCAGCCCCGCCCTGGAAAGCGGCCTGCAGCGCCTGGGCCTGGAGGGCCACGTGCAGGACTCCGCGAACCAGCCGGGATCCTGACGACAGCAGGACACAAAGCCTTTCCAGCTGTACAGGAATGGTCAGGATTTTGTCGTTTTTCCGCGGAGCGGAACCGCTCGGCTCAAGTTTTTCATCCGGGACCCGTTAAATTCTGTGACGGACCCCGAGTTTGATGTACAGTCCTTGTACAGGTTTTTTCGGAGAATGCGACGGCGGCCCTGGCACACGGCTTGCTGACAGGTCACACGACCGGACCCGGGGTCGCCCGCATGAACAAGACAATCGGATAACAGGGGCACGCAATGGCCAAGGTGCTGGTGGTGGACGACTCGTCCTCGATGCGACAGATGGTGAGCTTCGCGCTCAAGCAGGCCGGTCACGACGTGACCGAGGGCCGGGACGGCAACGACGGCCTGAGCAAGGCACAGGGGCTGAAGGCCGATCTGGTCATCACCGACGTAAACATGCCCGGCAAGGACGGACTGGAGCTGACCCGCGAGCTGCGCAAGCTGCCCGACTACAAGTTCACGCCCATCCTGGTGCTGACCACCGAGGCCGGACCGGAGAAGAAGCAGGAGGGCAAGGCGGCCGGCGCCACCGGCTGGCTGGTCAAGCCGTTTGATCCGGAAAAGCTGATGAGCACCGTCAACAAGGTCCTGCGCTAGCCATGTCCATGGATATGTCCCAGTTCACCGAGGCCTTCCTCGAAGAAAGCTTCGAGGGGCTGGAACACATGGAGACCGAGTTGCTGGCGCTCAACGCCGGCGACGAGGAAACCCTGCACACGATCTTCCGTGCGGCCCACTCGATCAAGGGCGGCGCCGGGACGTTCGGGTTCAGCGCGATCTCCGAATTCACCCATGGCATGGAGACCCTGCTCGACCGCATGCGTAACGGTCAGCAGGAGACCACCCCGGAGATCGTCAATCTGCTGCTGCGCGCGGTGGACGTGCTGCGCGGCCAGCTGCAGGCGGCCCGCGATGGTGGCGAAGCCGACCCGGCCGAGGCGGCCGAGGTGCGGGCCCTGATCGAGGCGACCCTGGGTGACGCGGCGCCTGATGCGACTCCGGATGCCCTGGCGCCCACTGTGGGCGGGAACGTTGACGGATCCGGACCGGTGAACGGCTCCGGGGACGGCGACGGCGACGGGACGCCCCGCGGCTGGCGCATCCATTTTCGTCCGCATGCCGATCTCCTGCGCACCGGCAACGACCCGCTGCGCATGTTCGAAGTACTTGAGGAGCTGGGCGAGCTGACGGTGCACTGCGACGCAGAGGGCCTGCCCGCGACGCTCGAAGGCTACGACCCGGAGGCCAGCTACCTCGCCTGGACCCTGGAACTGCGCGGCGACGCGGACCGTGCCGACATCGAGGAAGTCTTCGAATGGGTCGAGGACGAATGCGACCTGACGATCGAACCGCTTGAAACCGCCGGCGACAGCACCGGAGCGCACCCCCCGGCGGACCCGCCCCCGGAGAGCTCCGGCCCGGCATCCGCGCCCCCCGGCGGTGAGGACAGCGCGGCCGGAGCCCCCGCACGCGCGGCCTCGAAGCCGACCGAATCCAGCTCCATGCGGGTCAACGCCGCCAAGATCGACGCCCTGATCGACATGGTCGGCGAGCTGGTCATCACCCAGTCGATGCTCACCGACATCAGCGAGCAGATGGAAGAAGACCCCGCGCGCGTGGAGCAGCAGATCGAGCGCCTGCGCTCGGGGCTGGCCGAACTGGAGCGCAATACCCGCGAGCTGCAGGAAAGCGTGATGGGCATCCGCATGGTGCCCATCGCCCAGGTGTTCAACCGCTTCCCCCGCCTGGTCCACGACCTCTCCGGCCAGCTCGGCAAGCAGATCGACCTGCAGATGGAAGGCGAGCTCACCGAGATCGACAAGACCGTGCTGGAGCACCTGGGCGATCCGCTGGTGCACCTGGTGCGCAACGCCATCGACCACGGCATCGAGATGCCCGACGAGCGCAGCGCGGCCGGCAAGGATCCCACCGGCCGGGTCACGCTGGAGGCCTACCATCGCGGCGGCAACGTGGTGATCGAAATCCGCGACGACGGCCGCGGGATGAACTCCGACCGCATCCTGGAGAAGGCCCGCGCCGCCGGTCTGCTGCGGCCGGACCAGAATCCGGAACCGCACGAGATCCTGCAGTACATCTTCGAGCCCGGGCTTTCCACCGCGGAGAAGCTGTCGGACCTGTCCGGCCGCGGCGTGGGCATGGACGTGGTGAAGAAGAACATCCGCAGCCTCGGCGGCAACATCGAACTGCATTCCGAGCCGGGCCGGGGCTCGCGGGTCACCATTCGCCTGCCGCTTACCCTGTCGATCATGGACGGCCAGCTGCTGAAGATCCACGACGAGACCTTCGTGATCCCGCTGATCGCGATCGTCGAGTCACTGCAGACGGAACCCGAGAACGTGAAGCAGGCCTTCGGCAAGCTGCCGCTCTACCGCCTGCGGGACGAGTACATCCCGGTCGTGGATCTGGCGGCCCTGTTCGGGCAGGCCGAACCCTCGCCGATGCCGGATCGGGCCCTGCTGGTGGTGGCCGAGGCGGACAACCAGCGCGTGGCCCTGCGGGTGGATGACCTGCTGGGGCAGCAGCAGGTCGTCATCAAGACGCTCGAAACCAATTTCCGGCGGGTGCCGGGTACGGCCGGGGCCACCATTCTCGGCGACGGCCAGGTGGCGCTGATCCTGGACGTTGCGGGCATCGCCCGGATGGCCGCCGGACACGACACCCGCGCTGCATGATGACCAATGGAGTCCAACGCAATGGCTAACGACGCGACCCAGTCCATCCAGGACCCGGCCACCGCCGGGGAGGACCAGTACCTGACCTTCATCCTGGCCGACGAGGAATACGGGGTGGACATCCTCCGCGTGCAGGAGATCAAGGGCTGGGAACGCCCCACCCCGCTGCCCAACACGCCGGACTACATCCGCGGCGTGATCAACGTGCGCGGCATGATCGTGCCGATCATCGACATGCGCCTGCGCTTCGGCATGGAGCCACTGGAGTACGGCCCCACCACGGTGGTGATCATGCTGCGGGTGATCAGCGAGGACCGCGAACGGGTGATGGGCATCGTGGTGGACGCGGTCTCCGAGGTGTACAGCATCGGCGACGACAACCTGCAGCCGGCCCCGGATTTCGGCACCCGCATCGGCATCGACTTCGTACGCGGGCTGGCCACGGTGGAGGAGAAGATGATCCTCGTTCTGGACATCGACACCCTGCTCGGCCCCGGCCTGATCGCCAGCGAAGACGCGATCCGGGAAGAACAGGGCGCCTGAGGCATAACGACCCATGCGCACGTTCGCGGTGATCAACCAGAAAGGCGGCGTCGGCAAAACCACCGTAACGCTGAACCTTTCGCACGCGCTGGCGCTGGCCGGGAACCGCGTGCTGGCGATCGACGCGGACCCGCAGGGGCACCTGACCATGGCCTTCGGCCTGGAGGACCCCGCCGGGCTCGACCGGGTACTGCACGGCGAGGCGCGCATGCAGGACGCCTTCAGCGAGGCCGGCAACGGCCTGCAGGTGGTCGCCGCCGGCGAGCATCTGCAGGAAGTGGAAAACCTGAACCAGGGCGGTGCCGAACGCGGCTGGCGCCTCCAGCGAGCCCTGGCGGCGATGGACGAACCGTTCGACTACGTGCTGATCGACTGTCCGCCATCGGCCGGCCTGCTGGGCATGAACGCGATCATCGCCGCCGACGAGATGCTGATCCCGGTAGCCGGCGACTTCCTCTCGCTGAACGGGCTGTCGCGGCTGATGCGCATCCTGCACGGCATTGAGGAGCGCCTGGGCGGCTCGCGGCCGAAATGGATCGTGCTGTCGCGATTCATGGAACAGCGCCGCCACGCCCGCGAGGTGCGCGACCGGATCCGCGAGCACTTCGGCTCGCAACTGCTGGAAACCACGATCCGCGAATCGGTGGTGCTGGCCGAGAGTCCGAGCTTCGGCCAGACGATCTTCGAATATCAGCCCCGGCATCGCGCCGCCGGGGACTTCAGGGCCCTCGCCGGGGACCTGATGGAAACCGCGACGGCAACGGCCTGAACGACGGGACACGCAATGAGCACACGCAAGCGCAACAAACTGGGCAACGATCCGCTGGGCTGGATGGACGACGGCGACGAAGCCCGGTCCGAGCCCTCGGACGAGCCGCCGCAGACCGAGGCATCCGGGTCCGACGATACCGGCGACGCGGCCGAGGGCGAGGCCCGCCCCGCGCGCCGCAAGGCACCGGCGAAGGGCCGCAGCCGCAAGAACACCGGGTCCGCCCGTACCGAAACCCCGCAACAAACCCCCAGCGAGGACAGCACCATGGCCGAAAAGACGCAGAACGCCAACGTCTACGAAGAACGACTCGACGGCGAGTTCATGCGCGCCGCATTTGAGGGGTCGCGCATGTCCGTGATGATGTGCGACACGGACATGAACATCATTTACGCGAATCAGCATGTTGTGGACCTGCTGACCGAACGCAAGGCACAGATCCGGAAGCGTTTTCCGGATTTCGATCCGGAGAATCTGGTGGGGCAGTCGATCGACCAGTTCCACGAGAATCCCGCCCACCAGCGGGCAATCCTGCAGAACCCGGAACGTCTGCCCTGGACCGCGAACATCGAAGTAGGCGGAATCGAGTTCAAGCTCGAGGCCACCGCGGTCGTGGATGACGACGGCAACTACCGGGGCAACATGGTGGAGTGGAGCGACATCACCGAATTCAATCGCTCCGAACGTGAACGCGCGCGCTTCGCCGCAGCCATCGATGGCGCCGAGGGCGCCCTGATGATGTGCGACGAGCACATGGACATTACTTTCGCCAACCAGGCGCTGCAGCGGATGTTCGAGCGCCATCAGGCGACCCTTTCCCGGCATTTCGCGGGCTTCGACCCGCAAAACCTCGTGGGCCAGTCCATTGATCGGTTCCACGAAAACCCTGCGCACCAGCACGCGATCCTGCAGAATCCCGCGCGCCTGCCGCACGAGGCCGAGATCGCCCTGGACAACCTGCGCTTCCGTATCAATGCCACCGCGATCATCGACGCTCGCGGAAACTATGCCGGCAACATGCTGGAGTGGCAGGACGTCACGGAGGTCCGTAAAGCCGAGGAAGAGATCACCACGCTGATCGAGGACGCAGCCAGCGGCAATCTGGGCGAACGCCTGGACCCCGAGAAGTACAGCGGCTTCACGCGCGTCGTCGGCGAAAAGATCAATGGCCTGCTGGACGCAGTGGTCCCGCCGCTGCGCGAAGGCTCGCGCGTGATGCAGGCCATGGCCGAAGGCGACCTGAACGCGCGGCTGGAGGGCGACTTCCAGGGCGAATTCGCGGAGTTCCGCGACGCCATCCACGACACCATCGACAACCTCGACCGGCTGGTCGGCCAGATCCTGGAAGGGGCCAACAACGTGCGTTCGGCCTCCTCCGAGATCGCCCAGGGCAACACCGATCTGTCCCAGCGCACCGAGGAACAGGCCTCCTCGCTGGAGGAAACCGCCTCTTCCATGGAAGAGATGACCTCCACGGTCAAATCCAACGCCGACAACTCCAAGCAGGCCAACCAGCTCGCCGTCGCCGCGCGCGACAAGGCCGCCGAGGGTGGCGAGGTCGTCAGCAAGGCCGTCGGCGCCATGGGCGAGATCAACCAGTCCTCGAAAAAGATCTCCGACATCATCGGTGTCATCGACGAGATCGCCTTCCAGACCAATCTGCTCGCCCTCAACGCCGCGGTCGAAGCCGCCCGCGCCGGCGAACAGGGCCGCGGCTTCGCGGTCGTCGCCACCGAGGTCCGCAACCTCGCCCAGCGCAGCGCCCAGGCCGCCAAGGAGATCAAGTCCCTGATCTCCGACTCGGTCGAAAAGGTCGACGAGGGCACCAAGCTCGTCGACGCCTCCGGCAAGGCCCTGGAAGAGATCGTCGACTCGGTCAAGAAGGTCTCCGACATCATCGCCGAGATCGCCGCCGCCTCCGAGCAGCAGTCCACCGGGCTCGACGAGATCAACAAGGCCGTCTCCCAGCTCGACGAGGTTACCCAGCAGAACGCCGCCCTGGTCGAGGAGGCCGCTTCCGCCTCCGAGTCCCTCGACGATCAGGCTCGCGAACTGCTCGAGCTGATGGCCTTCTTCAAGGGCTCGCGCAGCGAGGCCCCGGCCGCTCCGGCCGCGGCTGCCCGCCCCGCCGGGCGCACCGAGGAAAACCGGGCACAGCGCCCGGCCGCCGCCGGCAGCACTCGTCCCGCCGCGAAGAAGGAAGAGGAGAAGAAGAAGCCGGCCCCGCGCGCCCGGACGCAGCAGAAGTCCGCCACCGCGGACAGCGGTGAAGAATGGGAAGAATTCTGAGGCGCACCGGAGACCTTTGCTGAATGGGCCGTTTCGAGAGCCTGAGCGACCGCGATTTCCGGCGCGTCGCCCGCCTGATTGGCGAACGCACCGGGATCATGCTCAACGAGAGCAAGCGGGAGCTGGTCTACAGCCGCCTGGCACGGCGGCTGCGGGCGCTGGGCCTGGAACGCTTCGAGCAGTATCTCGACCGGGTCGAGGGTGGCGACGAGGCCGAGCTCGAAGAGTTCATCAATGCCCTCACCACCAACCTCACGGCATTCTTCCGCGAGCCGCATCACTTCGAGATGCTGGAGGGATCGGTGTTGCAGGAGATGCGCCGGGCCAACCCGGACGGGCCGCTGAAGATCTGGTCGGCCGGCTGCTCCACGGGAGAAGAGCCCTGGTCGATCGCGATGACCCTGGCCGACGCGACGGGCTCGACGGATGCGGCGCGCATCCTCGCGACCGACGTGGATTCGCGCGTGGTCGCGCATGCCGATGCCGGGATCTACGACGGCAGTCGCATCACCGGGATCGCGCGCGAACGCCAGCGGCGCTGGCTGCTGCGCGGCAAGGGCGGGCAGGACGGGAAGGTCCGGATCCGCGATGACCTGCGCTCGATGGCACGCTTCCAGCAGCTCAACCTGTTCGACGAATGGCCGATCCGGGGGCCGCTGGACGCGATCTTCTGTCGCAACACGCTGATCTATTTCGACAAACCGACCCAGAAGGAGCTGGTGGAACGGTTTGCGACCATCCTGCGCCCGGGTGGCTACCTGTTCATCGGCCACTCCGAGTCGCTGTACCGGGTGACCGACGCGTTCCGCCTGCTGGAACAGACGCTGTACCGGAGGGTTTCGCCATGAGCGCGCTGCCCGAGCTGCATGATGGTGCCTTCGCGCACATCAACCGCTACTGGGATCGCATGAACAATGCCCCGGCGGCCAAGCTGCTGCCCGGGGAATGCTACGTTTCGGTGTCCTCCGCGGAACTGATCACCACGGTGCTGGGCTCCTGCGTGTCGGCCTGCGTATGGTCGCCGAAGGCCGGCGTGGGCGGCATGAACCATTTCATGCTCCCGGAAGGCGAACGCGACAGCGGCTGGGGCCCGGCGGTTTCCAATGCCACGCGCTACGGCACCCACGCGATGGAGTTCCTGGTGAACGAGCTGCTCAAGCTGGGCGCCGAACACGACGACCTGCGCATCAAGATGTTCGGGGGCGGGCGCGTGATGGCGGGCATGAGTGATGTGGGCGCGCGGAACATCGCGTTTCTGCGCCGTTACGCGCGCGAAGAAGGGCTCGAGATTCTGGCCGAGGACGTGGGCGGCCCGTGGCCGCGCAAGGTCGTGTTTTTCCCTGCCTCCGGACGGGTGCGGCTGAAAAAGCTCGTGTCCCTGCACAACAACACCCTGCTCGAACGCGAGCAGGACTACCGCCGCCGCCTCGAAGGCGAGGACCTGGCCGGCGACGTGGAGCTGTTTGAATGAGCACAACGCAGGCCCGCCCCATCCGCGTGATCGTGGTCGACGACTCGGCCCTGATCCGCAAGCTGCTGGCACGGATCCTCGACCAGGCACCGGATATCGAGGTGGTGGAAACCGCGGCCGATCCGTACGACGCCCGTGAGAAGATCAAGCAGCACGATCCGGACGTGCTCACCCTGGACGTGGAGATGCCGAAGATGGACGGCATCACCTTCCTGCGCAATCTGATGCGCCTGCGCCCGATGCCGGTGGTCATGGTTTCCTCGCTGACCGAAGCGGGGGCGGATGTCACCCTCCAGGCACTGGAGCTGGGAGCGGTGGATTTCGTGACCAAGCCGGGGACCGACGTGGCGCATGCCATGGAGGCCTATGCGGACGCCCTGATCGAGAAGATCCGCACGGCCTCGCGCATTCGCGTGCAGGCACGCAGCGTCCCGGCGGAAGCGCCCGCTCAGGCCACCCGGCCGGCGGCCACCGCCGGCGGGGGCCGCCGCTTTCGCACCACCGACCGCGTCATTGCGCTGGGCGCGTCGACCGGAGGCACCGAGGCCCTCAAGGAGGTGCTGATGGGACTGCCGCCGGACGCACCCGGGATCGTGATCACCCAGCACATCCCGGCGGGCTTCAGCCAGGCCTTCGCCGAGCGCATGGACCGCAGCACCGCACTACGGGTGAAGGAGGCCGAGGACGGAGACGTGGTGATGCCGGGGCACGTATTCGTGGCCCCCGGCACGGACTATCACCTGCGCCTGGAGCGGGACGGTGCGCGCTACGTCTGCCGGCTGGACGACCAGGGGCCGGTGAACCGGCATCGGCCCAGCGTGGACGTGCTGTTCGAATCCGCCGCGCAGTCCGCCGGTTCCAACACCGTGGCCGCGTTGTTGACGGGCATGGGCGACGACGGCGCCCGCGGGCTGCTGGCGCTGCGCGAGGCCGGCGCCCACACCATCGCCCAGGACGAAGCGACCAGCCTGGTCTGGGGCATGCCCGGCGAGGCCGTGGAACGCGGCGCGGCCGTACAGGTTCTGCCGCTGGGGCGCATCGCCGAGGCACTGCTGGACGATCATCGCGACACCGCCCGCGCCGTCGCCAACGGAGGAGACACGTGATGAATGACTGGAAACAACGTCTGACGCACCCGCCGCTACAGCGAGGCCTGGCGATTGCCCTGGTGGCCACCCTGCTGGCCGGCATTGGCGGCGTCTGGCTGGCCGGAGCAGCCGCGGCGGCCAGCCTGCTGGTGGTGCCCCTGCTGCTGGGTGCCGCGCTGGTCGTCGCCCTGTGGCACACCCCGGACGCGGACGCCCCCACCCACGGCGAGCAGGAAGCCACGCACCGGGTGGCCGGCGGCGCGGAACTGTCCGAAGAGATCGACCAGGCCATGCGCTTCGAACTGGACCAGATCGATCAGGAGATCACCCGGCAGAAGGGACTGATCGAGAACGCGGTGAAGGAACTGGGCGAGAGCTTCAGCGACATGCACCAGATCGCCGAACGCCAGCAGGAACTGATGAGCTCCGATCTGTCCTCCACGAACAACGCGGGGGAAGACGGGAAATCCCAGCCGGAGATCCTGCGCGACCTGACCCGCCAGTCGGACGAGACCCTGCAGATGTTCATCGACACGCTGGTGGAGGTCAGTCGCCAGAGCGTGGAGAGCGCGCACCACATGGCGGACATGAACCAGCACATGGACGGGGTGTTCAAGCTGCTGGACAGTGCCGGCGAGATCGCCGACCAGACCAATCTGCTGGCGCTGAACGCGAGCATCGAGGCCGCACGGGCCGGCGAGGCCGGGCGCGGGTTCGCGGTGGTGGCCGACGAAGTCCGCAACCTGTCGAAGCGCTCGGCCACCTTCCACGAGGACATCCGCAAGCAGATCGAGGAGGCGCGCCGCAGCATCCGCCAGGTGCACGACACGGTCCACTCCATGGCCTCGCGCGACATGAGCGACAGCATGGAAGAAAAGGAGCGGATCGGCTCGCTGTTCGACTATGCCCGCGAGGCCACCGAGGACATGGAAAGCCGGCTGCGGGAAGAGGCGGAGCTGACCGATCGCATGAACCAGGCGGTCGCCACCGCGGTTCGCTCGCTGCAGTTCGAGGACATCGCGCGTCAGTCCCTGGGCACCGCCGAAGACGCCCTGGCCCATCTGCACGAACTGCAGGGGATCCTGCACGAGGCACGCTCCACCGACGATGCCCGCGCGATGGCCGAGCGCGTGCGCGCCTGGCGCGAGGATCGCCAGAATCGTCATCATCGCGCCGTGAATCAGGAAAACCTGGACACCGGCGACGTTGAACTCTTCTGACCCCCGAAAACTCCCGACGGAGACCGCATGAGCATCCAGACCCGCACATCGACGGACGGCAGCGAACTGCGCATCGCCATCCACGGCCGTTTCGATTTTGATCAGCATCAGGACTTCCGCAGCGCCTACCGCGACACCCGCGGCGCCGGCATGCGCTACGTCATCGACCTGTCGCAGACGGAGTACATGGACAGCTCCGCGCTGGGCATGCTGCTGCTGTTGCGGGAACACGCCGGCGGCGATAGTGCCGACGTGCGCATCGTCGGGGCGTCCGACGGGGTACGCAAGGTGCTCGACATCGCCAATTTCGGTCGCCTGTTCACCATCGAGTGACGTCCGTGAACGCCTCCTCCGAAAGCGTGCCGCTGGCGTCCGGCGAGGGGCGTGTGCTGATCGTCGACGACGACAAGCACAACCGGCGCCTGCTGAAGATGATGCTGACCGGCGCCGGCTACGACACCGAGGAGGCGACCGACGGCCACCAGGCCGTGGAGCAGGCACGCAACGCTCCCCCGGACCTGATCCTGATGGACGTGATGATGCCGGGGCTGGACGGCTTCGAGTCCACCCGGCAGATCAAGCACGAGTGCGGCGACCGTTTCATCCCGGTGATCATCCTGACCGCCCTGGATGACGAGGACTCCCTGCTGCAGGGTATCCGCGCCGGTGCCGATGATTTCCTCAACAAGCCCCTCAACCTCTCGGTGCTGCGCGCCAAGATCCACGCGATGGAGCGCCTGCGCGACCTGCATCACGGGCTGCGCGAGCGCAACGAGGCCCTGGCCCGGGCCCGGGCGCGCCAGGCATGGGAGGAAGAGACCGCGGAAAGCGTCTTGTCGCGGGCCATCACGGGCCGCAACGTGGGCGCGCAACGGCTGCGCGTATGCCAGTGGTCGGCGGCCACCTTCAGCGGCGACGTGGTGCTGTCGGACTTCACCCCGGACGGCGGCCTGCGGGTACTGGTGGGGGACTTCACCGGCCATGGCCTGGCTGCGGCCATCGGCACCTATCCGGTTTCGGAGACCTTCCATACGCTGACGCGCGAGGGCGTGGGCGACACCGAACTGGTCTTCGAGCTCAACCACGTGCTCCACGGCTTTCTGCCGCCCTCGATGTTCATGGGCGCCGTGCTGGTCACTTTTGAGCCCGACGGGCAGAGCCTGACCGCCTGGAACGGCGGCCTGCCGGATGCGCTGCTGTGCGGCGGCGACGGACGACTGCGCAGCCTGCCCTCGCAGGCGATGCCGCTGGGGATCCTGCCCCGGCTGGAGCTGGACAGCGGCCCTCGGCGTTACGCCGTCGCCGCCGACGAGACCCTGCTCATCGTCACCGACGGGGTTCTGGAAGAGGAAGGCGCGGCCGGCGAGCCGTTCGGCGAGGCACGCCTGCATGGCTGTCTGTGCCATCCGGAGCGCCCCCCGGAGCGGATCGATCGGCTGGGCAACGCACTGTCACGGCACATGGGGGACGCGTCACCGGCCGACGACATCACCGCGGTCGCCATCACCTGCGACCCCGAGGTCGTGCTGGAAACCGGTCTCGCGGTACCCCCGGACACCACCGGCAACCGACGCTGGTCCATGGAGGCCGCCGGGGCCGAGCTGGCCCGCGTGGACGTCGCGGAAGAGGCCCGACAGCAGCTCCGGCGCTGGTTTCCCGGGTCCGGCGAACACCTTCAGGCCCTGCAGACGGTGATCGCCGAGCTCTGCAACAATGCCTTCGAACATGGCGTGCTGGGCCTGTCTTCCGAGATGAAAGCCACCGCGGAGGGCTTTGCCGAGTACTATCGCCTGCGCCAGGAAGGACTCGAGCGCCTGGAAGGGCGCATCGGTATCAGTCTGCGCTATCGCCGCACGGACGACTGGCACTGCGTGCGCATCCGTGTGCGCGACAGTGGCGCGGGCTTTGACCACCAACGGGTACGGCGGGCGCTGGAGGGCGAGAGCGACGAAAGGCTGTGGGGGCGCGGCCTTACCCTGGTGCACCGTCTTTGCCGGCAGATGCGGCACCTCGGGAGCGGCAATCTCGTGGAGGCCGAGTACGCCTGGATGGAACCACTCAGCGAGGAGCAGACATGACATCGACCACTCCGCAATCGGCCCTGATCACCGGCAATTCCAGCGGCCTGGGCCTCGGGCTCACCCGGGTCCTCGCCGCCGACGGCGCGGCGGTCTACGGCATGAGCCGCCGCGGCTGCCCGGACGACGGGGTCGCCGGCGACGTACAGATCGACCTGGCGGACTTCGACACGATCCCGGAGGCCATGGACCGGCTGCTGCAGGGCGTCACCCGGCTGGATCTGGTGATCCTGAACGCCGGCCTGCTGGGGCATATCCAGCGCATGCCGGACGCCCCGATGGAGGAACTGCGCCTGCTGATGGACGTGAACACCTTTGCCAACAAGGTGATCCTGGATCGTCTGCTGACGCGCGAGATCCCGGTCGGCCAGATCGTAGCCATCTCCTCGGGGGCGGCGGTGTTCGGCAACGCCGGCTGGAGCGGGTATTCGCTGTCCAAGGCCGCGCTGAACATGCTGATGCAGCTCTACTCGCACGAATTCCCCGGCGTGCCGGTGCATTCGCTGGCACCGGGTCTGATCGACACCGCGATGCAGGACTATCTGTGCGACGAGGCCGACAGCGAGACCTTCACCGCCCTGCAGCGGCTGAAGGCCGCGCGCGGCACCCGCACCATGCCGGAACCGGAAACCGCGGCACGCGACATCCTCGAGGTACTGCCACGGCTGCGCGAGCAGCCCTCCGGAAGCTTTGTCGATATCCGTGCACTCAACGACCCGGAAGAATACGCGCGCCTGACCGGTCGGCGTTGACAGAAAAACTTCATCACACCCCATTGGCTTTTGCCGGCGCAGGGGCGTATAGTCGAATACGTGATTCGCGGTAAGCAGCAACTCCAAGGAAGTCCCCAGTTTTCTGGACCAGTGCTCCCGTTGATCTGTTGGTAGCGTTCCGCAATCACGTTTCTTTAGTTACATGATGAGGTAAGTAGTTGTGAATACCGGTGTTGTTAAGTGGTTCAACGAGAGCAAGGGTTTCGGTTTCATCACCCCCGATGATGGCGGCAAGGACGTGTTCGTGCACTTCTCCGCGATCAACGGTTCGGGCTTCAAGACCCTGGCCGAAGGCCAGAAGGTTTCCTTCGAGATTCAGGAAACCGCCAAGGGTCTGGCCGCGGGTGACGTAACCGCGCTGTAAGACTGCCCGCACGGCGCGCCTCCGGGCGCGCTTCGGGAAGCAGAGGGCCGCCTTCGGGCGGCCCTTTTTTGTGCGCGCTCTCCGCGCACAAAAAAGCCCCGGCGCGAACGCCGGGGCCCGATGATTGACGGCCGTAAAACCCGCGGGGCTTACAGGCTGTAGTACATGTCGAACTCGATCGGATGGGTGGTCATGCGCATGCGCGTGACGTCTTCCATCTTCAGGTCGATGTAGGCGTCGATCATGTCGTCGGTGAACACCCCGCCCTGGGTCAGGAACGCGCGGTCGCCGTCCAGCGCCTCGAGGGCCTGATCCAGCGAATGGGCGACCTGCGGGATGCCCTTTTCTTCCTCCGGCGGCAGATCGTAGAGGTTCTTGTCCATCGCCTCGCCCGGGTGGATCTTGTTCTGGATGCCGTCGATGCCGGCCATCAGCATCGCGGCGAACGCCAGATACGGGTTGGCGGTGGAGTCCGGGAAGCGCAGCTCGATGCGGCGGGCCTTCGGGCTCATCACGAACGGGATGCGGATGGACGCCGAGCGGTTGCGCGCGGAGTAGGCCAGCATCACCGGCGCCTCGAAGCCCGGCACCAGACGCTTGTAGCTGTTGGTGGACGGATTGGTGAAGGCGTTCAGCGCGCGGGCGTGCTTGATGATGCCGCCGATGTAGTAGAGAGCGGTTTCGGACAGGCCGCCGTACAGGTCACCGGAGAACAGATTCTTGCCGTCCTTCGACAGCGACTGGTGCACGTGCATGCCGGAGCCGTTGTCGCCGACAATCGGCTTGGGCATGAAGGTGGCGGTCTTGCCGTGCATGTGGGCGACGTTCTGCACCACGTACTTGAGCATCTGCACTTCGTCGGACTTCTTGGTCAGGGTCGCCGGGCCGACGCCGATCTCGCACTGGCCGGCGGTCGCCACCTCGTGGTGATGCACTTCGGTCACCAGCCCCATCTCGGTCATCACTTCGCACATGGTGGAGCGGATGTCGTGCAGGCTGTCGACCGGCGGGACCGGGAAGTAGCCACCCTTCACGCCCGGGCGATGGCCGATGTTGCCGTCGTCATACACGCGCTCGGAGTTCCACGAGGCCTCCTGGGAGTCCACGCGGCAGTAGGAGCCGGAGAGGTCGGAGCCCCACTTCACGTCGTCGAAGACAAAGAATTCGTTCTCCGGACCGAACAGCGCGGTGTCGGCGATGCCGGTGCTCTGCAGATAGGCCTCGGCGCGACGCGCCAGGGACCGCGGGCAGCGGTCATAGCCCTGCATGGTGGCCGGCTCCACGACATCGCAGCGGATGTTCATGGTCATGTCCTCGAAGAACGGATCGATGGCCGCGGACTCCGCGTCCGGCATCAGGATCATGTCGGACTCATTGATGCCCTTCCACCCGGAGATGGAGGAACCGTCGAACATCTTGCCTTCCTCGAAGGCGTCTTCGTCGAGGTCGTGGGCCGGCAGGGTCACATGCTGTTCCTTGCCCTTGGAATCGGTAAAACGGAAATCGACGAAGCGGACTTCCTGTTCCTTGATCTGCTTCAGCACTTCGGCTGCGGACATAGTGAGGACTCCTCTGGTCTTCAGTTTGAGACGGTCGATGCCGGTGCGGTCGTCAGAGGCCGAGCGGCGTCTGCCCGATGGTTATGCAGGTGGCGTGCCAGACCGAAAGCCCCGGTTCGGAGCGCCCTGACGCCCTTTTCCGCAGCGACGCCATCACGATCCGCACACCCGCAGTGCATAGAATGCACTATTGTGGTGCGTATGCATCAAGCCCGCCCTCATTCGGTGCACGGCCGGTAGAGTATGGTCACCTGGCCCAGCACCGGCTTCAGCGCCGGGTGCTCGCGGAGCTGCCGGGTCAGCAGGTCCGCGCGCCCCTCAAGCCCTGTCCCCGACAGCCCGGGATCCAGGCGCAGGGTAACGGTGGCATGCACCCGCCCGCCCAGATAGTGCAGCGACAGGTGCTCCAGGGCCTCCAGCTCGGGGAAGCCGGACCAGGCTTCGCGCAGCCCGGCCACCAACTCGGGGCGCAATGGCAGCCGCGAGCTGGCGGCCTGATCCTCGTCGTTTTCGGGATCCACGTGCACGGTTATATCGCAGACTGCGCCCGCATCCTCGGTCACCGCCTGATGGACCGCGTCAGCGATGCGGTGCCCCTCCGACACCGAGATCATCGGTGCGACCTGCACGTGCACGTCGGCCACGGCATCGTCGCCGGAGCGCCGGGTGCGCAGCATGTGGGCGTCCTTTACCCCCGGGACGTCCAGGATGGTGCGGTGGATTCGCTCGACCTCCTCCGGTTCCAGCGCGGTGTCGATGAGTTCCGCGGCGCTGCGCCAGACGAGGCGCCCGGCAATATGCAGGATGAAGCCGGCCACCACCAGCGCCGCGGCCGCGTCCAGCCACGGCCACCCCGCTACCGCACCGGCGACTGCCAGCAGGACAATGACGGAGGAGATCGCATCGGTACGGTGATGCCAGGCGTTGGCTTCCAGCATGCGCGACCCCAGGCGGCGCGCGACCCGATGCGTGTACTGGTACATGCCCTCCTTGGCCACCAGGGTAACCACGGCGAATGCGATGGCCAGCGGCGCCGGACCGGTCAGCTCTTCCGGCCCCAGCAGCCGGCTGCCCGCGCCCCAGGCAATGGCAACGCCGGCGAGAGCGAGAAAGACCCCCACAATAACGGTGGCGAGGGTTTCGATGCGGCCGTGACCATAGGGGTGATTGCGATCAGGGGAGGCGGCCGCATGCCCCGCCGCGACCAGCACCACGGCATCGGTGACCAGGTCCGAGACCGTATGCACGCCGTCGGCGATCAGCGCCTGCGAGTTCAGCAGCCATCCGCTGGCCAGCTGGGTGACAGCCAGGCCGGAATTGACCGCAGCGCCGGTCAGCGTCACCCGCCGTGTATCACGATAGCGCGAGCCGTCGCGTGGAGCGTCGGCTGAGTCGTCACTGTGCGTGGCCATCATCCCTCCGGGACGGATCAATCCGCTCATTATGGACCCGCCCGGCGGTGGCCGCACCCGGGCACGGGCCGATATACTGCCGCCCCTGATCCGCTCCGGACCCCCAGCGATGGCGAACGCAAGCGACCGAACCGAGACCGCGAGTCCCACCTTCCAGGACCTGATCCGCCGACTGCAGGATTACTGGAACGACCACGGCTGCGTGGTCATGCAGCCCTATGACATGGAGATGGGTGCCGGCACCTTCCATCCGGCGACCTTCCTGCGCTCGATCGGGCCGGAACCGTGGCGCGCGGCCTACGTGCAGCCCAGCCGGCGCCCGACCGACGGGCGCTACGGCGACAATCCCAATCGCCTGCAGCACTACTACCAGTTCCAGGTGCTGCTGAAGCCCTCCCCGGCCGACATCCAGGACCTGTATCTCGGCTCGCTGGAGGCGCTGGGCTTCGACACGCTGACCCACGACGTCCGTTTCGTCGAGGACAACTGGGAGTCCCCGACCCTGGGCGCCTGGGGGCTGGGCTGGGAGGTCTGGCTGAACGGCATGGAGGTGACCCAGTTCACCTACTTCCAGCAGGTGGGCGGGATCGACTGCCACCCCGTCTCCGGCGAGATCACCTACGGGCTGGAGCGTCTGGCGATGTACCTGCAGGGCGTGGAGAGCGTCTACGACCTGGTCTGGACCGTCGGCCCGGACGGGCGCGCGGTCACCTACGGCGACGTCTACCACCAGAACGAGGTGGAACAGTCGAAGTACAACTTCGAGCACGCCGACCGCGATGCCCTGTTCGCCGCGTTCGACCACCATGCGGCGGAGAGCGACCGCATGATCGAGCTGGGCCTGCCGCTGCCGGCCTACGAGCAGATGCTGCGCGCCTCGCACAGCTTCAACCTGCTGGATGCGCGCGGGGCGATCTCGGTCACCGAGCGCCAGCGCTACATCCTGCGCGTGCGCGAGCTCTCCAGGAACGTCGCGCAGAAATACTATGAATCGCGCGAGGCCCTGGGCTTTCCACTGTGCGCCCCGGGCGACACCGGCAAGTCCGACGCCGCCTGACGCCACCCGACACCGGGGCATACCCCGAACCCGTGCCCGCCGCCGCCCCGAACGGGCGCGCGGGCCCACCGGAACCCGACTGGACCGAACATGGACGAAGCCCGCGAACTTCTGATCGAACTCGGCACCGAGGAACTGCCCCCCACCGCGCTGGCACGCCTGCGCGACGCCCTGGCCGAGGGCCTGACCACCCGCCTGCGCGACGCCGGGCTGGAACCCGGCGAGCCCGAGGCCTTCGCCACGCCCCGACGCCTGGCCGTGCGTTTCCCCGCGGTGCCTGGCCGCCAGCCCGACCAGCTGCAGGAACGCCGTGGCCCGGCCGTGGCCGCCGCCTTCGACGACCAGGGCCAGCCGACCCGCGCGGCGCAGGGCTTCGCCTCCTCCTGCGGGGTGGAAGTGGACCAGCTCGAGCGCGAGGACACCGGCAAGGGCGAATACCTGATCTTCCGCCGCATGCAGCCGGGGCAGGCCCTCGGCGAACTGCTGCCGGAGATGCTGGACGGCGCCCTGGAACACCTGCCCACGCCCAAGCGCATGCGCTGGGGCGAGAGCACCACGGAATTCGTGCGCCCGGTGCACTGGCTGGTGGTGCTGCACGGCACCGACGTCCTGCCGATGACGGTGCTGGAACAGGATGCCGGCCGCCACACGCGCGGCCACCGTTTCCACCACCCGGCCCCGCTGGAGCTCGCCAGCCCCGCGGACTACGCCGACAGGCTGCGCGCCGAGGGCCGCGTCGAGCCCTCGTTCGAGTCCCGTCGCGAACGCATCCTGGAGCAGGTCCACGCCACCGCCCGCGAGCTGGGCGGGCGCGCGCTGGTCGACCCGGACATGCTGGACGAGGTCACCGCACTGGTGGAGTGGCCGGTGGCCCTGGGCGGCAGCTTCGACCGGCGTTTCCTCGAGGTCCCGCAGGAGGCGCTGATCTCCACCATGCAGGACAACCAGAAATACTTCCCGGTGGTGGACGAGGCCGGCCGCCTGCAGCCGCATTTCATCGTCGTCAGCAACATCGAGTCGCGCGATCCCGAAGCAGTACGCGATGGCAACGAGCGCGTGCTGCGCCCGCGCTTCGCGGATGCCGAATTCTTCTGGGAGCAGGACCGCAAGCACCGCCTGGAAGAGCGCCTCGACGAGCTCGGCGCGGTGGTATTCGAGAAGCGCCTGGGCACCCTGCGCGACAAGTCGCAGCGCCTGGAAGCGCTGATGCAGCGCCTCGCCGGCCTGATGGACCTGGATGCGCAGCAGGCGGCGCGCGCCGCGCGGCTGTGCAAATGCGATCTACTGACCCGGATGGTGTTCGAGTTCACCGAACTGCAGGGCACCATGGGGCGCTACTACGCGCTGCACGACCGCGAGGACGAGGCCGTCGCCGACGCGATCGAGCAGCACTACTGGCCGCGCCAGTCCGGCTCCGAACTCCCGGACGGCCCGCTGGCCCAGGCCCTGGCGCTGGCCGACCGCCTCGACACCCTGGTCGGGATCTTCGCCATCGGCAAGCAGCCCAGCGGCACCAAGGACCCGTTCGCGCTGCGCCGGGCCGCGCTGGGGCTGGTGCGCATCCTGGTGGAGCGCGAACTCCCGCTGACCCTGACCCCGCTGCTCACCGCGGCCGCCGAGCCGATCCGCGAACGCGTGGCCGAGGCCGACCAGGCGGTGGACCCGGTGCGCGAATACATCGTCGAGCGCCTGCGCGGCTACCTGCTGGAACAGGGCCATGCCCACGAGACCATCGAGGCCGTGGGCGCGGTCGGCCCCGACCAGCCACTGGATTTCGCCCGGCGCGTGCGCGCGGTGTCGCAGTTCCGCGAACGCCCGGAGGCCGAGGCCCTGGCCGCGGCCAACAAGCGCATCCACAACCTGCTGCGCAAGGCCGGCGACGAGGCCGCCGGCACGCTGGAGCCCGACGCCCTGGTGGCCGACGAGGAACGCCGGCTGCACCAGGGTCTGCTGGCGGTGCGCCCGGCGGTGGACGCGGCGGTGGCCGACGGCGACTACGTGCGCGCCCTGGGCGAGCTCGCCGGCCTGCGCGAGCGCGTGGACCGCTTCTTCGACGGGGTGATGGTGATGGCCGAGGACCCCGCCGAACGCCGCAACCGCCTGGCGCTGCTGCGGGAACTGCGTCAGGCCTTCGAGACCGTGGCGGACATCGGGCGGCTGGCCACCGGCTGAAGGAGACGGGCGATGCGCTATCTGCGGGCACTCCTGTTTCAGGCGGGGCTGATCAGCTCGTCGCTGGTCTACGGCCTGATCATGCCGCTGCTGATCTGGCCGCTGTCCCATGAACGCCGCTACCGCGTCCTGATCCAGTGGGGCCGCTTCAACATCTGGTGGCTGCGGGTGACCTGCGGGGTGCGCTACCGGGTACGCGGCCTGGAACACGTGGACACCTCGCGCCCCCACGTGGTGATGTCCAAGCATCAGTCGGCGTGGGAGACGCTCGCGTTCGTGTCGATCTTCCCGCGCCAGACCTGGGTGCTCAAGCGCGAGCTGATGCGCATCCCGCTGTTTGGCTGGGCCCTGGCCATGCTCCAGCCGGTACCGATCGACCGCAGTGCCGGTCGCCAGGCCCTGGAGGGCCTGCTCCGGGAAGGCAAGAAGCGGCTGGACCAGGGCCTGTGGGTGATCGTGTTCCCCGAGGGCACGCGCGTAAATCCCGGGGAAAAGGGACGCTACCGTCAGGGCGGCGCGCAGCTCGCCGCGCGCGGCGGTTACCCGGTGCTGCCGGTGGCGCTGAACTCCGGTACATACTGGCCGCGGCACGGGATCCTGCGCCGCCCCGGGACCATCGAGGTCTCGGTGGGGCCGCCGATCGAGACGCAGGGTCGTTCGGCCGCCGAGGTGCTGGCGCAGACCGAGGACTGGATCGAAAGCGAGATGGCGCAACTGGAAGCCCGCGACGAGGCCTCCCCGCGGGAGCAGTAACCCGGCGGTCGGCGGCCCGACCATCCGACGATCCCCCGCCGGATTCCCGCCCAAATTGCGCACGGGGCCGCAAGCCCGCAATCTCCCCGGCTACACCCCAGAGGAACCCGGAGACGCCTGCATGTCCGCTTCCCCCGGAACGATCGGTCCGGCACTGGTCGAACTGCGCGAACGCAATATCCACCGCGTCGGCGATGACGAGCCGGCGGTCTGGCTGATCGACGACCGCGAGATGGGCGGGATCCTGGTGAACGCCCCGCCGTTTTCGGACGCCCTGCTGCAGGAGCTGCGCGCGCTCACCGAGCCGCGCTGGCTGTTCCTGCCCAGCCACCGCGGCGCGCGCGACCTCGACGCCTGGCGCGAGGCCGGACTGGAGGTGCTGGCCTACGAGGCCGAGGCACCCGCGATCCGCGCCGCCGGCGGCACCGTGGATACCCCGTTCAACCGCAAGCAGCGGCTGTCGCGCACCATCGACTTCCTGCCGATGGGCGGCGTCACCGAGGGCACCTGCGCCCTGCGGATCAAGAACCTGCCGGGGGCGATCTTCTTCGGTCCCGCGCTGACCCCGGGCGAGGACGGCTGGCCGACCGTGATCCCGGAAGCCACCGACCATTCGGCCGAGGCCCGGCTGTTCGGCTCGCTGGGGATCAAGGACCTGAAATTCGCCTGGGCGTTCTGCGACCGCCACGACCCGGAGACCACGCAAATCGGACCGGACGCCGACCAGCACATCCACGCGCGGGTGGAGGCCCTGTTCGAGGACTGACGCCGCGCCGAGCCGCGTGCCCCTCTCAGTCGGCGCGCCGGCCCGCCGGGCAGTCCGGGACGGGGTCGCATGCCCCGTCGGGGGACGGGGCCGCCCGCTCCAGCGTCCGCAGGGTCGGGGCATACGGGGATGCGTCCTCGCCCCCGCTCAGCGCCACCGCGCAGGCGGCCGCCGCCCGGGCGGGTTCCGTGCAGTCCCGCGCCAGCAGGACATGGGCGAGGTTGTTCCAGGCCGCGTCCACCCCGGGGTCACGCTCGATCAGCTCGCGCAGCGCAGACTCGGCCGCCTCGGGGTCATCCTGCGCCATGGCCACGTTGGCCAGACCGACATAGGCCACCGGGTGATCGGGCCATGCGTCGATCGCCGTGTGGTAACCCGTGGCCGCGGCCGCCAGTGCGCCGGTGACCTCCAGTTCGTTGACCGCGCGCAGCCAGTTCAGCGGCTCCGCGGTGGCCGGCAGCTCATCCGGCGCCACGGGGATGAAGGCCCAGCGCTCGCCGCGCGCCCAGGTCCGCTCGAAGCGGGCGAACTCGTTCACGTGGCGTTCGTGGGTCCCGCTGCGCAGGATGATTTCGCCGGCGTCGAGGTCGTAGCCGATGACCACCGCGAAATGCCATTCCGGGAACATCGCGAGCCCGAGGTTCTGGAACACCACCACCGGATGACCGGCCGCGACCTCGCGCAGGACCGCTTCCAGATCCGGCTCCAGGCGATACGCCACCAGATCGCGCGCGCGCACCGCCGCACGCATCTCGGCCTGCAGGGTGCCCTCGCGGGCGGGGAGGTAGACCTCGTCGATCAGCCCTTGCAGCGACACGTCCAGACCGCGCCCCTCGAGCACCGTGGCCAGCGCGGCCGGGCCGCACTGGTAATCCTCCTGCGGGTGGAACGGGGTGTCGCGCAGTTCGACGCGTGGCGGCAGATCCGGGAGGGCCTCGGGTCCGCCCGCCAGGTCACGGCTCTGCGGCGCGGTAGCACAGCCCGTCAGCAGCAACGCCAGCAGCGCGGCGGCCAGCACTCCCCCGACCCCGCCGCGCCAGTGCGCCGCGGGGTGTGCACCTCCCGAACTCTGCATCGAAGGGTCAGCGATCGCGTGACTGCACGAACGGGAACACGTCGGTCACGCCCAGGGCATCGGTGATCACGAACACCACGAAGACGATGGCCAGCACGCCCAGGACTCCGGTAGCCCCCACCGGCTCGGAATCCATGCGTGCCTCCAGCTCCGCCAGCTCGTCATCGGTAAGCCGGGCCACCCGCTCGCGGGCCTGCTCCGGATCCACGCCCATGGCGATCAGCTGCTCCTGCACCGCCGCCTCGTCCAGGCGCTCCAGCAGTTCGGCCCGGGTGTCCTCGGACTGCGTCTGATCGATCAGTGAACGGGTATCCACCATGTGGCCGGTGCCGGCCTCGGCCCGCTCGCCGGTTTCAGCCAGCGCGGGGGTCACCGGCAACAGGGCAAGCCCCAGCGCGAGAAGACCGGCCAGCAAACCGGAGCCGGACGGGACGAAGCGAGTACTTGTAACGATCGAGTTTGTCATGGACAGCCTCCTCGAAGGCACGGGTTGGCCCCCCCACAACTTTCATCCTACGCCCATCAGGCGCCACGCCAAGCCCTCGAGCCTCCGGAAGTGCTCAGTCGTGATCCACTTCGAATGATGGGCACCGTTTCGGCAGCAATTCGCCGCGGATGCGGGGGTAGGCCGGCAACCCGCGTTCGAACGGCGGCTGGTCCTCTCCCTGGATCAGTGGACGCAGATAGTCGCGCGCGGCCTGGGTGATGCCGTAGCCGTCCGGGGTGATGTATTCGCGCGGCATGCCCTGCTCGATGTCGGCCACGCTCTCCAGCGAGGTCCGCCCCATGCGCCAGCGGTAGGGCTGGGTGGAATCCCGCTGGATGATCGGCATGAAGCTGTGGTGGCCGGCCACCACGCCTTCCACGGCCGCACGCCCGCACGCGTAGGCCTGGTCCACGTCCACCTTCGACGCGATGTGGCGGGCGGCCCGCTGGATGTAGTCCACCACCGCCCAGTGGAGCTTGTGCCCCGTCTTCTCGCGGATCAGCTCGGACAGGCGCGGCGCGGCGCCGCCCAGCTGGGTATAGGCATAGACATCGTGGCTCTGCGCTACCGAGAACAGGCTGCCGTCGGGGTTCTTCAGGCCCTCGGAAACCACCACCACGCAGTAGCCGTGGCGCTCGATGGTGCGGTTGAGGTGTTCCATGAAGTCCGCCTCCTCGAACGGGATCTCGGCGAACAGGATCAGCATCGGCGGCTGGCCGTCGAACTCCTGGGCCAGTGCCGCGGCGGCCGCCAGCCAGCCAGCATGCCGGCCCATCACCTCGAGGATGAAGACCTTGGTCGAGCTGGTATGCATGGACTCCACGTCCAGGCTGGCCTCGCGCACGGTGGTGGCGATGAACTTGGCGGCGGAGCCGAAACCCGGACTGGTATCGGTGATCGCGAGGTCGTTGTCGATGGTCTTGGGCACACCCACCGCGGTGATCGGGTAGCCCATGCGGTCCCCCATCTTCGCGACCTTGAGGGCAGTATCCATGGAGCCGCCGCCCCCGTTGTAAAAGAAATAGCCGATATCGTGGGCGCGGAAGACCTCCACCAGTCGTTCGTACTGCTCGGGATGGGTTTCCGGATCGCCCAGGTCGAAGCGGCAGGACCCGAACGCCCCGCCGGGCGTGTGCCTCAGTGCCTGCAGGGTCAGCGGATCCTCGTGGTCGAGGTCGATCAGCTCCTCGCGCAGCACGCCGAGGATCCCGTCGCGCGCGGCGTAGATCCGTCCGAAATGGGCCGGGTGCCCCCGAACGGCCTCGATCACCCCCCAGGCACTGGCGTTGATGACAGCGGTAACCCCGCCAGACTGGGCGTACAAAGCGTTCTGCGGCATGCCTTTCTCCCTGGATTTCGCTGCATTCGGACCCGCATCGGCCCCCGCGCCGGCATTTGCTACACTATCCCGGTTAAGACCCGGGCCGGGGCGGCGGGTTCGGCCGCCCTCGCGGCAGCCTCTGCCCCAAGAGTGCCCCGAGGTCGCACGGACTCACAACCATCAGGATCGGCAAAATGCATATCGGCACGACACTGACCAACTACATCATCGAAACCCAGCGCGGCATCCAGGGCGCCACCGGCGAGTTCACCGGACTGCTCAACGACATCGCCACCGCCTGCAAGAAGATCTCGGCCCTGGTCGACAAGGGCGACCTGGTCGGCGTCCTCGGCTCGGCCGGTTCCGAGAACGTGCAGGGCGAGACCCAGAAGAAGCTGGACGTGATCACCAACGAGGTGTTCATCGAGGCGCTGTCGCACAACGGTCATGTCGCCGGCCTGGCGTCCGAGGAGATGGACGAGATCCTCGAGCTGCCCAAGGACGCCCCGCGTGGCCACTACCTGGTGCTGTTCGACCCGCTGGACGGCTCCTCCAACATCGACGTGAACGTCTCCGTCGGCACCATCTTCTCCATCCTGAAGGCCCCGGAAGGCGTGCAGGACCCGAAGACCGAGGACTTCCTGCAGCCCGGTACCACCCAGGTGGCCGCCGGCTACTGCCTGTACGGTCCGTCCACCATGATGGTGCTGACCACCGGCCAGGGCGTGAACATGTTCACCCTGGACAAGGACTTCGGCGAGTTCCTGCTGACCAAGGAAAAGGTCCACATCCCCGAGGACACCCAGGAGTTCGCCATCAACATGTCGAACATGCGGTTCTGGGAAGCCCCGATCAAGCGCTACGTCGACGAGTGCCTGGCCGGCAAGGAAGGCGCGCTGGGCAAGGACTACAACATGCGCTGGGTCGCCTCCATGGTCGCCGAGGTGCACCGCATTCTGTCGCGCGGCGGCATCTTCATGTACCCGCTGGACTCCAAGACCACCGCCAAGGGTCAGGAAGGCAAGCTGCGCCTGATGTACGAGGCCAACCCGATGAGCTACATCGTCGAGCAGGCCGGCGGTGCCTCCACCACCGGGCGCCAGCGCATCATGGATCTCCCGCCGAAGGACATCCACCAGCGCGTGCCGGTGGTGCTGGGCGCGAAGAACGACGTGGAGCGCGTGACCCGCTACCACAACGAGGGCTGATCGCGCCCCGGCGGCCGCGAGGACTTCGCGGCCCGCCGACCCGGCATTGCAGGGCCCGGCCCCTTCGGGGGACCGGGCCCTTTTGTTGGCCCGTACGGAGGTCCGGGCCGCACGAGAGCTGCCGCCGGCTGGCAACCCGTGACGCCGATCGGCCGGAGGGCCGGCCTCCTACGGGTCAGGCATCAACCGCGGTTCAGACGCCAACCGCGGTAGGAGGCGAGCCCCCTCGCCGATCCGGCCCGGGGAGGCATCAACCGGCAGGAGGCGAGCCCCCTCGCCGATCAGGCCCGGGGAGGCATCAACCGGCAGGAGGCGAGCCCCCTCGCCGATCAGGCCCGGGGAGGCATCAACCGGCAGGAGGCGAGCCCCCTCGCCGATCAGGCCCGGGGAGGCATCAACCGGCAGGAGGCGAGCCCCCTCGCCGATCCGGCCCGGGGAGGCATCAACCGGTAGGAGGCGAGCCCTCTCGCCGATCCGGCCCGAGGGTCAGGTGATGACCGCCTCGGTGTCCTTCTCGATGTCGAACTGCAGCACCGACAGGGCCTCGTCGTATTTGTCCAGAAGGTCGGCGCGATCACGCCCGCCGATGAACACGTTGGCGATCTCGAAGCTGTACATGTCCTGGCCCTGAAGGTCCTTGAGGTGCTGGCCGGGCCGCACCGGGATCTTCACCTCGGTGCCGGGCTGGCGGGTCTTGAGCCGGGTAACGGCCTCGGCACTGGGGACCCGCCGCACGCGGCCGCTCTCGTGCGTGCGGAACATGAAATGCGCGGCCACGTTGAACTCGCCGTTGCGCTCCATCGGCCGCGGCTTGCGTCCCAGCGCCAGGTCCACCATCACGGAGTGGTGCGAGATGCCGTGCACCTTTTCGAAGATGTCGGAATGAGCCTGGGAGATGCGCGGGTTGATCTCCAGCAGCCACACCTGATCGCCGGTCTGGTCGTAGTAGAACTCGGCGTTGAACGGCGAATTGTCCAGGCCGGTTTGCTGCACCGCCAGGCGCGCGAGATCCATCATGCGGTGCTGGATCTCCAGCGGCAGCGAGGACGGGTATTCGTAGCGCGAGAACGAGGAGCCGTCCTGCTCGGTCACCGAATCGACCACACCGTAGACATTCACCTGCCCGTTGTAGCTGTATCCCTCGAGGGTGCACTGCCAGCCGCCGATGGGTGATTCAGCCACGAAGCTCTCGGGCATCTCGGCGATTTCCGGCGGCGCGCCGGAGCGCTGCATCAGCCAGGCAAAGGGCGCGCCGATGAAGCCACCCTTCTCGCGGCAGATCGGCATGACGGAGCGGAACTGGCGCTCGTCGTTGATCTGGAAGGCGAGGAACGAACGGAACGACTTGATCGGCTTGATCCAGAACGGCGGCAGCATGCCGAGCTTCGACCACGCTTCCTCGTCGTGCGGATCGAAGGCCTGAAAGCGCGGGATATGCTCGGGGATGACCTTGCGCTGTTCCAGCCGGCTCCAGTACTTGTGCTCGCACTTGAGCACGGCTTCCAGCGAGGGCCCGGGCACGCCGAAGCGCTCGGCCAGCAACGGGACCATCACGGTGCCGGGGAAGTCGTAGAAGCTCACGATGGCGTCCACCGGGACCCCGGCCCGCTGGATACGCGCGGCCGCACGTTCCAGCAGGTCGCCCATATCGAAGGCATCGACGTTACGGATGTCGGCGAAATCCAGCGCCGCGTGGAATTCGCACTCGGCGGCCTGGGGCAGGCGTTCCAGCTTGGCCCGGTTGAAGTCGTCCATACCGACCACAAAGACGTGTTTCTTCTCGCTCATGTCGCTCCTCCCGGTTTCCCGGTGTTCGCCGGACCGCTTCAGATCAGGTCGCGCGGGATGCTCTCGTCCCAGCTCTGCGCGTAGACGCGCACGTCACCCTCGTAGGCATCCAGGGTGGCGCGGATCCGGAAGGTGTCGGGGGTAGAGGTGAGCACCGTGCGGGTCACGGTGCGCACCGACCAGTCATCCCGCCGGAAATGCCGGGTCTGCACCACCTCGCCCCGCACGGTGTCGTAGGACTCGCTGCGGTAGCTGTAGCGTTCGTGCACCTCCCGGCCAAAGGTCAGGTCATTGTCATGCAGCTGCAGCACGGGGTCGTTGTTGATCACGTTCAGGGCGACCTCGTTGGTCGCCAGGTTGTGCTCGGTCTTCCATTCGCGATGGGCCGGGGCCAGCAGGGTATGCCCCGGGGTGGGGGCATGCCGCGGCTCGCCGAGATCCCGCGGGACAGGGGTATCGGCGCCGGCCCGGCGTTCCGGCAAATGCAGGCAGCAACCTTCCAGATGCAGGGTCAGACGTGCGGGTTCCGGTGCCGGCCACGCCAGCGGCCAGTAGGAACTGGAGACCGACAGGCGAATACGATGGCCGCGACGGAACCGCTGGGCCACCTCATTCAGCCGGAAGCGGACACGGTAGCGCCGCCCGGGCTCCAGCGGCTGCGGTTCCTCGTGCCCGTCGCGATGCGTCAGATTGCGGATGCCGAAAGTCACCCGCGTGGCCCGGTCCTCCGGGTCCACGTCGGACAGGCGCGCGGCGACCTGGGCCACCGGACGATCGGCCTCGATCTCCAGCTCCAGCTCGGTGTCCCCCAGCAGGTCGAAATCCTGTTCCAGCGGATCGGTCTCGAACACCAGGGCGCCGCCGTCCTCCAGGCGCTGATCCGAAGGCAGGTCGGTGGTCTCGGCGTAGGAACACCACTTGCCGGCGAACAGCCCCACGCTCAGCGGACTGCGTATGGTCAGGGTTTCCGCTTCATCGGTGCGTTCGCCGCCGGCGACCAGGCGCCCCCGGGCCAGACCGAATTCGTGGTAGTGGATGCCGGGGCTGGGCCAGCACTGCTCGGCGACCCACTCACCGGTGATCTCCGGCACCAGCGGGCTGCGCGCGTCGTGCAGCCACAAGCGCGCCATCGGATCGGAATCGACGCCACGGTCGATGCCCTTGAGCCAGTGGTCCCACCAGCGCACGCATTCGCCGAGGAAGTCGATGGTCGGTCCGGGGCCGCCCATGTGCGGATACTTGTGGCCCCAGGGCCCCACCAGCCCGGCGCGCGGTACCTGCAGGTGCTCGAGCAGGCGGAACACTGTATTGGAGTAGCCGTCGGCCCAGCCGCTGACCGCCATCACCGGGACCTGGATCGCGCTGTAGTCCTCGCAGACCGAAGCATGCTTCCAGTAGTCGTCGCGGCGCTGGTGCTCCAGCCAGTTGCGGATCCACAGGCCGGACCCCTCCAGGCGCTCGCGCCACATGTCGCGCCAGCGATCCTCGCCGACCACCCGCGGGTCCGGCGGGCAGGAGTTGAAGCCGAACATGGTCGACGCCCAGGAAAGGTTGTCCGTCAGCAGGCAGCCGCCCATGTAGTGCACGTCGTCGGCATAGCGGTCATCCGACGAACACACCGAGATCACCGCCCCCAGCTCCGGGGGCTGGAGGGCCGCCAGCTGCAGCCCGTTGAAGCCGCCCCAGGACAGACCGAACAGGCCGACCTTGCCCGAACACCACGGCTGCTGCGCGATCCAGCGGATCACCTCCAGGCCGTCTTCCAGTTCCTGCTGCAGGTATTCGTCGGGCAGCACCCCGTCAGAATCACCGCTGCCGCGCAGGTCGACACGCACCCCCGCGTAGCCGTTACGCGCGAAGAAGCCATGGACTTCTGCATCCCGCAGGGCCTTGTGGTCGTTCTTGCGATACGGGATGTACTCGAGGATCGCGGGGACCGGGTTGTCCCCGGCATCCTCCGGCAGCCAGATGCGTGCAGCCAGGCGGCAGCCGTCGCTCAGCGTGATCCAGGTGTTTTCGATGAGCTTTACGCCGTCGACCTCGTGCATGCTGTTGACCTCCATGCCGTGGCGGCATCCTTACCGGGGATATATTAGCCGGGCCGGCGAAAATCAAGCGCTGCGTCCGCAATGCGGCGCGGCTTCACACCAGGCGGCCGGGCAACTCCTCGTGACCCTCCGGATCGCGCGAGAGCACCTGCAGATTCCGGACCGTGGTTTCGGCGATCCCGGTCAGGCCCTCGTGGGTCAGGAACGCCTGATGCCCGGTGACCAGCACGTTGTCGCGCTGCGTCAGGCGCACCAGCCGTTCGTCGGGTACGCCACCCTCGGTCCCGGACCAGTCACGGAAGAACACCGGACCCTCGTCCTCGTAGACGTCCAGGGCTGCCGCGCCCAGCTGCCCGGAATCCAGCGCCGCCTCCAACGCGTCGGTATCCACCAGGGGGCCACGGGCCGTGTTGATCAGGATCGCGCCGCGGGGCATGCGGGCCAGCGTGTCGGCGTTGATCAGGTGCCGGTTGTCACGCGTCAGCGGGCACATCAGGCAGACCACGTTGGATTCGCTCAGCAGACCGTCGAGATCGGTGTAGGTCACGCCGGCGGCCTGCAGCTCCGGATCGGGGTACGGGTCCATCGCCCGGACCCGGGCCCCGAAACCCTGCATGATTCGGCAGAAGATCGCCCCGATCTTGCCGGTACCAATCACGCCCACGTTGCGCTGCGCGACGTCGAAGCCGGCCAGGTGATTCAGGCGGAAATCGCCGCGCCGGGTGCGCTGCCAGGCGAAATGGGTATGCCGGTTCAGCGTCATCAGCAGAGCCACCGCATGCTCGGCGATCGCACTGGGCGAATACGCCGGCACCCGGCCTGCTCGCATGCCCAGGGAGGCGGCATGCTCGTGATCCAGGTTGTCGTGTCCCGAACAGCGCAGGGCGATCACGCGGATGCCCAGCGCATGCAGGCCGTCCAGAGTGGCCGCACCCAGATCGTCGTTGGTGAACGCACACACCGCATCCGCGCCGGCCGCATCGTTGACCGACTCCGGGGTCAAGCGACGTTCGTCCATCACGGGCTCCATCCCCGCCTCGCGCATTAACGGCACGAGGTGTTCATGGTCATGCTGCTGGGCGCTGAATACGGCCACCTTCATCCGGAATCCTCCTGCGACTGGTTGCTTTGACGTGTGCAGGATCGCACACCCGGACCCCGGCCGTGTCAGCGGCCAGGGCGCCAGACCACGGTCGCGCGATGGCCAGACTCGCCCGGGCGGACGGGTAGAACCTGCGTCGCATTTGGCGCACCATGGAAACTGACCGACCGGACCGCAGCGACGGACCGGACGGGACGGGATTCACCGGAGGGATTCCATGGAAGTGATCGCACCACAAGCCGTGGATACGCTGATCCGCCTGCTGGCCGGTGATGGCTACGAGGTGGTGGGGCCGACACGGCGCGACGGCGCGATCGTCTACGACCGGGTGGGCGGCCTCGAGGACCTGCCGGTGGGCTGGACCGACGAGCAGGCCCCCGGGCACTACCGCCTGCGCGAGCGCGAGGACGGCGCGCTGTTCGGCTACGTGGTCGGGCCGCATTCCTGGAAGAAGTACCTGTTCCCCCCCGAGGAGACCCTGTTCCGGCTGACCCGCCAGCCGGACGGGAGCTTCGTGACCGAGCCCGGCGTATCCGACATCCCCCGCCGCGCCTTCATCGGCATGCGCGCCTGCGAGTTGGCGGCGATCGACGTGCAGGACCGGGTGTTCCTCGGCCAGGCGGTGCAGGACCGCGGCTATGCCGCCCGTCGGCGGGACTTGTTCATGGTCGCGGTCAGTTGTGCCGAGCCGGGAGGCACCTGCTTCTGTGCCTCCATGGACACCGGCCCGCGCGCCCGCAAGGGCTTCGACCTGGCGCTCACCGAGGTGATCGACGCCACCCAGCACTTCCTGGTCGCCGAGGCCGGATCCGACGCGGGGCGTGCGATGCTCGACCGGCTGGAGCCGCGCCCGGCCTCGGACGCCGAGCAGGCCGCCGCCGAACGCGTGTGGGCCGAGGCCCCGAAAAAGATGGGTCGGAGCATGCCCGGTGACGCCCGCGAGGTGCTGAACCGGGCCTTCGAACACCCGCGCTGGGAAGAGACCGCCGAGCGCTGCCTGTCCTGCTCCAACTGCACCCTGGTCTGCCCCACCTGCTTCTGCTCGCAGGTCGAGGAGGTGCCCGATCTGGAGGGCCAGCGCACCGAGCGCGTGCGGCGCTGGGATTCCTGCTTCAACCAGGAGCACTCGCACCTGGTCGGCGGGCCCCATCGGGAGTCGGTGGCCGCGCGCTATCGCCAGTGGATCACCCACAAGCTGGCCACCTGGCACGACCAGTTCGACACCTCCGGCTGTGTCGGCTGCGGACGCTGCATCACCTGGTGCCCGGTGGGGATCGACATCACCGAGGAAGTCACCGCGGTGCGCCGCGATCCGGAGGGCCGGGCATGAACGAGCTGCTGACGATCATCGACCAACAGCCGTTTTTCGAGGACCTGGAACCGGAACACCGGCGCCTGCTGGCGGCCTGCGCAGCCAAGTGCGGTTACCCGGCCGGAACGCGGCTGATGCGCGACCACGAACCGGCGGAAACCTTCTGGCTGATCCGCGAGGGGCAGGTCGCGCTGGAGAGCCCCCTGCGCGAAGGCCGGGCAACGTTCCAGACCCTGGGACCCGGCGACATCCTCGGCTGGTCCTGGCTGCTGCCGCCGTACCGCGCCAGTTACGACGCCCGAGCGATCACCGATCTGCAAACCCTGCACTTCGATGCCGGCGTGCTGCGCGAACGCATGGAGGCCGACCCGGCGTTCGGCTACGTGCTGATGAAGCACTTCGCCGCGCTGATCGTGCAACGCCTGCAGGCCGCGCGGTTGCAGGCGCTGGATATCTACAGCCACGGAGGGCCCGGCCATGGCGCCTGACGCGGTTGCAACCCTGCCGGATCAGGCGATGGCGCCAGAGCCCTGGCGCATCCACTCGGTGCGCCGCGACGTGGCCAGCAACGAGGTCTTCAGCTGGACGCTGTACCCCGAACCGGGCGTGGAGCCGGGGCCGCCGCCGGCGCCCGGGCAGTTCAACATGCTTTACCTGTTCGGCGTGGGCGAGGTGCCGATCTCGGTGTCCGCGACCACCGACGACGGCGGCATCGTGCACACCATCCGCGCGGTGGGCAGCGTGACCCGCGCGATGCAGGATCTGGAGGCCGGTGCGGTGGTTGGCCTGCGCGGGCCGTTCGGCACGGCCTGGCCGGTGGAACAGGCGCGCGGGCGCGACCTGGTGCTGGTGGCCGGCGGCATCGGCCTGGCCCCGCTGCGCCCGGTGATCCACGCCGCGCTCCAGCGGCGTTCGGAGTTCGGGCGCATAGTGGTCTGCTACGGGGCGCGCTCGCCCGGCGACATGATCTTCCGCGACGAGCTGGACGCCTGGGAAGCCCGCGACGATGTGGATCTGCGCATCACCGTGGATCGCGGCACTGCCGCCTGGCGCGGCGATGTCGGCGTGGTCACCCAGCTGGTCGATCGCGGCGGTTTCGACCGGCGCAACACCCTGGCGATGGTCTGCGGCCCGGAGGTGATGATGCGCTTCACCGCGTCCTCGCTGGAGCGCCGCGGCCTGAAGCCGGAGGACATCTTCGTGTCCATGGAGCGCAACATGCGCTGCGCGGTGGGCTTTTGCGGCCACTGCCAGATCGGGTCGCACTTCGTCTGCCGCGACGGCCCCGTGTTCCCCTACCCGGTGATGGAACCGGCCTTCCGGGTGCGCGAGCTATGAGTCGGGACAAGCCCACCCTGGCGGTGTTCAAGTTCGCCTCCTGCGACGGCTGCCAGCTCAGCCTGCTGGACTGCGAGGACGAGCTGCTGGCGGTCACCGATCGGATCCGGATCGCCCACTTCCCCGAGGCCACGCGCACCCGCATCGACGGGCCGTGGGACCTGACGCTGGTCGAGGGCTCGATCACCACGCCGCAGGCGGCGGAGGAGATCCGCGAGATCCGCCGCGCCTCGAAGTTCCTGGTGACCATCGGCGCCTGCGCCACCACCGGCGGCATCCAGGCCCTGCGCAACTTCGCGGACGTCGAGGAATTCACCCGCCAGGTCTACGCCCACCCGGAATACATCGAGACCCTGGCCACCTCGGATGCCATCAGCCAGCACGTCCCGGTGGACTTCGAACTGCGCGGCTGCCCGATCGACAAGTACCAGTTGCTGGAGGTCGTCAGCGCCTTCCTCTACGGCCGGCGCCCGCAGGTCTCCAGCGCCAGCGTCTGCGAGGAGTGCAAGCGGGCGGGACAGGTCTGCGTGATGGTCGCCCACGGCACGCCCTGCCTGGGCCCGGTCACCCATGCCGGCTGCGGCGCGCTGTGCCCTGGTTGCAACCGCGGCTGCTATGGCTGCTTCGGGCCCAAGGAGACGCCCAACGCGCCCGGCCTGTCCGGGCAGCTGGAGGCCCTCGGCATGGAGCGCGCCACCCGCGTGCGCTTCTACCGCACCTTCAATGCCGGCGCCGACGCCTTCCGCGAGGAGAGCGAGCGCCAGGAATCAGGAAACGGACCATGAGCGAGACCCGCACCATCGAAGTCGACTACCTCGCCCGCGTGGAGGGCGAGGGCGCGATGTACGTGCGCACCGAGGGCGACCGCGTGGAGGAGGTGAAGCTGTCGATCTTCGAGGCGCCGCGCTTCTTCGAGGGCTTCCTGCGCGGGCGCGACTTCCGCGAGGCCCCGGACATCACCGCGCGCATCTGCGGCATCTGCCCGATCGCCTACCAGATGGGCGCCTCGCTGGCGATGGAGGACATCTGCGGCGTGACAGTGGACGGCGTGCTGCAGGACCTGCGGCGGCTGGCCTACTGCGGCGAGTGGATCGAGAGCCACGCCCTGCATGTATTCATGCTCCACCTGCCGGACTTCCTCGGCTATCCGGATGCGGTCACCGCCGCGAAGGACCACCCGGACATGGTGCGCAACGGCCTGCGCATCAAGAAGATTGGCAACTCGATCCTGCGCCTGCTGGGCGGGCGCGAGATCCACCCGGTCAATCTGCGGGTCGGCGGCTTCTACCGCGCGCCAACGCCCGCCGAGGTCGCCGGCCTGCGCGAGGAGCTGACCTGGGGCCTGGAGGCCTCCTGCGAGGTCGCCGAATTCCTCGCCACCCTCGACTACCCGAACCTCGAACGCGACTACGAGTTCGTGTCGCTGGTGCACCCGGACGAATACCCGATCACCCACGGCCGCCTCGGCTCCGCCAGCGGCCTGGACGCCGCCATCCGCGACTACGACGACGTCTTCACCGAGGAGCACGTGGCCCACTCCAACGCCCTGCACAGCCACCGCTCCGACAGCGGCGAACCGGTGTTCATGGGCCCGCTGGCGCGCTTCGCCCTGAACCGCGAACGCCTCACCCCGCGCGCCGCCGAACTGGCCGAGCGCGCCGGGCTGGGCGCGGCCTGCCGCAACCCGTTCCGCAGCATCCAGGTGCGCATGATCGAGATCGTGCTCGCCTTCGAGGAGGCCCTGCGCCTGGTCGACGGCTACCGGACCGCACCGGGCGAACCCGCGCTGCCGGTCACCCCGCGCGCCGGCACCGGCTTCGGCGCCACCGAGGCCCCGCGCGGCATCTGCTACCACCGCTACAGCATCGACGACGCAGGCATCATCACCGACGCCAAGATCGTCCCGCCCACCTCGGTCAACCAGCCCACCATCGAGGCCGACCTGCGCGAACTGGTGCAGACCCACCTCGACCTGCCGGACGACGAACTGCGCCACCACTGCGAGGTCGCCATCCGCAACTACGATCCCTGCATCTCCTGCGCCACCCACTTCCTCGACCTCACCGTCGACCGCCAGTGAGGCCCAGCACAAGACGGGACGTTTGATTCTGCGCGAGCCAAGATCGTCGTTCTGTTAGAGTAAAGGTATAATTTCTATACCATTCATTCATATGAAAGCGAAGACATTTGACGAGCGCTTTGACAGCGGAGAAGAGATGACCGATGCCCTCGATCTATCCGGGGCCCAGCGGCCGCTCCGCAAACAGCGGCGGGTAAACGTGGACTTCCCGGACTGGATGATCGAGTCGCTGGACCGAGAAGCCAGCCGACTGGGTGTCACCCGCCAGTCGATCATCAAGATCTGGCTTGCGGAGCGGCTGGAAACGACCACTGCCGCCCGGAAAAGCGAGGGCACGCCCCGTTAGCCACCGCCAGGTATCGACCGGGAGCGCCCCGTGGCACGACCATCCGGACAGAACCCTCAGGAAAAACCGCTGTTTTCGGCCTCCGAGACCGAAGAGCGGCACTCGGATCTGAGCGACGGACGCCGCGAAGAAATTGTCCGGGCGGCACGAAACACCCCCATAGCCCGGGAACGCCCGCAAAAGGGATTGGCTACGGCTCCCGCCGTGCCAATCACCGGCAAAGGGCCGTTGGTCATCGGCATCGGCAACCCCTGGCGCGGCGACGACGGTATCGGCCATGCCGTGGTGGACGCGCTGGCCGACACCCCGGGCCTCGCCACCGCGAAAAGCCACGGCGAGCCTGCCGAACTGATGGAGCTGTGGCAGGGCCATGATCCGGTGATCCTCGTCGATGCCATCGTCACCGGCGCCGCCCCCGGCACCCTGCACCGGCTGGACGCCCGCGAGCCCCTGCCGCGCGGCGCCCGTTACTCCTCCCACGGCATCGGCCTCGCCGAGGCCGTGGAACTCGCCCGTTCCCTCGGCGAGCTCCCGGAAACTCTCATCGTCCACGGCATCGAACCCGCCCGCCTTGAGGACGGCGCGTGTCTCTCACCCGAGACCCTCGACACCCTTGCCCGGGTCGTCACCCGGATCACAAAGGACCTCGACGAGGCTGTATCCCGATCCCGCCCGGCTCTCTGAATCGGTTCAGCCCAACGCCAGAAATGCGCCACCCCCTTCCGCAGCCCGCAGGCGTTACGGGAAAGGCCGCACAGACCGGCGCGCGAAGCCGGGCCGCACGTAAAACGGGCCCCGGAATCGCTTCCGGGGCCCGTTGGGGCTGGATCCTCAGGGACTTATGCCATCAATCCCGGGGCCGGCTTCTTGCGCCGGCGCAGGGACCAGCCAAGCATCACGAGACCGAGACCCACGAGAAGCAGCGAGCCGGGCGCCGGGATTTCGCCATGTCCGTTGTCCCGGTAGTAAATCGAGACGTGCGAGATGTCGCGGTCGTTGCCCTGGCCCGGCAACGGAAACGGCGGGCTGGTGAACGGGGTGGCATAGTCTCCATTCAGGGCTCCGGTTGTGATGTCATAGGCGACCAGGTTGGTATTGCCGCCATCCTTGAAGACCATCATCAGGTTATCGAAACTGGCCCAGAAATCGAGGTCCACCAGACCCCAGGTCCCGCTCTCGGCGTCACCGTCGAAACTCACAATGGTGGCCGGGTCACCCGGGTCCGGTGTAAGGGCGTCGCCGTCATCGTCGTACTTGCCGTCGAACGACCAGTCCGAGTAGCCGAAGAACGCGGTATTGTTGATGAGCGTGGGGCTGTCATTCTGGTTGCCATCGAGCGGCTCCAGAATCTGGCAGCCCTGGTTGGGATTGACCTTGTTTTCCAGGCCCCCGTCGACGTCCGAACAGTTGATCAAACTGGCGGAAGCCGGTCCAGCCACGAGCATGCTGCCCGCGAGGAGAAAAGCGAGGGTTCCGCTGCGCGAAACTGTCTTGTCCATGATAGCTACCTCCATGGTATGCGAGGGCAGATTGTGGTTTGGGTGCTGCACTCATACATGGATATGCAACATTCGCGCCCGACGGAATGGGCGGCCTCTCCCCCTTTGAGAACAAAGGCTTGCGTTTCGGGGCCCAACCAGGGGCACAGGGGCGACCACGAACCGTAAAGTATGTGGACAGCCCCCGGGACGACGAAGAGCACGGCCGGAGGGCTCGCGCGGTGCGGGCGGATGTGCCGCAATGACTGGTGTGGTGCGACATACGGCCGGATTCCTCCCCGGGTTCGATGGGCGTGGCCAACGGCGCTGCCCGGGCCCGGGCGTGCGGGTGCGGCCCGATGCTGTAAAGCGATCGGACAGCCTGTCGGTGCGAGCATGGCCGCTGCGGGGTGAAAAACATCCGGGGCCCGCTTCCCGGGGTGCCACCCCCACAAGTCATTAAATGCAGGGGCTCGAGCGCGAACGTGTACATTGATCAGTGTTTCCCTAGTATGTGGGTATCAGCAAACCCGTTCCGCCGTCCGAGAGCAGTCCATGCCGCCACCGAGCGATGATCCCACAGTCCAGGCCCTGCCAATCGTCGGTGTCGGGGGCTCCGCGGGTTCACTCCAGCCCCTTCAGTCCCTTCTGGCCCACCTGCCTGCCGACACCGGGGCGGCCTACGTCATCGTCACCCACCACCCCAGGGGCGAACGCAGTCTGCTGCCGGAGATCCTGGGGCCGCACACGGCCCTGCCGGTACAGATGGTCGAGGAAGGCGAGGCGCTGGCGCCGGACCGCGTGTATGTAGCGCTTCCGGACGACGGCTGGGTCCTGGTCCGGGGACAGCTGATGCGTTCGCGCGACCCCCTGGAACGCCCCGGCAACGGCCCTCCCCACCCCATTGATACCCTCTTCCGTTCACTGGCGGAGGGGGCAGCACACCGGGCCATCGCGATTGTTCTCTCCGGAACGGGCAGCGACGGCACCCTCGGGGTCCAGGCCATCAAGTCGCGCGAGGGCATGGTCATGGCCCATGCCACGGATACCGCCGAGTTCGGCGACATGCCGGGCAATGCCATCGCCACCGGGCAGGTGGACTACGTGCTGCCCGCGGCCGACATGCCAGCCACCCTGACCGGCTATCTCCGTTCCCGGGGTGACCGCCAGAAGGCCCTAGCGGATCATGCCCCTCTGATCCCGCAAAACCTGCTGGCCCGGATCCTGAACCAGGTCCGGCAGCGCACCGGCCACGATTTTTCCGGGTACAAGACCAGCACCCTGCATCGCCGCCTGGAACGGCGCATGGACCTGCGGCAGATCGTGGATGCCGAGGAATACCTGACCTATCTGCAGACGCATCCCGAGGAAATCGACCTGCTCTTTCAGGAGTTCCTGATCAGTGTTACCAACTTCTTCCGGGATCCCCCGGTCTGGACCACGCTGGCAGAGAAGCTGCTGCCGGCCATGCTGCAACGGGCAGCCCGGACGGGGCAGGAGTTCCGCGCCTGGGTGGTGGGCTGTGCGACCGGGGAAGAGGCCTACACGCTGGCCATCCTCGTCCGGGAATGTATCGAGCACTGGGAGCAGGCCCCGGAGGTCCGGATCTTCGCCACCGATGTGGATCAGGCGGCCATCAACATCGCACGGGCGGGACGCTATCCGGCGGGCATTGCCCAGGATCTGACCGAGGCACGGGTGCGCCGGCATTTCTCGGCCGAAAACGACGCCTACCGGATCGGCCGGGAGGTGCGGGACATGGTGGTGTTCGCCGAGCACAACGCGCTGCAGGACCCGCCGTTCACCGGGCTGGATCTCATTACCTGCCGCAACCTGTTGATCTATCTGGAGCGTGACCGTCAGGAGCGTCTCCTGGCGCTGTTCCGTTACTCCCTGCGCAGCCAGGGTCTGCTGCTGCTGGGCGCATCGGAAAGCCCGGATTACCACAGCGAGGCCTTCTCGGTCGCGGACAAGGAAAGCCGGATCTTCCGCGTCCCCGAGGGGGGCCTGCCGTCGCTCCTGCCGGAGATGCCGGGGCCCAGCCGTCACCATCGGGCACTACCCTCCCAGGAAAGCAGCGACAGCCCGGCCACCGGAACCGGGAACAGCCTCGCCCGCAATGTGGAACGCCTGCTGGCCCTGCAGTTCGCTCCGCCGACAGTGGTGGTCAATGACCGCGGGGAGGTGGTGTACATTCACGGACGCACCGGGCGCTTCCTGGAACCCGCCAGCGGCCCCGCGCGGAATCAGATCCTGGAGATGGCTCGGCCGGGGCTGCGGGCGCCGCTGTCCCAGGCGTTGAAGGACGTGACCGGCAGCGATACCGATCACGTGACCCGCGAGGTGCAGGTCCAGACCAACGGCGATACCGAGCCGGTCCGGCTGGAAGTCCGGCGGATCCGGACACCCGCCGCCCTTTCGGGATTCCGCCTGGTGGCCCTGCATTCGGTCCCTGCCGTGGACCCGGCGGAAGCATCCATTGAATCGTGTGCGACGGCAGCCGCCCCGGAAGGCGGCAATACCGCGGACGCAACCCGGCTGAAGCGGGAGCTGGAGGCCCTGCGTCAGGACAAGCAGTTCGCGGTCAAGGAACTGCAGTCCTCCAACGAGGAGCTGCAGTCCCTTAACGAAGAACTGCAGTCCATGAACGAGGAGCACCAGAGCAGCAACGAGGAGCTGGAAGCTGCCAAGGAGGAAGTCGAGTCCCTCAACCAGGAGCTGCGCAGCGTCAATACCGAGCTGCAGACCCGGGTGGATGACCTGACCGAGGCCAACGATGACCTCAAGAACCTCCTGGAGAGCACCCACCTCGCCATCCTGTTCCTGGATGAATCCCTGAACATCAAGCGCTTTACCATGCCCGCGCAGACCCTGATCGCGGTACGCCCCTCCGACATCGGCCGCCCTTTGAGGGAGCTGACCACCAGGCTTTGCTACGACTCCCTCGAGGCGGACGCCGAGGCGGTTCTGGACAGCCTGATCCCCCGCGAGGTGAAGGTGCAGACGCAGACCGGCCACTGGTATCTGCTGCGCATCCAGCCCTACCGCAGCACCCGGAACGTGATCCGCGGGGTGGTGTGTACCTTCCAGGACATTCAGGCCGCTCAGGGGGTAGCCCGTCCCGAGGCATTCTTCCGGGCGGTCGTCGACACCGTTCGCGAGCCCCTGCTGGTCCTGAATTCGGAGTTGCGGGTGGTGTCCGCCAACGACGGCTTTTATCGCAGCTTTCCCCTGACCCCGGAGTCGGTGGAAGGCCGAAGCCTGTTCAAGCTGGCAGACGGGCAGTGGAACCACCCGGAATTGCGGGCCCTGCTGACCGAGGTCCTGCCGCAGAACAAGGCCTTCCACGACTTCGAGCTGACAGCGGATTTCGGCGACCCGGAGTCGACCGGCCTGCTCCTGAACGGCCGTCGCCTGGAACTGGAGGACGACGCGAGCATGATCCTGCTCACCATGGAGTTCCGGAGACCGGTGTCCCGGGCCCCGGAACCCGCCGCAAGGAGCCCCGACCATGGACCATGACGACCCGAAACCCCTTCCGCCCGAGGCCCTGCGCGAAGCGGCCCGTCAGCGCCTGGGGCGCGGCCTGACGGACATCTCCGAACGGACCGATGCGGATACCCGGGCCCTGGTGGCGGAGCTGGAGCTGCATCAGGAGGAGCTGAGGATCCAGAACGAGGTGCTGCAACAGGCACGGGACCACCTGGAAACCGCCCGGGATCGCTACCGGGACCTGTTCCAGCAGGCCCCGATGGGTTACCTGATCCTGGACGACGAGGGTCGGATACGGGAGGCCAACCGGGCCGCCACCGAACTCCTCGCCCCGGGAACCGATGTCACCGACCAGCCCCTGTCCGCTTTCGTGGCCACCGAATCCCAGGATGCACTGCACCTGCACCGCCGTGCACTGACCGGCGCGGGGAAGGCCCATGTTGTGGACGAACTGAACCTGGTGGGCGACGGCTCAAGCCCGCGGACCGTGCGCATGGACACGGTGGCGGAACGCAACAAGGACGCCGCCGAGGCCCGGTTCCGTTGTGCCCTCATGGATATCACGGAACGCCGCCGCGCGGAGGATCAGCTCCGGATCGCGGCCCATGTGTTCGAGGACGCCGGCGAGGCCATCGTGGTGACGGATCCGGCCGGCCGCATCCAGACCGTCAACCAGGCCTTCACCCGCATTACCGGCTACACCAGCAGCGACGCCATGGGCGTCAAAATCGGCCGCCTGCTCAAATCCGGACGCCACAGCCAGGCCTTCTACGAAGAAATGTGGGAAGGCATCAACCAGCGCGGATTCTGGGAGGGGGAGATCTGGAACCGGCGAAAGAACGGGGATGTTTACCCGGAATGGCTGACCATCAACCGCGTGGATGACGATGTCGGCCAGCCCCGTTACTTCGTGACGGTCTTTTCGGACATCAGCCAGCTCAAGGATTCCCACCGGGAGGTCGAATACCTGGCCAACCACGATGCGCTGACCGGCCTGTCGAACCGCAACCTGTTCCAGGACCGACTTCTCCAGGCCATTGCCCAGGCCCGGCGCGACGGGAAACAGGCGGCCCTGCTGTTCCTCGATCTGGACGATTTCAAGACCATCAATGACACCCTGGGCCACGAGGTGGGCGACGAGCTGCTGGTCGAAGTGGCCTCCCGGCTGCAGGAGGTGGTGCGTGACGTGGATACGATCGCGCGCCTGGGCGGCGATGAGTTTACGGTCATCCTCGCCGACACTCACACCGACGAAGCCGCCTCGATTGCCCGGCGCCTGGTGGCGACCCTTGCTCGCCCGTTTGAAGTCCGGGGCCGAAGCCTGCGTGTCACCTGCAGCATCGGCCTGGCGCTGTACCCCGACGACGGCGAGGATGCGGACACCCTGTCCCGCGCAGCCGACATGGCCATGTACCGGGCCAAGGCCGACGGCCGCAACCGGCTGCGTCTGTACGAACCGGCACTGCACCGGCGCCTGATGGAAGACTGCAGCCTGGAGGACGCGCTGCGCCGGGCTCTGGTCAACGACGAACTGCGCCTCGTCTATCAGCCCCAGTTCGACGCAGGCGATCCGGAACGGCTCGTGGGCGCGGAGGCCCTGCTGCGCTGGGAGCACCCGGAGAGGGGAGCGGTCAGTCCGGGACACTTCATACCCGTTGCGGAGAAATCCGACCTGATCACCGAGCTGGGCCGGCGGGTGGAGAAGATCCTGTGCGAACAGGTCGGCGCCTGGCGGGCGGCCGGGCTCGACCCGCCCCCGATCTCCTTCAATGTCTCGCCCCGGGACTTTCGGGAAGGGGAGTTCGCCACGGCGCTGTTCCAGTGCATGACGCACCACGGCATCGGCGCAGACCAGCTCCAGCTGGAGTTCACCGAGGGCACGCTTACCGAGCGCTCCGATATCGTCCACGAGGAGATCCGCAGGCTTCACCAACAGGGGATCCACCTGGCCATCGACGATTTCGGGACCGGTTACTCCTCCCTGATCAACCTCAAGCGGCTCCCCCTCGCCGAGCTCAAGATCGACAAATCCTTTGTGGACGGGCTGGGCACGGACGAGAACGACGAAGCCATTGCCCGCGCCAGCCTCGCCATGGCACGCGCCCTGGCCCTGCGGACGGTAGCCGAGGGCGTGGAGACCCCGCAGCAGCTGGCCTGGCTGCGGGCGCACGGCTGTGACCGTGTCCAGGGCTTCCTCCTTGCGCATCCTCTCGAGGCGGAGGATTTCCGGGCCATGCTGCAGGGCACCCGAAGAGCCCGATAATCCGGATCCGGGATCGTGCCTGCGCGAAGCAGGGGCCGTCGTCGGCAACCCCGCGGGCAAGGGTCTAGACTTCAGGGAAGCACTGATCCGGTGCACGTTCGTGCTGGCACCCCGCTAACCATGACACCGGAGCGCAAGGAGAAAGTCCATGAGTCCGGTTCGCATTCTCGGTATCGTCCTGCTGGTCGCAGGGATCGTGATTCTTTATTTTGGCTGGCAGACTTCGCAGGGCTTGGTCGAACAGGCCCACGAGACCCTGACCGGCCGGTTCACGGATGAAACCACGTGGTATTTCATCGGGGGCGGTGTGGCCGTAGTCCTGGGGCTGCTGCTGACGATATTTGGCGTCAAACGTTAAACCCCGGGCATTTTCCGGGGGCAGGGCTGTCTTACTCGTACAGGCAGGAGCGCCCTGCTCCTCCGTCTCGCAAGCAGGTTTTCCATGTCCGCACACACCCCTCCCGTCGCCTGGACCTCGGCCATCTTTTTCGCCCTGTCGAATCTGGCCGCACTCACGCTGGTGCCCTGGTGGGGTCTCACACAGGGTTTCAGTGGCGCAGCCTGGCTGTTCTTCGGACTGTTCCTGGTATTGAGCGGGCTGGGGATCACGGTCGGCTATCACCGCCTGTGGGCGCATCGCAGCTTCAAGGCGCGTGGCCCGCTGCGCGTGATTCTGGCGCTTTGCGGGGCGCTGGCGCTGCAGAACAGCATCTACAACTGGAGTGCCCGGCACCGCGTGCATCATGGCTACGTGGATGACGTGGAACGCGACCCGCATTCCATCAAGCGCGGCTTCTGGCACGCCCACATGGGATGGATGCTGCGCAACTGGCCCGCCAGCCGGGCCGATTATTCGCGCGCGAAGGACCTGACGAAGGATCCGGTGGTGATGTGGCAGCACCGCCACTACTGGACCCTGGTGTGGGGGCTGAACCTGGGGCTGCCCTTGCTGCTGGGGCTGGTGTTCGGGGACGTGATCGGCATGCTGCTGCTGGCGGGCGTGCTGCGGCTGGTGCTCAGTCACCATTTCACGTTCTTTATCAACTCCCTGGCGCACTGGTGGGGATGGCGCCCCTACAGTGACGAGAATACCGCCGTGGACAACGGCCTGGTCGCGTTGCTCACCTGGGGCGAGGGGTACCACAACTTCCACCATGCCTTTCAGGGCGACTATCGCAACGGGGTGCGCTGGTGGCAGTACGACCCCTCGAAGTGGCTGATCAACCTGCTGGCCTGGACGGGCCTGGTGCATGACCGGCGCTGGACGCCGCGCTTCAAGATCCTGCGCGCGCGGCTGCACACCGAGTTCCGCCGCCTGCTGAACTCCGATGCGGCCGGGCCGATGCACGACACCTGGCGCGCGACCGTGGAACGCGAGTACCAGCACTTCCGCGATACGGTGAACCAGTGGCAGCAGGTGCAGGCGGACAACATGCGGGCCGGTCGCGAGGCCCTGAACGACCGCTGGCTGCGCACGGAACTGCGCACCCGATTCAAGGAGCTGGAGTATCGCCTCAAGATGCAGCGCCGCCGCCTGCGCGCGCTGTCGGCCTGCCACCGGACGCCATCGGCTTCCGCCTGACGCCGTGCCCTCCCGGGAGTTCAGGGACCCGGGGAGTCCATTGAAGCGGACACCCCGGTCGAGCTCGGGCATGCGCCCGCCGCCCCGTCACGCTATGCCGTGTCGTCGGCGATCTTTTTCGCCACGCGATCGGCGACCTTGCCACGCACCACCACCTCGTCGGCTCCGGCCTCACGCGCGGCCTTGAGCATGCTCCCTTCCACATGCGGGCCAAAGGCGAGGATGGCGGCACCCGGACAGCGTTCACGCCAGGTCGACACACTCGCGACGTCCCGTGCACCCAGGTCGATCACGATCAGGTCGGGGGCTGCGGGCTCGCCGCTGCCGGTCACTTCGGCACCGGCCGCGCGCCAGCGCGATTCGAGCCGCACGCGGGTCATCAGGTCGGGGGTGTCGATGTGGATCTGCATGGATGTCGGGCTCCGTTCAGTGGGTGTCCGCCGCCCGTACCCGTCGAACATGCCGGATGACATCCGCGGCGAACGGGATGGAGAGGACAACGCCGGATCGAGGAACCCGGGGTGCCAACCCCGAAGGGGCTCGGCCGCCCGTTGTTGATCAAAACGGGCGCGCGCACGGCGTTGCGGCTCCCTTGTGCAGAATGCTGCACGGCGGTCACCGCGCCTTGTTCGCACGCAAAAGCGACTCGAGCGCGAACGTGCACATGGATCAGTGTTTCCCTGGCAGAAACATCGACGGTTTCCAGGTTTCGTTCTTTTCCATGCCGCCTCCCTGCAGCCATTATAGGAAGGAACCAGTCTACCTTAAGGAAACCGGGACGGGGAGACACTGAACCATGCACGAACATTCGCTGATGGCCGACTTGCTGCGCAAGATCGAACAGGTGGCGGCCGACAACAACGCCGAGCGCGTGACCCGGGTCCGGGTGTGGCTGGGGGCGCTGTCGCATATCACGCCGGAGCATTTCCGCGAGCATTTCGAGGACGGCACCCGCGGCACGCTGGCCGAGGGCGCCGAACTGGAGGTGGAGACCTCGGACGACGAGACCCACCCCGAAGCCCAGCAGATCCTGCTGCGGAACCTGGACGTGGTGTGAACGACCGCGCCCGTGCGCGCTGGCGCCTGATCGTCGCAGGCCGGGTACAGGGCGTCGGGTTCCGGCCGTTCGTCGCCCGTCAGGCCCGTCGGCTGGGGCTGACGGGGGCGGTCGCGAACACCCCGGAAGGGGTCGTGATCGAGATCGAAGGGCCGCAGGCGGCGCTGAGTTCCTTCCGCCGTTCCCTGGAGGAGGACGGCCCGCCGGCCGCACGCGTGGACCTGATCACCGCCACCACGATTCCGCCGCTCGGCGATGCGGATTTTTACGTCCGCACCAATCATGCCGCCGGCGGGGGCGCTCCCGCACTGGCCCCCGACCGCGCGCCCTGCCCGGCGTGTCGGGCCGAAATCCGTGACCCGGCTGCGCGGCGGTTCCGCTATCCGTTCACCGCCTGTGCCGACTGCGGACCGCGCTGGAGCATCGCGACCGACCTGCCCTGGGACCGGGCCCACACCACGCTGGCGGCGTTCCCGCTGTGCCCGGCCTGCCGGACGGAGTTCGAAGATCCGGAGGATCGGCGCTTCCACGCCGAGGCCATGGCCTGCCCCGCCTGCGGCCCGCAACTGACGCTGCGCACGCCGGACGGGGGCGCGCGGAGCACCGGCGACGACGCCCTGCGCGCGGCGGTGGACACCCTGCGCGAAGGGGGCATTCTGGCCCTGAAGGGGACGGGCGGCTTCCAGCTGCTGGTGGATGCCACCCGTCCGGAAGCGGTCGCGCGGCTGCGCCGGCGCAAGCAGCGGCCGGAGAAACCACTGGCGATCATGCTGCCGGGTCGGGCCGAAACGGATACGCTCGCCCGCATCGACGATGTCGAGCGGGCGCTGCTGGAATCCCCGGAGGCCCCCATCGTGCTGGTCGAGGGCCGGCCGGAGGCGCCGCTGGCCGAAGAGGTCGCCCCGGGTCTCGGGCGTCGCGGACTGATGCGCCCGTCCACCCCGCTGCACCTCCTGCTCCTGGACGACTTCGGCGAACCGGTGGTCTGCACTTCCGGGAACCGCAGCGGCGAGCCCCTGTGCGTGGAAGGCGACGAGGCGGTTGCCCGGCTGGGCGATATCGCGGACGCGATCCTGGATCACGACCGGCCGGTCGCACGGGCGCTGGACGACTCCGTGTTCCAGGTCGCCGCCGGCGAACCCCAGTGCCTGCGACTGGGGCGCGGCTGCATGCCAACGCGCGTGCCACTACCTGCGGGGGAGCCCGCGGTTGCGCCCGCGCCGGTCACCCTGGCCCTGGGCGGGCAGCTCAAGGCCGCGCCCGCCCTGGCGCTCGGGAATGAAGTGGTGGTCGGCGCCCATGTCGGCGACCTGGAAAGCGACACGGCATTACAGCGGCTGAACCGCGAGGCCCGGGCGCTGGGGGAGCTCTGCGGGGTGGACATCGAACGGGTCGCCTGCGACCGGCACCCGGATTACGCCTCCACGCGCCTGGCCGAAACCTGGAACCTGCCGCTCACGCGGGTACAGCATCATCATGCCCATGCGGTCGCTGCCCTCGCGGAGCACGGCGTGCGCGAACCGGCGCTGGCCCTGGTGTGGGACGGGGCCGGGCTGGGCGACGACGACACGCTGTGGGGCGGCGAGTGCCTGAGCCTCGACCGTGACGGGAGCTGGCGCCGCAGCGGGCATCTGCGACCGTTCCGCCTGCCCGGGGGCGAGGCCGCCATGCGCGAACCGCGGCGCGCGCTGCTGGGTCTGCTGCATGCCCGGTACCACGGCGATCGCGCGGCCCTCGAGGCCAGCCCCGCGCGCGCCCTGTTCACCGCAGCGGAATGGCGGCCGCTGCTCGCCTGCCTGGACCGGGGGATCAACGCCCCGGTGACCTCCAGTGCGGGAAGGCTGTTCGATGCGGTCGCGGCACTCAGCGGCCTGCGCATCGCCGCCGGCTACGAAGGGCAGGCCGCGCTACACGTACAGGAAGCCGCGGAAGCGGCAGGGCACCCGGACGACCGGGCACGGTACGGTGATCCAGACGCGATCCCGCTGGATACCGATCTTGCACCCTGGCAGGGCGACTGGGCCCCGCTGGTCGATGCCCTGCTCGCGGAACGCGCGGCGCGGCCGGTGGACGCGCCCGCACGCATGGCCACGCGGCTGCACCGGGCGCTCGCGGGATTCGCGGTCGCGGCGGCCCGCGCCAATAACCGGGAAACCGTGGCATTGACCGGCGGATGCTTCCAGAATCGGCATTTGCTGCAACAATGCGTGGACGCCCTGCGGGCGGCCGGTTTCCGCCCGCTCTGGCCGCAGCGCATCCCGCCCGGCGACGGCGGGCTGGCGACCGGCCAGGCCGTGATTGCAAGACGGGCGACCTCGCCCGTGCGAACCACCGACGGAGACTGAGACCATGTGCCTGGCCATCCCCGGCCGCATCGACCACGTGGAGGAGGCGGACGATCCGCTGTTCCGCCAGGCGCGCGTCGCGTTCGGCGGCGTCACCCGAACGGTCTCTCTGGCCTGCACGCCGGAGGCCGGGCCGGGCGACTACGTGCTGGTGCATGCCGGCATCGCGATCGCCACCCTCGACGAGGCGGCCGCCGAACGCACCCTGGCGTCGCTGCGCGAAATCCCCGGGCACGATCCGTCCGCTCCGGAGGCTCCGTGAAGCACCTCGACGAATACCGCGACCCGGCGCTGATCCTGCAGCAGGTCGAGGCGATCCGCGCGGCCTGCACCCGGCGCTGGACGCTGATGGAGGTCTGCGGCGGCCAGACCCACGCGATCCTGCGCCACGGGCTGGATGAATTGCTGGCCGACTCGGTCGAGCTGCTCCACGGGCCCGGCTGCCCGGTCTGCGTGACCCCGGCCGAGACCCTTGATCAGGCGGTACTGCTGACCCGCCGCCCGGAGGTGATGCTGTGCACCTTCGGCGACATGCTGCGCGTACCGGGCGCGCTGGGCGACCTGAACGCCGCGCGCGCGGCCGGGGGCGACGTGCGCGTGATCTACTCGCCGCTGGATGCTGTCGCACTGGCGCGGGAACACCCGAAGCGCGAGGTGGTGCTGCTCGCGGTGGGCTTCGAGACCACCGCCCCGGCCGCCGCCATCGCGGTGCTGCAGGCCGAGGCCCTGGGCCTGACCAACCTGTCGCTGCTGGTCTCGCACTCACTGGTGCCGCCGGCGATGGAGGCCCTGCTGACCGACCCGGACAGTCGCATCCAGGGCTTTCTGGCCGCCGGACACGTCTGCACGGTGGAAGGTGCAGACGTCTACCGGACGATCGCCGAACGCTTCCGGATTCCCATCGTGGTGACGGGCTTCGAGCCGGTGGACCTGCTGGCCGGGATTCGGGCCTGCGTGGAGCAGCTGGAACGCGGCGAAGCGCGGGTGGAGAACCGCTACGACCGGGCCGCCCGCGATGACGGCAACGCCGCCGCGCGCGATGCGGTCACCCGCGTGTTCGAGCCGGTGGAACGCGAGTGGCGCGGGATGGGCCGCCTGCCCGCCAGCGGCCTGGGCCTGCGTCCGGAATACGCGCGCTTCGATGCCCTGAAGCGCTTTGACCTGGCCGGGACCGAATCCGGAGGAGACGGTCCCTGTATCGCCGGCCAGGTGCTGCGCGGGCTGAGCCGACCCACCGACTGTCCGGCCTTCGGCCGCGAATGCACCCCGGATCACCCCCTGGGGGCGCCGATGGTCTCCTCCGAGGGGGCCTGTGCGGCCTACCTCCACTACCGGGGCGAGACATGACCACCGAGGTCGTGCGGCTGGCACATGGCGGCGGGGGCCGGCTGCAGGCCGGGCTGCTGGACGAGGTGATCCTGCCGGCCCTCGGCGCCCGCGCCTGCGGCGCCCCCGATGCGGCCGTGCTCGACGCGCCGGGCGGGCGCCTGGCCATGACCACCGACAGCTTCGTGGTGCGGCCGCTGTTCTTTCCCGGCGGCGACATCGGCCGCCTCGCGGTACACGGCACGGTCAACGACCTGGCGATGGCCGGGGCGCGTCCGCGCTGGCTGACCCTCGGACTGATCCTGGAAGAGGGACTGCCCCTGGACGACCTGCGCCAGATCCTCGCCTCGGTACGCACGGCTGCCGAGGCATGCGGCGTATCCTTGGTGGCCGGCGACACCAAGGTGGTGGAGGCCGGGCATGGCGACGGGGTCTATATCAACACCACCGGCGCGGGCATCGTCCCGGAGGGCGTGCGGGTCGACCCGGCGACGATCCGGCCGGGCGACGTGCTGCTGGCCAGCGGCGACCTCGGGCGCCATGGCGTGGCCATCCTTGCCGCACGCGAGGACCTCGGCCTCGAGCCGCCCGTGCCCAGCGACAGCGCGGCGGTCGCTGCAGCCGTGGCGGCCCTGCTGGATGCCGGGGTGGCGGTACATGCACTGCGCGACCCGACCCGTGGCGGCGCCGTTGCCGCGCTGCAGGAGCTGGCCGACGCGTCCGGCTGCCGCCTGGTGCTGGAGGATGAGGCCATCCCCGTACGCGAAGACGTGCGCGGGGCCTGCGAGATCCTCGGGCTGGACCCGCTGCACTCGGCCTGCGAGGGCCGTTTCCTCGCGGCCGTCCCGGAGGATCACGCGGGGCAGGCACTGGCGATCCTGCGATCCGTTCCCGAGACCCGGGACGCGGTCGCCATCGGCCGGGCCGCGGCCGGCGACCCCGCGGTGATCCGGCGCCTGGCCACCGGCGTGGAACGCCGACTGGTCCTGCCGGCCGGAGAACAGCTCCCGCGCATCTGCTGAAAACCGCGCCGGCACGCGCTATCGTTGGCCGGGCCCGCCATACCACCGGAGACCGACCATGCCCCTTCGCCCCCTCGCTCTCGCCCCCCTGGCCCTGGCCTCCAGTCCGGCGCTCGCGCACCCCGGACATGGGCACGGCGACGGCCATTCCCTGCTGCATTATCTGAGCTCGCCGGAGCATGTCTGGCCCGCGGCCGCGGCCCTGCTGCTGGCCGCCGTGATCGGCGGCGCCTGGCTGTGGCGGCGCTCGCGCCGACGGAAAAACCCGCGGAGCTGACGGCGGGCACGAATCCTGCTGACAAACCAGTCAACGCTCGGGAGAGCCGGTCACGACAGTGAAAACCCGGTTCGGGGATAATGCGCGCGCACCAAAAGGAATCGGAAACGCACCATGAACGAACTGAAACAGGCCATCGAGCACCAGCGGGAGTACCTGGAAGAGCGGCTGCATGAGCCGCTGAGCGGGATCGCGGCGCGCCTGGTGCCGGCCTGGCCCCGGCGCGAAGAACTGGACTCGATCCTGGAGGACGGGATCCGGCGGATCCCCGAGGCCACATTCATGTACGCGCTCAACACCCGCGGGATCCAGCTGTCCGACAACATCTCCCGCAGCGGCGTGCTGCCCGAGCACTTCGGCCGCGACCGCTCGCAGCGGCCATACATGAAGGAGGCCGTGCCGGCCGATGGTTTCCTGCTGTCCGAGGCCTATATCAGCCTGCTGGGGCGGCGCCCGTCGCTGACCGCCCTGCAGCTCGTCCGCGACGACAACGGCCGGGCCCTGGGTTTCCTCGGCGCGGACTTCGACCTGCGCAACCTGCCGGACCTGTCGGAGGACCTGTACGAGGAATCCAGCGAGTGGCGTCAGATCAAGGGCGACCCGTCGATCCGCGGCACGCTGTTCCAGCAGAGCCGCACCGAAAGCCTGATGGACCGCAACATGGACACCGCGCTGGCCATCCTGGAGGAGCTGTTCACCGAACGCGGCGTGTTCCAGGGCGTGTTCCACTTCTCCAGCTCGCGCGCGACCCTGTGGACCACCGAGGATCCGTACCGCTACCGCATCCTGACCCACGAGTCGCTGGCCGACCCGGATGTCTGCCTGGCCTTCCCCCACGAGCCCTACCCGGAGGAGGCACTGATCCCGCAACGGGACATCGGCCGGGTGCTGGACGGCCTGCGGACCCTGCGTTTCGCCGACGACACCGTGTATCTGCGTTCCGCGTCGCTCAACCTGTTCAACGGCATGGTCAGCCTGACCTTCTCCTGCGACGGCTCGCACTACATGACCTCCGAGGAATTCCTCGGGCGTTCCATCGAATTCTGGCTGGGGGCGACCGGCTGATCCGCCCCGGCCTCATACCCCCTCGGGGGCCGGGTCATTTTCCCGGGGTCACGGCGCTGCATGTATATTAGTATTCCCTAATAAACACTGGAGAGAAGCATGCAGCGTACCCTCGCCGCCCTGACTCTGGGCCTGGCCCTCGCCCTGCCCGCCACCGCCGTGGCCGACGACGTCCACGAATTCGGGATCTCGCCGCAGGCGACCTACAACCTGGTGCAGGAAGACGGCGATGACATCCTGTTCATCGATGTCCGCGACCCGGTCGAGATCATGTTCGTGGGCTTCACCGACGAGGTCGATCTCAACATCCCCTTCCTGCTGGTGGACCGCCACGACTGGGATGACGAGAAGAACCGCTTCAACCCCTCGCGTAACCCCGACTTCGTCGACCAGATCGACGCGGCGCTGGACGAGCGCGGCCTGGACCGTGACACCACGATCATCACCATGTGCCGCTCCGGCAGCGAACGCGGAGAGCCCAGCGCGGCATTCCTGCGCGAGAACGGCTTTCCCAACGCCCGTTACGTGGTCAACGGCTTCCAGGGCGACGCCATCAGCGAAGGCGAACGCGCCGGCTTCCGCCTGAAGAACGGCTGGCAGAACTCCGGCCTGCCGTGGAGCCGCGAGATGAACGCCGACAAGATCCACCGCAGCGACTGACCCCACCCGGATCCGTCCGGATCCTCCGCGGCCCCGGATGCCACCGGGGCCGTTTCACCCGTTTCGTACTCTCCCGCCCGGGGGTGTCCCGCAATCCCCGAAACCGGCATCATGGCAGGGTCTTCATCCCTCCCGCCGGACTCGACATGGAAACCGCCTCCGCCAGCGACATCGGGGCGCGCCCCGAACAGCAGGATGCCGTCACCGTCCGGGTCTCCGACGACGGTCGCCGCGCGCTGCTGGCCGTCGCCGACGGCATGGGCGGCCACGCGGCCGGGGCCTGGGCCTCGCATACCGCCATCGCCACCATCGAGGCGCACTGGGAGCAGTGCAACAGCACGCCCACGCGTCCGGCCCGCTGGCTGGAAACCGTCGCCCGCGCGGCCCACGACGCCCTGCGCGCGGAAATCACCGACGACACCGCCCCGCCCGGGACCACCCTGGTGGTGCTGTTCGTGGATGAGTCCGGTGCGTGGTGGGTGCACTGCGGCGACAGCCGCCTGCTGCATTTCCGTGGCACGCGCCTGATCGAACGCACCCGCGACCACTCGCGGGTGCAGGAGCTGTTCGAGGCCGGGATGATCCGCGAACAGGAAATGGCCACCCACCCGGATCAGAACCACCTGCTCGCGGCGCTGGGCATGCCCGGAGGCCTGCGCCTGGACCACGGACACGCGAAACGCCATCCGGACTCCGCGTTCCTGCTGTGCACCGACGGCTTCTGGGAACAGATCGAGTCGACAGAGATGGCGGGCCTGCTGGTGTCCGATGACCTGTCCGGCGGGCTCGACGAGGCGGTGCGGGTAGCCGCCAGGCGCGGGGGCCCACGCGGCGACAACATCGCCGTGGCCGCCTGGCGCAGCGGCGCCCCCCGGGGCTTCGATCGCCTGCGCCACCGGGGCGGGTCGCTGGTGCCATCGACGCTGCTGGGCGGGATCATCCTGCTGGCGGTGCTGGCGATCCTGTTCTGGCCGGTCGGCGGCGGATGAACGGAAATCACGGAACCCGTATACTGTATAAACAGTGAAGCAGTTCACATAATGGATCGTCCGATGGCCCCCTCCCGTTTCGTCCGCTCGCTGTTGCTGTTGTCCCTGCTGTCCCTGACGGGCGGCTGTGCAATGCTGGAACAGGAACCGGACGCAGACCCGGAACCGACCCAGGACCCGCAAGCGACGGATGAACCGCGGGAAGCGGCCCGGTCGGACGAAAAACATGCCTCACCGCCGACCCTTGCTGCTATCCTGAGCCGGCTGCAGGCGGGCGAATGGGACCGGGCGGAGACCATGCTGGAGCGGTTCCGGGAATCCCGCCCCGAGGACCCCACCGCGCGCTCGCTGCAGCGTCAGCTCACGGAAGACCCGGAAACGCTGCTCGCCGACGGCGAGACGCGGCATACCGTGGAGGCGGGGGAGACCCTGGGTCTGATCGCCAGGCGCTACACCGGTGACGCCACGCAGTTCGTGATCCTGGCGCGGCTCAACGACATCCGGCGGCCGGAACACCTGACCGTCGGTCAGCAGCTGCGGGTTCCCCCGCCCGCCGACCCCCAGGACGCCGGCGAGCCTGGTGTCACCCCCGATCTCGACGAGCAGCTGCAGGCCCTGGGTGCGGGCGCGGAAGACGGCTCCCGCGAACATGGGGAGTCCTACCGCATGACCATCCGCGCCGACCTCGACGCCGGGCGTCACGAAGCGGCCTACGAGACCGCACGGGCCGCCCGTGAGGCCGCCCCCGATGAGGCCTGGGACGACTGGCTCGACCCGCTGGAACGGGAGGCCGCGGCGGCCCATTACGAACAGCGCGGCCTGGATGCGCGAGACCGGGACGACGCGGACGCGGCCAGGGACTGGCTGGAACGCGCGCTGGAGGCGGAACCCGGGCGCGAACCGGCACGAACCGAACTGGCGCGTCTGCGGCGCGCGGAAGCGGAGACCCTGCACTCCGCCGCGATCGTCCACTACCGCAATCAGGAACTCGACCGGGCCATTGAGCTGTGGGATGCCGCGCTCGAGCTCGATCCCGACTTCGACGCAGCGGAAGGCTATCGCCTGCGCGCCCGCGAGCTGCAGCGGCGCCTGGAGAACATGGAGTAACCGGCCGGCGGCCGGACCGCGGCGGACTATCCGCCGCGTTCGTCGCTGCCCGGGTCCGCACCGGGCGGCCGTTCCGGTGGAGCCACTGGCATGGTCCGCGTGGCGGAGGTATCGTCCTTGTGCCCCGACGGCGCCGGGTCCGCGGCCGCCCGCTTGACCCGCGCTTCCAGCGAATCCGCCATGGCGTTGCAGGCGGAGAAGACCCGTTCGAAGTCGTCCCGCCGCCGCACCCGGATGCGGGTATCCAGCCGCCCCTGGGCGATCTGGTCCAGCGCGCCGCGCAGGGTCTCCATCGGCACCTGCAGGCGCCGGGCAAAGACATAGACGCCCAGCAGCACCGCCAGCACGGTCACCACCGTCAGCATGAGCAGCGCCATCATGGTGGTGCGCCCCGCTTCCTGCAGCGAAGAGGTACTGAGCGCGACCTGCAGATGCCCCAGTTCGAAATCCTGGAACCGCACCGGCGCCTCGAACAGGAACACGTCGTTACCGTCCGGACCGGCGGTGGACCATACCGTGCGCCCCTCGCGCGAGAGCAGAAGATCCTCGGCCGGCGGCTCGTTGCGCGGCTCGCCCGGCGCGTCCGGGTCGGAGCTGGCGACGATACGTCCGTGCCGGTCGCTGACGGACAGCAGTTCGATCTCGCGATTGGCCTGCATGTCGCGCAGGCGCGCCTGCATCGCGATGGAATCCTCCAGCAGCAGGTCCTCGGCGCTCTCCACCGCGATGGTGCCCGCGAGCGTGGAACCGTAATCGAAAGCGAGGTCGGTCATCACCTCGTTCTGTTTCTGCTGCACCAGAAAGGCACCCACCGCCAGCGTGACCGCGACCAGAGCCCCCATCACGGCGGTCCAGCGCAGGCGCAGGGGCACGATCCGCCGTCCGGCCCCGACCCGCTCGCGCTCGGCGCGCTCCTCGTCGATGCGCTGCAGATCCACCAGCAGCTCCGCGGCCGACTGATAACGCCGGGAGGGATCGTGTTCCAGCAGCCGCCGCACCACCGCGACCAGGTCCTCGGGGCAGTCGCGGATGATGGGGCGTGGTTCCGGTACCGGCTCTTCCAGCACGCGCCGCAGGACCCGTCCGGTGTCACCGTCCAGGAACGGTCGGTGCCCGGTCATCAATTCGTAGAGCACCACCCCCATCGACCAGAGATCGCTGCGGCCGTCGGCATCCCCACCGCGGATCAGTTCCGGGGCCATGTAGTGCGGCGTGCCGGCCGATGCAGCATAGTCATCCGCGTGCCACTCCGGATCGAACAGGGTCTCGGCAATGCCGAAATCCATCACCTTGATGTTGACCGTGGCACTGGTGACGAGGATGTTTTCCGGCTTGATGTCCCGGTGGATCACGCCATGGCGGTGAGCATAGTCCAGCGCCTCGGCCAGCTGCTGCGCCACCTTGAGAAAATTGCGCAGCAGCAGCGGACGGAACTGTTCGGCGTAGGCATCCAGCGTCTGCCCCTCCACCAGCTCCATGGCGATGAACGGCCGGCCCTCGGCTTCGCCCACGTCGAAGACCGTGACAATACCCGGGTGGGTCAGGGTACCCGCGGCACGGGCCTCGGTCAGGAAGCGCTGGCGGTATTCCGGATCGCAGGCGTAGTCGTCATGCAGGATCTTGATGGCCAGGGTCCGACGGATCTGCGGGTCATACCCCTGATGGACCGTCGCCATCGCGCCGCGGCCCAGCTCCTCGCCAACTTCATACCGGCCGAAGCGGCGCATGGATCAGGCCAGGACCTCCAGCCCGATCCGCACCAGCACCGCCAGCACCAGCACCGCGGCACCGCCCGCCAGCCAGACCCGCCAGCGCGGACGGCGGCCGGCCAGAGGCAGACCCGCCCCGGCATGATCCCGGTGATGAAACACGAATTCGGCCCCGCCGAAGCGCACGCGGTCGCCCTCCCTGAGCGTGGCCTCGTGCACCCGCTCGCCATTGACCCAGGTGCCATTGGTGGAGAGCAGGTTCATCACCCGGCATTCGCCGTCCTCGTTGATGACCCAGGCGTGCTGGGAAGACACGCTCGGCTCCTGCAGGACGATGTCGTTGTCGGACTGACGCCCCAGCGAATGGCGGCCGGGGCGCATGAGCAGGCGTTGCTGCTTGAACGGCTCGGCGACCCCCACCAGCACCGGCAGGTCACTCTCCTCGACCTCGGTGCCGGCGGGCTCCGGCGGGGCCTCGGGCAGTTCGCCGCGCTGAAACAGCATGGTGCCCTGCGGGCCGTTACGGTCGCGGCCCTCGCCCCGTCCCTCGGAATGCTCGTTCATGCTCCCCCCGTGAATGGACATACGGGATGGAGTATGCCCGCACCCCCCGGAGGGTCACAACGATCTGGATCAATCCTCAGTGCCCGTGGTGGCCGGACCCGTGGCCATGGCGCGCCCCGCCACCATCGCGCACCGTGGCGTCGAAGCGCGCGGTTTCGCCCTCGGCCGTCTCCAGGGTGACCGACACACGCTGATCCCGCTCCAGCGGTTCATGCAGATCGATCAGCATCACGTGCAGGCCACCCGGCTCCAGCGCGGTCTTCCCGCCGGCCGGGATGGTGATGGCCTCGACCTCGCGCATGCGCATCACGCCCGCGTCATCCTGCACGTGGTCGTGCAGCTCGGTGACCCCGGCGACCGGCGATTCGCCCCGGACCAGCTCGACGTCCTCGTCGGTATGGTTGGCAAGAGTCAGATACGCCGCGGTCGAGCCCATGCCCGGCGGCATCATGCGCACCCAGGGCTCGGACACGATTTCCAGGCCCTCCGGACAGTCGCAGGCGAAAGTCTCGTCCGCGCCATGCGCATGTTCTCCGGCCGTCACGCCGGTGGCAGCCAGTGCCAGGAATACGGCACCGGCCAGGGCCAGCCGCCCGGGGCGTTGATATTGCGAGATGTTGGTCATTGCTTATGTCTCCCTCTCTCAGAATTCCACGTTCCACTGGGCCCAGACGGTCCGCCCGGGTTCGTTGACCGGCCGGGTGGCCGCTCCCAGTTCGGCACTGCCGCGCTGGATATGCTCGCTGTAGGTGCGATCGAACAGGTTGTCCACGCCCACGGTCAGCTGCGAGTTCCCGAACAGCTCCACCCCGCCGTACAGCGCGACGGTGGCAAAGCCCGAGGTCTCTCCGGTGTCCAGGCTGTAGATCGTACCGTGATCCTCGTGGATGCGGTCCTGACGCATCACGCCGCGCACCTGCAACCCGCCGAAATGCATCCCGGACGCATACTCCGCGCCCAGCGTCGCCTCCGCCGGCGGGGTCTGCGCCAGGGGCACGTCGTCCGTGGTGTTCTCCGAACGCACCCAGGCGGCACTCGCGTTCAAGGTCCACGCCGACGTCATCTCCCAGGCGCCGTCCGCTTCGAAGCCCCAGGTCCGGGCGCCCACGTTGCGCGTGCGATCCCCGGGCTGCGCCACCAGGATGTAGTCATCGAACTCGCCGTAGAAACCGGACAGCGAGGCACGCAGGCGCGGCCCGCTCCAGGCAATGCCCGCATCCAGCTGGGTCAGGACCTCGGTATCCAGATCGAACACCCGCCGGCGCTCCCAGAAATCCGCCGCACGCTCCGAACGCCCGACACCGACGTGCCAGGCCAGCGGCCGCTGCGCCTGCTCCTGTTCATAGCGCAGGAAACCGCTGGTGGCGGTCGCGCGCTCGCGGTCGCCGTCGCTGGCGCCACCAAAGCCGTCGCGCTGCGCCTCGGCCCGGGTCCGGTCAACCCGCAGGCCGCTCACCACGCGGCGCCGCGCATCCAGCGGGATCTCGAGTTCGCCGAACACCCCTGCGTCGCGGAATCGCGCGGTATCCTCGCGGGCGACATCGCGCCACCCGAAGGCGTCCGGCCCCATCAGGCGGTTCCCGCTGTGGCGGTTGCGGCTGTAATCGAACCCGGCGTGCAGGGCCATGTCCCGCGGCAGCCGGAAATCCCCGGCCACCCGCGCCCCTTCGGTGATGCGTTCGGGGTAGCTGACCATGGGCATGCCCGGAGGCTCCCGCAGGGTGTAGTTGTCCATGACATGGTCGATCTCGTTGCGGAAGACCCGCGCCTCCAGGGTCTCGAACCAGGGCGCGAGATCATCGCGGGTAAGCGCAAGGCTGTAGCCGGTGCGGTCGAAGCGCACGCCGTCCATGCCACGGTCGTCGTAAGCGGCCTCGGCGTCGGAACGGTCATACGTGAACTCAATGAGGGTCTGCTCGTCAGGGCGCCAGCCGGCGATCCCGGTGCCACTCCAGCGGGAATACCGCGAGTGGACCTCGTTGCCATCGCCGTCGCGGTAATCGTCCTGATCCGAGAAGGTGCCGATGGCACGCAGATAGCCCGCTGAGGACCCGGTCGCCACGTCCGCCACCAGGTCGGTGCGATCGAAACGCCCGACGGTCAGGCCCGCGAATCCGGTGACCTCCCCGGCCTCCGTGAACACCGGCGCGTCCCGCTCGAAACGCACCGTACCGCCCGACACGGCACCGTGCCGCACGCTCTGCGGACCCTTGCTCACCTCGATGCGGTCAAAGGCCTGCGGATAGGCATACGCCGTGGGCGGGTCCATGCGCCCGCCGCAGCCGCCCAGCACCGGATCGTCGTCCAGCAGCAGCGACAGTCGCGAGCCTCCCAGGCCTCGCAGGGCCGGATCGCCACTGGTACCGCCCTTGCGGCTGGTCACGAATCCGGGGATGGAGGCCAGATACGCCCCGCCATCATGCGCCGGCAACGGAAGCCGGGGCTGGCGCGGATCGGTACTGACCCGCCCGGGCCCCTCCATGGCGGGAACCGTTACCACCACCGGGGCCAGCCGCGCCGGATCCCCGGCCTGCGGCGCAGAAGGCCCTGCGGCCGCCACGGGCGCGGCCGCGGCACCGGCGATCGCCAGGGGGATCCAGCGGCACCGGAATCCATGCAAATGCTTCATGATTTCTCTCCGTCCTTGTTCTTGTCATTGGTGTCGTGCGACCGACTCGCCAGCAAGCACCGGGCCAGGTAGGGGCCAGGTACGGGCACCAACAAGGATCGGGAAACCGGAATGGCGGACTGCGGCGCCCGAAGCACCATTGGGAGCACCACCGGAGGTGGCCGGAACCGCCACGCACACACGGCAGCCCCCGGGACCGGTGCGGGATTTGCCACAGCGGAGGGGTGAAACGCCGCAGTTGCGAACCGGACGCGTACGGAGTCCCTTGCCCGGGCACGGACTCTGGGGCAGGCTATGCAGTCATGCCGCAAGCGCCTGGCGGCCGGGAGGAGATGTTGGTCGAATCAGCCGAAAATACCGCCGAACATTTCGTTGGGAGCTCGCCCGAGCTGCAGGCCGTGCTGCGTCAGGCCAGCATGGTAGCGGCCACCGATGCCACGGTACTGGTGCTGGGCGAGAGCGGAACCGGCAAGGAACACCTGGCGCGCCACATCCATGCCCGCAGTCGGCGCCCGGACGGACCGCTGATCACGGTGAACTGCGCGGCCCTGCCCGAAGAGCTGGTCGAATCCGAACTGTTCGGCCACCGCCGCGGGGCCTTCACCGGCGCGAACGACCATCAACCGGGGCTGGTGCGCCAGGCACATGGCGGCACGCTGCTGCTCGACGAGATCGCCGAACTCCCGGCCGGGGCCCAGGCCAAGCTGCTGCGCTTTCTGGAAAACGGGGAATGCCAGCCGCTGGGCGCGGCCGAGGCGGAACAGATCGACGTTCGCGTGATCGCCGCGACCCACCAGGATCTGCAGCAGCGCGTGGCCGACGGGCGTTTCCGCGCCGACCTGTACTATCGCCTGCAGGTGGTGCCGCTGGAGATGCCGCCACTGCGCAGCCGCCAGGGAGACGTGCGCCGCCTGGCCGAACACTTTCGCGTCACACTGGCGGAACACCACGGCGTGGAACCGCCGCGGTTCACGCCCGCACTGCTGCGCTGGCTCGGCCAGTGGCCCTGGCCCGGCAACGTGCGCGAGCTGAAGAACCTGGTCGAGCGCTGCGTAATCTTCATGAGCGGTGCCGAGATCAACCCGGGCGATCTGCCCGATGCCTGGCTGCAGACCCCGCACGACCAGGCCGGCGGGCCGTTCGTGATCCCGCCGGGAGGGCTCAGCCTGGAGCGCCTGGAGATGGACCTGATCCGCCAGGCCCTGGAACAGACCGCGGGCAACCGGTCGCGGGCCGCCCGCCTGCTGGGGCTGACCCGCGACACCCTGCTCTACCGGATGAAGAAATACCAGATCGCCTGATCGCTATCCCTGCAGCAGCATCATCAGGTCGGTGACCGCCATCATCGGCTCGCCATCGACCACGATCATGCCCTCGGCGACCTCGACGTCCAGCCGGACCCGGTCATCCTCCACCGTGAACAGCGGGAACTCGCGCGCGCCCTGCATCAGCATGGCCACGATCTCCTCGGCCTCGCGCTCCACCTCCGCCGCCGGCCGATGCGGCTCACGCAGGGCCATGTCCTCGCGCACCGAGGTACGGATGAGCCCCCGGTCCACGCCCGCCTGCAACGAACCCGACAGATACTCCAGCAATCCCGGGCCCTGCCAGGCGGCTGGCGGGATCTCGCCGGCCCGCAGCGTCAGGCTGCCGTCCAGGGCATCGCCCCGGGCGTCCACCACCCGCAGTTCCCGCAGCTCCAGGGCGGCGCCGTGCGAGGCGGTATCCATCAGCCACTGCTGATACAGGGCGTCCACATCCTCCAGCGCATGCAGGCCGGCTTCGACTTCGCGGCCCAGACGCCCGGCCTCGCGGACGGAGGCGGCATCGAGGTCCAGATGCAGCTCGGCGTGGAACTGCTGCAGACCGGTCAGGCCTTCCGCCCGGGTCTCGCCCAGCTCCAGACTCAGGTCACTGCGCGAACGACCGTCGGTCTCGCGGGTCACCCCCGCCAGACGCAGGTCGCGCATGCGGAAAGACTCGTCGTCGAACTCACCCTCGATCCCGTCCAGCGCGAGTTCGGAATCGCCCTCCACCAGCAGCGAATCGACGATGACCAGGTTGTCGCCGCGCATGCGCAGGCCGTCGATCCGCAGATCCATCTCGCCCGGCACGCCGATCCAGGCCCGGGGCAGCTCGGCGTGCAGCGCCTGCAGACCGGCCTCGCCCGCGATCTGCGCGGAGGCCTCCCAGGCGTCCCAGGACAGCTCACCGATGCGATGCTGGCCGGCCATCAGCAGATCGCCGTCATAACCGGTGCCCTGCAGGTGGATCCGGGTGTCGCCCCCGGGGCGATGGGCGAACTCCAGCGTGGCCCAGTGATCCTGCTCCAGTGCGGGCAGGTCGGCCGCCACGGCTTCGGCCCACGGCAGCGTGCCGGCCGCGCGGAACGGCTGGCCGCTGACCCAGCGGGCGAGGCCGTAATCCTCGACCTCCATGCGACCACTGGCACTCACGCTCGGCTCCGGCGTGCCCTGAAGCTCCGCCAGCGGCTCGTGCAGCGGGTTGTCGGACTCCGGGCGATAGCGGAAGCGATAATCGACCGTCCCCGCATCCCGGTCATAAGCGAGCCGGATCACGTCGAACTCGTCCACCGCCGCGGCATCCGCCTCGAAGCGGTCGAGCGCCTCCTGCAGGCTGTCCTGCGCATGCGCCTGAACCAGACGATCACCGCCCGCCCAGGCCGCTCCGCCCAGTACCACGACACCGACGGCCACGCCGGCCTTCGCCAGTCCACTTGCCATAATGACTCCCTTCCTTTGATGGGTGTTGTCAGTGTGCCCCGGGGTGAGCAACGGCCCCGGAGCGGATCAGTCGTCGTCGGTGGTCACCAGGGCCGCCGACCCCATCAGCTGGCCCCGGCCGTCATCGTCGGCCGGGGCCAGGGTCAGGGTGAACAGCTGCTTGAGAGGGGCTTCGGGCACCGCCCATTCCCAGGATACGGTTCGCGTCGGGCCGCGCCCCGGCACCTCGCGGGTGTCATCGCTAACCTCGCGGGCTTCGATCGGGTCCGGGGCCTCCGAGATCAGACGCACGAACGCCTCGTGCGCATGCTCGACATCGGCGCGACGCGCGTGCACCGCACAGAACGTGTCACCGTCGGGAAGGGCCAGCACGAAACGCCCGGCCTCTGACTCCAGACGCCAGGCGTCGCCTTCCTGCCCGCCCAGAAACGGCGCGGCCACCTCCGGACGCAGCAGATCGTCCTCGTCCTGTTCGGCCCGCAGTGCCTCCAGATCGCTCACTCCGCTCAGACAGGAATCCGCGTAGGCACGCGTGAAGGCATCGGCTTCCGCTTCGCCGGCATCCGGCCCGGCCAGCGCGGGAACGGGAAGCACAAGCGAAACGGCGAACAGCACGGCTGGCGAGCGGGTCATCACGAACCTCCGGTCTGGACGATGGACATACCGGAGAAGCTATGACGACGGGCCGCAAAAGGCAATGGGCCGCGGCCGGCGGCCCGACTGCCCGGATTACATGCCCTGAAGCTCGCTCATGCCCATCATCCCCGCGCCGATGCCGAACAGGACACCCAGCACCATCAGCAGGATGTAGACCAGCAGGAGCACGCCCATGATGGTGAAGTGGGTTCGCAGCCGGCCCATGGCATTCTTCGCCTCCAGCTCGTCATCGCGCTCGTAGGCCCGGGTGAAGCTGCCGGCTGCCTGCATCAGCACCACGCCGGCCCAGATCGGGATCCAGGCCACGATGATGCCGATGATCGACAGGGCCGTGAGCACCCCGGACAGGATCAGCATGACCCCGATCAGCTGCATCCAGAACTTGCCGCGATAAACCGGCTCGATGAGTTCGCGCACGCCGGTCGTACTGGTTGTCTCGTTCATGATTCCCCTTTTTCTCTCCCTCGGTGGCAGGTCGCCCGCAGCCGCCGACGCCTTCCCGAAGTGTAGCAGCCGGACCGCGCGAACTTACCTGCATGTTTGCAGGGGGACACAAGCCGGGGCCCGCCTGCCCCCCTATGCCGGATCGGGCGCACAGCGGACCTGGTTCCGCCCGCCTTCTTTCGCCTCGTACAGGGCCTCGTCCGCGCGCAGGAGCAGCTGACGGCGCCGGTCGTCCGCCTCGTCACCGCCCGTGACCGGCCGCTCCCCGGCGACGCCCACGCTCAGCGTCACATGCGCGGCAGCACCGGACTGGCTGTGTTCCAGCTCCAGGGCCTCCACCGACGCCCGCAGGCGCTCGGCGAAGTCGCGGGCATCGCTCTGTTCCGCACCCGGGAGCACCGCCACGAATTCCTCGCCGCCGTAGCGGGCGACCAGATCGGAACTGCGCCGCGGGGTCGCGTCCAGGGCGCGCCCCACTTCCTTGAGGACCCGGTCGCCGGCCTCGTGGCCGTAGTAGTCGTTGAAGGGCTTGAAGTAGTCGATGTCCATCAGGACCACGGCAATGGGCAGCGACTCCCGCCGGGCACGATCCCACTCGCGGGCATAGTGTTCGTCGAAATGCCGCCGATTGGGGATCGCGGTCAGACCGTCCATGTAGGAATACCGGAACAGCCGCTCGTTGGCCGCGGCCAGATCACGCGCCAGCTCGCCCAGCTGGAGATGCGTGCGGATGCGCGCCAGGGCCACGGGGAAGTCCACCGGTTTGGTGACGTAGTCATTGGCCCCGGCATTGAGGGCCTGGACGATGCTGTCGCTGTTGTACAGTCCGGTGACCATGATCACTGGCAATTCGGTCGGGCCGTACTTGCGGCGCACCCGGTCCAGCACCTCCTGGCCATCCATGTCCGGCATGACCACGTCCAGCAGGATCAGGTCGAAGGTTTCATCACCCAGCCGGGCCAGGGCGTGGAAGCCGCTGGTCACCGCCGACACGCGATACCCCTCGCGCTCCAGACGCCGGGCGAGAATCTCGAGGTTGGAACGATTGTCGTCGACCACCAGGATCCGCGGCGCGTCTTCCGGCGCTTCCCCGGGCGGGGCGTCGGATGAAGCGCCCGTGGCATCGCCGGGCCCGGAGGCCTCGGGGCCGGGATCGGGATCGGCAAGACGCGTACGACTGCCGGCACGCACCATATCGGCCAGATGGTTGATGGCGTCTCCGATCTTGTCGAGATCTCCGTGCAGGCTCCCGGCCCCGGCCTCCGGAACTGCGGCGCGGACATCGGAATGCAGCCGGGTCAGATCGGACAGCACGTCGGTCCATTCGGCAAACTGGTCTTCCAGCGGCGGCCCGCCTTCCTCCGGAGTGCGAATGCGATTGACCTGCTCGAGGAGCTCGTGGGCCTTCTGCACCAGGGCGCTCAACTGCTGCCCCGAACCACCATCGATGCCGGCATCCTCCAGGTCTTCCTGGACCATCTCGGCGTAACCGATGATGTGGTTCACCGGCGTGCGCAGGTCATGACGGATATTGGTGTTCGCCACGTTCATTGCCCGTGATCCGTGTTGCTGGCGGAGGCATGGCGGTCGACGTGGGAATGGATGGCCGCCAGCAGGTCCTCACGGCTGACAGCCCCCTTCTGGAAGATGTCCTCCACCCGCTCCAGCAGCCGGCCGCGTTCCGCGGCGGAAAGATCCCGGGCAGTAAGCACCAGCACCGGAATCCCCCCCCAGCGCTCGTGACGCTGCAGCTGGTCGAGAAAGGCGAAACCATCCATGCCCGGGAGCATCAGGTCGAGCAGAATGAGATCGACCCGGCCGTCCCGTTCCTCGAGACGGCGCAGCCCCGCCTGGCCGTCCTCGGCCTCGATCACCCGGCTGCCCTCGCAGTCGAGCTGGCGACGGATCATTTCGCGGGTCTCGGCATCGTCCTCGACCACCAGGACCGTGCAGGTACAGCCGCAGCCCGGCGATCGTTCGCAGGTCTCCGGGGTTGCGCCCCAGGCGCAGGGCGGGGGCATCTGCCGACCGACGGCCTCGAGCAGGTAATGCCGTTCTACGGGCTTGGTGACATAGTCGGCCGCCCCCAGCATGAACCCCATATCCCGGTCGCGCAGCATGCTCAGCATGATGACCGGGATGTCGCGGGTGTCGGGGTCGTTTTTCAGCGCGGTCATCACCGCCCAGCCGTCCATGGCGGGCATCATCACGTCCAGGGTGATCAGGTCCGGGCGCTGCTCGCGGGCCAGGCGCAGCCCTTCCTCGCCCCCGGTGGCCAGCGTCACCTCGTAGCCTTCCGTGGCCAGGCTGCGCCGGATCAGGTCGCGCACGCTGGCATCGTCGTCGATCACCAGTACATGCCCGGGGCGGCAGCTTCGCCCGGACGGTGGTGCCACCGCGGCGGAGCCGGAGGCATCCCGGCCGGCGCCGGGTACCTCACCCTGCAGCGGCAGGCGCACCACGAAGGTCGAGCCCTCACCGGGTTCGCTGCTGACCTCGATGTCACCGCCCATCATCCGGGCGAAATGCCGGCTGAGGGAGAGTCCGAGGCCCGTACCGCCGTACTTGCGCGTGGTGGACGCATCGGCCTGGGTGAACGGCTGGAACAGGCGCGCGAGCTGTTCCTCGGTAATTCCGATCCCGGTATCCCGGATTTCGAATTCCAGCGCGTCGTCCTCGCCGTCCCGCACGGTCAGGCGGATCTCGCCGTGGTCGGTGAACTTGGCGGCGTTCGACAGCAGGTTGAACAGGATCTGCCGCAGCTTGGTCAGGTCCGCATGAATGGTTTCGTGTCGCGTCCCGTTCTCGAGCCGCAGCTCGTTGCCACGGGACTCGACCAGGGGGCGTACGGTCGCGAGCACCTGGTCAATCTCGGGGGCCAGACTGAAATCCTCGAGATAGAGATCCATGCGCCCGGCCTCGATCTTGGAGATGTCGAGGATGTCGTTGATCAGGGACAGCAGATGGCGACCGGCGCTGATGATCTTGTCCGCGTCACCGGCGAGCTCGCCGACACCCGCATCCCCGGCCTCCTCACTGAGGATTTCGGCGTAACCGATGATGGCGTTCAGCGGGGTGCGCAATTCATGGCTCATGTTGGCGAGGAAGGCGCTCTTGGCCTGATTGGCAGCCTCGGCGGCCTCCCGCGCCTGGCGGATCTGTTCCACCGCCTCGTGCTGACGGGTCACGTCGGCCATGGTGCCGATGGTCCCCACCGTGTTCCCGTCGCGGTCGGTCGACCGTGCCATGCGCACGTCCATCCAGCGCACGCTGCCGTCCTCGCAGGTGATGCGCAGGGTCTCGGTGCAGTCCGCCGTGCTGCCTTCCATGAACGGCGCGCAGCGGGCCAGACCCTTGTCGCGGTCCTCGGAATGCAGGATCTCGATCCAGTCGCGGCCCAGACAGCGGGCGGCGGGAATCCCCGTAATGCGCTCCCAGGCCGGGTTAAGCATCACGATCCGGCGCTCCCCGTCGGTCTCGAAGAGGATCTCCTGGACGTTGTCGAAGACCCGGCGCAGCCGTTCCTCCGAATCCGTCAGCCGGTGATTGGCCTGTTCCAGCTGCACCATGCGCTCGCGCGCAGTGGATTCCAGAGCGGCGTTGCGCTCGAACAGCGAGAAGCTGTCGCCCGCATCGTCCACCGCCCGTTCCACCCGGCGCATCAGTGCGGCGATGATGCGGTCCTTGCGCTCGAGCTCCGCTTCCAGCTCCCGGATGCGGTGTTCCTGATCAGCTTTCATCGTTCCCCAGCATGACCCCGGTCAGGGTCTGGTTGACGTGCAGTCCGCGGAACTGCTCGCCGTAGGTATTGAATCCGATCAACGGCAGGCCGCGCAGCGCCTCCGAACCGGCCTCCAGGGCATCGAGGCCGGTCAGTTCCAGGCGCCGGAAGATGCAGTCGCAGGCCAGCAGGAAGCGGGGCTCGCCATGGGTGTCGCGCAGCCGGTCGAAGCTCTCGCGGATGCTCCGGGCCAGATCCACTCCCCTCCCGAGCGCCAGCACCAGACCATCGTCGATCGCGCAGTAGAAGGTGAGACTGCCATCGGGGAGAGCCTGCTGAATGGAGCGCACATACCATTCCCCGCCGACCCGCAGCATCACCGGGTGGCGCGCGAACACATGGCCGTCCAGCTCGGCGGGATCCACCCCCACCGCACGCGCGTAGGCCTCGGCCGCGGGCATGCCGTCGATTTCGTGGACCTTGCGTGACGCCGGATCGGCGGCGGTCGTGACCATGCGGATGTCGGTGGGCTCGAAATGCTGAAACCGGAACAGATGGAACGGATGGCCGGAATCGAACATCGCAACGACCGCCGCGCCCTCGTGGAAGGCCCCGTCGTGATACACCGCGGTACCCTCGAAGTGCATTTCGTCACCCGCCGAACCGCCGAACAACCCCACTCCGTGAAGACTGCCATGCAGCGTGGCGGCCACCGCCTCCTCCTGCATGGACAGGCCGTCGATCAGCAGCAGTGCGAACTGGCGTTCCGGGTCAAGGCCGTCCGTGGCCACCTCGTCCACCAGCGTCTGAACGGTTTCCGTGGACCGGGTCGCGTCAAAATCGTCCAGCGGCGCGATCAGGCGGGTGGCCACCCGCAGACGCGGCGAGCGGATCGAAGCCCCGGTCACGCTGCCGGCCACGTAGCCCGTGGAGCCGCTCAGCTCGCCGGCCGTGGTGCAGGCCACCACCGGGCGGCCAGCGAACGCCCGGGCAATGGCCCGGCCCAGGGCGTTGCGGTCATAGCGCGCGGAACAGAAGAGAAAGACCACCGAGGCGTCGGCGGCATCGAGTCCGGCGGCCACCTCGGCAATCGCTTCGTGCGGGTCGTCGGCGTGGCTGGAGGCCTGGCGGACGTCCGGCCCGACACCCGTGCTCATGCGGAGGCTCCGGCGCCATCCAGGTATGCATGGATCTTTTCCAGCAACCGCGGCATCTCCACCGGTTTGGTGTCGAAGTCATCGCATCCCGCCTCGAGGGCCTTCTCGCGATCACCCGTCATCGCATGCGCCGTGAGGGCGATGATCGGGATGACGGCCGTATCCGCCTCCCCCTTGAGCGTCCGGCTGGCTTCCCAGCCATCCATCACCGGCAGGCTCATGTCCATCAGGATCAGATCGGGGCGTTCGTCCCGCGCCAGCTGCACCCCCGTCGCACCATCCTCGGCAGTGGTCACCTCGAAGCCCTTGCGGGTCAGGCGCCGCGACAGCATGTCGCGGTTCATCTCGTTGTCTTCGACCAGAAGGATCCGGTTGCCCATGGCTGCTCTCGCTCTCAGTAATTGACCGACAGGGTCATCTGCACGCGGCGCTCGACTTCGGGCGCGGCGCTTTCGCGGTGGCTGGAAGTGTTGAAGCCCTGCGCCGACAGTGCAAGCGAAGCGTTGTCGGTGAACTGGTACCCGATCCGCCCGCTGAACAGGGTGTAGCTCGGAACATCCACTTCACGCATCTCGAACGGGCTTCCACCGCTTTCCAGCAGGGAGTATCCGCTGACGTAGTTGCCGTAGAGATCGAATTCCCACGGGCCGGTAGCGTAACCCAGACGGGCGTTGATCTTGTGCCGCGAGCTGCTGTCCTCGTAGTCGATGGCCTTGACCGGGCTCCCGTCCGGCCCGTAGACGGAATCGTCGAGGTCATCGTTGACGCGCAGGTATGCGTAGCTACCCTCCATGATCCAGTTGCGCGTGGTCCGGCTCAGACCGACCTCGAAGCCGCTGGCGGAGGAATCGCCCACGTTGGTGAACATCACGTAGGGGACCTGATCGACCATTGTGTCGGGGTAAATCCCCGGGACGCTCTTGAGGTCCTTGTTGCGGGTGTGAAAGACCGAGGTCTTGAGGCTGGCATCCCATTGCGGGATTTCCCGATCCCAGGTCAGCGCCACATTGGTGACACGGGTGGGCTCCACCTCGGGGCTGCCGGCACCCCCGGCGAGGTTGCCCATCTGGGTGATGCCGTAATCGTTGGGATCGAGCAGGAACATGAAGCTCCCCTCGATCATCGACGGCAGCTGGACCCCGCTGCCCGCCAGCAGACGGAAGGTGTCGTTGTCCGTGGCGCGGAAGACCAGACCGCTGTTCCAGCTGACCTCGTTGAGCGTAACGTCGTAGTCATCCTGCTCGTACAGCCAGGTATCGGGCAGCCTGCCACTGCGTCCCGAACTCAGTCGGTCGTAGCGCACGGCATTGTTCAGGGTCAGGCGCGGGGTCATCTGCCAGTCCCACATGCCGCCCGCAGCCCAGACGTCGTAACTCACCTTGCCGCCCTCGAACGGCAGGCTGTAGAGGACGTTGCGGCGGAACTCGCCGGTCATGCGAAAGGTGTGATCGCTGGCGGGCTTGATCAGGTTCTGGACGCGCGCAACGGTAATGCGGTTGTCGATCTGGGTGTCGCCGATGAACGCATTGTTCATGTCCACGTGGGTGACGTTCTGATAGGCCGTCGCCTCGATCAGGCCGAAGTCGGTGTCGGCTCCCAGGTTGACCCGCAGCGACTGGTTGTCGTACTTCGCCTGGGTCAGACCATAGAACGGCAGCAGGTTGGTCTGGTCCGTACGAACGGTAGTGGCTTCGATGCCCACCTGGGTCCGATCACTGACCTGGAAGAGGGTATCGACGGCCGCGTGCCGGCGGCGCGAACGATCGAGCCGAAAGGGTTCGTCCACCGGGTGCGCATCGGTGTCGAACTCGTCGGCACCGTAGCCGCCCAGCGAGACCCGGGCCCCGCCGACGTCCCCGAATTGCGCCGTGTGCGTGAGCGAAACCTCCTGATACCCGTGATTGCCGGCGCGCACGGTCACGTTGTTGTGATCGTCATAGAGCGGGCTGTAGGTGATGATGTTGACCACGCCGCCGACCGCGTTGAAACCGAACAGCGCCGCGTTGGGGCCCTTGACCACCTCGATCTGACGGATCTCGGAGAGATTGACCGGCAGTGCGCCCCAGCTGGTATAGCCGCAGTAGTCCTTGTAAACCTGGCGACCGTTGATCAGCACCAGCAGGCGCTGGGAATACGGGCGGTTATACCCGCGCACGGTGGCGTCTACCGCGGCGAAGCTGTGCCGCCAGACATCCACCCCCTGGACCTGGCGCAGCAGTTCCGGGATATCGGTCGCGCCGGAACGGCGGATATCTTCGGCGGAGATGATCTCCATGTCCGCCGGCACCTCGGTGCTGCGCTGAGGGGAGCCGGTCGCGCTGGTGGTCACCGGCTCCTGGAACAGATCTTCCAGCGCACCGTAGTCGATGGCCTGGGCCAGCGCCGGCGCGGGGACCATTCCCGCAGACAGCAGGGCAACGCCAACGGCGAGCGGGCGAACGCGAAAGTCGAAACCGGAAGGCAGGGGATTAAGGTTCATAACGGCGGCCATCATCGTTCGGTGATCATCATGCGGAAGGAGGATGCAAAGCCCACATCGCTTTCCCGGGCCGCCTCGCGGCTGACCACGATCTGGACCCGCGGCTGGCTCGCCACCGCCATCACGCAATAGCCCGCATCCACGCATGCCATGTCCGAAGCGATGGTGATCAGGCCGCGACGGCTCGCCGCACTGTAAACATCCGTGGCCTGGTCTCCGGCGAGTCCGTCGGCCAGCAGGACGGCTTCCTGGCGGTCCAGGGCCCCCAGCTCGTCGGCCGCCATCAGGGTCGGCACGAGACGGATCCGTCCCTGCGGACCACCGCCGCCCATGGCATCGGCCATGCGACGCGCATGAGCCTCGGAAGCGGAATCGCCGGCGGCGTAAACCACGGCTACGGGCATGTCACCCCTGGGTCGATGGTCCAGGAAGCTCAGGGCTCGGGTGGCCACGCGCAGGTCCCGTTCGGGATCGGCGACAGCAAGGGCCGGATATCCGAGTGCCAGTATCACGCCGCAGCAACAGGCGGCGGCCGTCAGTGTCAGGCGCCTTCTGCGCGCGTCTCTTGCTGCCACGTGACCTCCCGAGAGCGAGTCTTCATGCGTCGGTTCCGGCGGTTTCGGTTTCGGTTTCGGCGACGGCCGCACCGGCGGGAGCCTGCTCGCGGGCCAGCCGGTTCTTGATCATCTCCAGCAGGGTCCGCCGGTCGTACTGCCCCTTGCGCAGGACCCGGAGCGTTCGTTCCTGAAGCTGACGCGCCTCGTCCGGCTCCAGGTCCTTGGCGGTGATGACGACCACCGGCACATCACGCAGCTCGGGGTCCCCCTGCATGGCCTCGAGGACGCCGAAGCCGTCCAGGTTCGGCATCATCAGATCCAGCAGGAGCATCGAGGGGCGTTTTTTCCCCATGGACCCCAGCGCCTCGATGCCATCCCCCGCCGGTGCGGTCGCGATCCCTTCGCGGTCCAGGAGCCGTTCCAGGACGGCCCGGGCGTCGGGGTCGTCATCCACAACCAGAACGTGGTCACCATCGCCCGGTTTGCCATGACGGTTGATGATCTGCATCAAGTGACGCGTATCCACCGGCTTTGTGACCACGTTGCCCAGGGGCAGTGCATGGGCGGAGTCGCCGTCCTCGCGCTGACCCACCATGATCAGCGGGATCTCGGAAGCCCCGGGCATCTGCTTGAGCGTGGTCACCAGTGTCCAGCCGTTGCCCTGCTCCATCTGGCAGCCCACCGCGATCAGGTCCGGGTGCACCTCCTCGACCTTTTTCAGCGCCTCGTCCACGGTGCTGGCGAACACCACCGAGTAGCCTTCCTCCTCCAGCCCGCCACCGATCATGCGGTAGAGGTTCTCGTCCTGATCGAACAGCAGGAGGGTGCCGGTGCCCTCGCTCGGCTCCGGCGTCGACTCGCTGGAAACGCGCGGCAGTTCCACGGTGAAGGTGGATCCCGCACCCGGCTCGCTGCTGACGGTGACGTCGCCGCCCATCATCCGGGCGAAGTGACGGGTGATGGCGAGCCCCAGACCGGTGCCCCCGTACTTGCGGGTGGTGGAGGCATCGGCCTGGGAAAACGAACGGAACAGCCGGGCCATCTGATCCTCGCTGAGGCCGATCCCGGTGTCGCTCACGTGAAAACACAACCGGTCGGCCTCGGGGTCCGAGTCGTCCGGGTACGTCTCGATCTCCAGGCGGACCTCCCCGTTCTCGGTGAACTTGGCGGCGTTGGAGAGCAGGTTGAACAGGCACTGCCGCAGCTTGGTGACATCGGTATGCATGGTGCCGGCCCCCTCGGCACCCTCGACGACCAGCCGGTTCCCGTTCTTGCCCACCAGCGGCGTGACCATCGCCTCGACCTCGGAGGCGATCTGGCTGACTTCCTGGTCCTCCAGGTACAGCTGCATGCGGCCCGCCTCGATCTTGGAAATATCGAGGATGTCGTTGATAAGCATCAGCAGGTGGCGCCCCGCGGAGCGGATCTTGTCGAGGTCATCATCGAAGTCGCTGAAGCCCATGTCCTCGGCTTCCTCGAGGAGCATGTCGCTGTAGCCGATGATGGCATTAAGGGGAGTGCGCAGTTCATGGCTCATGTTGGCCAGGAATTCGGACTTCGCCCGCGTGGCGTCCTCGGCGCGCTCCTTGGCCTCGCGCATCGCGGCTTCGGCCTGCTTGCGGGCCGAGATGTCCAGCGCACTGAGCAGCAGGAGTTCACGCTCGCCCAGGGTGATCCGGCGTGCGGAGATCAGGGCCCAGAACGGGCTGCCGTCGGCCCGCCGCAGCTGCAGCTCGTGATGATCCAGGAAGGCCCCGCCGGCCAGGTTCTCCCTCAGCTCTTCCCAGTCCCGAGCGCTTTCGAACAGCATCCCGACATTCTCGATATCAGGCCCGAACAGATCGGTCAGGCGCCGATTGTGGCGCTCGATGACCCCCATGGCCGGTTCGCACAGCACCAGCGGGAGGGGTGTGGCATCGAACAGCTTCTCCAGCATCTCCTCGCGTCGGCGCACCGAATCGATGAAGTAGTTCGCGGCCCGTCCAATGTCGCCGATCTCGTCGTTGCCCTCGACCGGAACCGAGGTGTTTTCGCCCCCGACACATCCGTTCATGCCGTGGTGCAGGGACTGCAGCCGGCGGACGACCCGACGGTTAACGTAATGGATGATCATCCCTGCCAGCAGGAGGCCGACGGCCATGGTGGCGGCCAGCACCGTCATGCGCTGATCCGAGAGCTCCTGCACCTCCTCCTGCCGCGTGATCACGCTGGTTTCCAGCTCGAAGGTGAGTATCGACAGCTCGCTGACCAGACGGCCGGCGCGGGCGCGGACCGTACCGAGCTCGGCCTGCACCGCCTCCGCCTGACGCAGCTGGCCTTCGCGCGTGGCCAGCAGTCCCGTGTCGCCGTGGACGAGCCGGCGCAGATCCGCGGTCAGCTGCCGGGCCTGCGGGCGCAGTGCCGGCGGCAGGTCTTCCGTCGCGCGGACGAGGATCTCGACGCGGTCCCTGGCCTGTTGGCGCAGCGGGGCCAGGTCTTCACGCGAGTCCACCGTCGCGGCCATGGCCAGACTCATGATCACCATGCCGGCGCGTCCCAGCCAGCTCGCCGGATAATCCGGGTCATCGCGCAGACGGCCCAGCCCGCTGCGCGCCTCGCGCAGATCGGCCAGTACCGACCGCGTGCGCTCCTCGTGAGCGGCATGTTCCTCCATGACCGCCTCCAGGGCACGCACCGAGCCCATCATGTCTTCGCGCAGGAAATCGAGTTCCTCGAGGGTTGCCGGGTCCACCTGGTTGCGCGGCATCTGTTCCAGAAGGGCACCGATATCGGCGTTGTAACGCTCGATTTCGGCAAAACCGGAAGCCCGCTCGGCCGTATCTCCGGCCGTGAGCAGGCCGACCGACGTGGAGACGATCGCCTCGCTGCGCTGGACCAGGTTGCCGGTCCCCATGAGTACCGGCACCTGTTCCGCCGCCAGTTCGTCGAAACTGCTCGCGAAGCGTTCGAAGGAAACGAGGGAAACGATACTCGCAACGACCGTGACGAGTGCGAGCCCGATCAGGCCGCCACGCAGGCGACTGGCAACTCCGAAGCGCATTGAAGCATCCCTCTGGATATCCATATGGCCCGTCCGGAACCATTCCCTGATCCGGACCGGGTGCTAATGCTGGCATGCTCCGTGCGGGATTACACCCCCGAAGCGTGAGCCAGGCGTTAGCCAGGATCAGAAACTCCGTGAAAAAGAAACCGCGGAAGCCGGGAGCGGCAGGCCCGGCGCGGCGTGATAGGCTTCACAAAAACACGATGAAAGCGGCGGGAAGAGAAAGCGATGAGCGAAATCATCTATCGCCTGGAACGCAGTGACGGCAGCGAGTGGTGCTATCGGGTGGATATCCACCGCTCGCGGGACCCGGCGCGCCACAACGACGAGGCCCATCCGGACTGGACCCGCCTGGAATGCCGACAGTGCGAAAACTGTCCGCTGGATGCGCGCACCGTGGAATACTGCCCGGCGGCCATCGAGTTCGCCGATATCGCCCGGCATTTCGCCGACAGCCCGTCGGTGGAACGCATCCGGGGCCGCGTGGACACCCCCGTACGCAGCTATCTGAAGGAATGCGACGTACAGGAATTCCTGCGCTCGCTGTTCGGGCTGATCATGGCCTCGGGCGCCTGCCCGATCCTGTCGCGGCTGCGCCCTCTGGCGGAATTCCACCTGCCGTTCGCCACCCTCGAAGAAACGCTGTACCGCATGGCGGGGACGTATCTGGTCCGTCAGTACCTCGACCGCCGGGAGGGCGAGGCACCGCCCGACTGGGACATGGAAGGCCTGCAGGAACTGCACCGGGAGCTGAACACGGTCAACCGTGCCCTGATGGAGCGGGTACGCCTGGCGTCGCGGCGCGACGCCAACATCAATGCCATGCAGAACTTTGTATCCATCACCACGATCGTCGAGATGGACATCGACGCGAGCCTGAACCAGCTCCTGGGTACCCTGCGCCAGGGGCTCTGAACGCGGCGCAGCTACTTCGCGTCGAGTTCCCAGACGCCGTCGCCGGCCTCGCCCCGTTCCAGCAATCGCGTGCAGCGTTCGACGTAGCGTGCCGCGGGCGGGTCCCGGTCGGCAATGCTCGCGAACAGCGCTCGCGCCTCCTCCACCCGACCCTCGCGCAGCGTCTGCAGCGCCCGGGCGAAGACCTCGTAGCGTTCGGGAGCCGCATCCAGGGCCAGCCGCGCGACCGGTTCGTAGACCCGCACCGGGCGCGCCCGTCCGACCACGCGGATCTCGCCCAGCTCGCGGCAATACAGCGTTTCGGGGAGCTTCCGTACGGTGCTTTCCGCGATCAGGGTGTACGTGCCGAAGACCTTGTTGGCCCCCTCGAGCCGCGCGGCCAGATTGACCGCGTCGCCGAGCATGGTGTAGTCGAAACGGGTACGCGACCCCATGTTGCCGACCACCGCCTCGCCGGTGTTCACGCCGATGCGCATCGCGAGATCGCGTCCGGCCCGCCCGCGCAGGCGCGGCGCCATGGCCGCCAGTCGGCGCTGACATTCGAGCGCCGCCTCCACCGCCCGGCGCGGATGGTCGGGGACATCCACCGGCGCGTTCCAGAAGGCGATGATCGCATCGCCCTCGTACTTGTCGATGGTGGCTCCACAGGCCGTGAGGATGTCGGTCATCTCCGTCAGGTACTCGTTGAGCAGCCGCGTGAGATCATCCGGTGACAGCCGCTCGCTGAGGCTGGTGAAGCCCTCCAGATCACTGAAGAAGATGGTGAGTTCGCGGCGCTCGCCCCCCAGTTTCAGGCGGTCGGGCTCCTCCAGCAGGCGTTCGATCACCTGCGGGCTGAGATACTGCGCGAAGGCCGCCTTGATGAAGCGCCGTTCACGGCCCTCGCGGGCATAGTTGTAGACCGCGGCCCCCACGGTCCCCGTCAGCCCGGCCACCAGCGGCACGGCCAGCGGCAGCCAGACCCCGCCGGCATGCGCAAAGCCGGACAGCAGCACCGGCGCCACCAGGGCAAATGCAATGGCCAGGGCCGTACTCGCACTGCTGCGCCCCAGCCCGGCGAGGAACGCCGGCAGAAAGGCCAGCAGACCGACCAGCACCAGCGCCCGGGTGGCGTCGACCTCGCGCATGAAATTCCCCGTGGTCAGATTCTCCAGCATGGTCGCGTGGAACTCCACGCCGGGCGCACGCGGATCCAGCGGCAGCGGTCGCAGGTCGAACAGCCCGGCCGCCGACAGCCCCACCATCACATGCCGCCCTTCGAGTTCTGCAGGGTCGACCGGCGTGTCGGTGCCGGAGTCGGCCTCGGGGTCGGCCGCCAGCCGCAGTTCGCTCTGGATGACCGCGGCCGCCCGCAGCCGGGTACGTTCCGCGCCCGGCCGCTCGAAGCGCAGTATCAGGCGGCCATCCGGGTCCAGCGGCACATGCCGTTCACCCACCCGCAGCGCCCGGCCGTCGTCCTCCAGCCGCAAACCGGGCGGCTCCTCCGATCCCGCGAGAAAGGCCGCCAGCCCCAGCCCGGGTACCAGCTCCCCGTCGAAGCGAGTCACCGGCGGGAGCCGGCGGTAGACCCCGTCGGGATCCGGGGTAATGTGCACGTTGCCCATGCGCGCCGCCGACTGCGCAAGCTCGGTCACCGGGAAGGTCGCGCGGGAAAACGCGGGGAAGGGGTCGCCCCCGGTCCCTTCCACTTCCACCGTCGCGGACGACACGGGCGCGTCCTGCGGGAACCGGTCGTGGCGGGCAGCCTCCTCGCCGTACAGCGCGGCGAACACCGTCGGACCAAAATCCGCGGCGGCCCGTGCGAACCGGCGATCATCATGCACTCCGAAGCGGGAATCGTCGGTATACAGGACATCAAAGGTCAGCGAGGCGGCCCCCGCACGACGGGCGAAATCGGCGATCACCGCCGGGTACTCGCGCGGCCATGGCCAGCCCTGGCCCTGGGTATCCAGCGCCCACTCGAGGCTCTGCTCGTCGACCAGGATCAGCACGACCTCGTCCTCCGCGTCCGGAGCCATGAGCCCGGCCAGCAGACGCGCCTGCAGGTCGTAGGCGGCCCGCTCCGGACCGTCGAGCCAGCCCGACTGCTCCGCCACCAGGGCCAGCAGGACCGCCAGCAGCCCGATCATCAGGGCCCGCCGGAAACGGCCTCCGGAGCGGGAGTTTGCGGCCATCCGGGGAAGCGGTCAGAGGGCCGCGCGGAAACGCGAGAACCGTTCGGCCCGGGCCTCGCTGCGCGAGTCCGCCGGCTCCAGCCCCAGCTCCGCGATGCGACTGGAGGGCGATGGATGGGTGCGGGCGAAGCCGGGACCCTGCGGATCCCATTCGTCATCCATGCGCTCCAGTACGCGGCTCAGCGCCTCGGGGCGATAGCCGGTGCGCTCGAGGATGGCCACCGCCCCGTCGTCCGCCTCGCGCTCGAACTCGCGCGAATAGCCGTTCACGAACAGGGTCCGGGTGATGTCATCGATGGAATCCTCGAAGATGTCCGTCAGCTCGCGCAGATCATCGTCCCCCGCCAGCTGCGCCCCGGTCAGCGCCGCACTGGTGAGCGCCGCGGTCACGCGCGAGCTGCGGATCGCCTGCAGGCCGTGGCGCTCCTGCACATGCGCGATCTCGTGCGCGAGGATGGCCGCCAGTTCGTCCTCGGTCTGCGCCAGCCGGGCCATGCCGCGGGTGATGAAGATATGCCCGCCCGGGGTGGCGAAGGCATTAAGCTCGTCGGAATCCAGCAGGCGGAAGGAATACCCCTGGTAGAGGCTCGGGCGCTCCGAGTGCAGGGCCAGGACCCCGCCCAGGTTGTTCAGGTACGCCTGTGCCGCAGGATCATCAAGGACCGCGTAGTCCTCCAGCACCCGGGCCGCCACGGCGCGGCCGATGAAATATTCCTGCTCCGGGGTGAAATCCTCCATGCTGCGCTCCGCCAGCTCACCGGTCTGGCGCAGGCTTTCGGCCTGCCGCGCATCCAGCACGCCGGTCCGGGTCCCCAGCTCGGCACCTACCGAAGCAACCCCGCGACAACCCGCCAGCAGCGACAGCGACAGTACCAGAAACACCGGCAGCAGCAGGCATGATCCGTTGCAGACTCGCATCACTCACCCCCCGGCAGATGCAGCTCGCCCTGCTCGATGAATGCCCTCAGATCCTCGGGATCCGCTCCCCCGGCTTCCATCCGGTCGACCGGGGCAAAGGACAGGCCGCGCTCACTGCGATAGCGCTCTTCCACCTCCTCGTTGAAGCCGCGCCCGGCCAGCGCGATCTCGTCGCGGTCCGCGTCCCGTTCAACATCGTCTCCGTCCTCCGTCAGGATCACCGGATCCCGGCTCAGCGCGGACGGGTGCAGCCAACCCTCCTCGCCGGCCTCGCTGCGCACCCGAAGAAACCCCTGGCTATGGTCCCTGACCTCGACTCGGGTGCCGTAATCGAGGTGGCCGCGGATCGCGCTCAGATGACCGGGTGCCTCGCGCAACTCGGCCGAGCGCACGGCCACGTCCCCGGGATCGCCGCGCTCGAAGGCCAGCGCCACGGAGCCCGCACCGGCGACGGCCAGCACGAGAAACAGCACCGGGAGGGTTCGGATTCGCAACATGGAAGGACCTCGGCCGTGAGTGATTGCCCGCGTCGGAAAACCCGACGGACAATGGACATTCTTCCTACCGAAGCGGCCCCGCGGCGTCAAGCCGCCAGTACACGCCGGCAGGGGCGCCCGACGATGCCCCGGTACGGCGATGCGGACGCGGTGGGGGGATCGGTGGCTCACACCTCGCGGTAGATCTTCGCGCCCTTCTCGACGAATTCCACCGCCTTCTCCTGCATGCCCTTTTCCAGGGCCTCCTGTTCGGAGATGCCCTGGGCCGCGGCATAGTCGCGTACGTCCTGGGTGATCTTCATCGAGCAGAAGTTGGGGCCGCACATGGAGCAGAAGTGGGCGACCTTGTGCGCGTCCTTGGGCAGGGTCTCGTCGTGGAATTCGCGCGCACGCTCCGGGTCCAGTGCGAGGTTGAACTGGTCCTCCCAGCGGAACTCGAAGCGCGCCTTGGACAGGGCATTGTCCTGCAGCTGCGCGCCGGGGAAGCCCTTGGCGAGATCGGCCGCATGGGCGGCGATCTTGTAGGTGATGATGCCGTCGCGCACGTCCTGCTTGTTGGGCAGGCCCAGGTGCTCCTTCGGCGTCACGTAGCAGAGCATCGCGGTGCCGTACCAGCCGATGTTGGCCGCGCCGATGCCGGAGGTGATGTGGTCGTAGGCCGGCGCGATGTCGGTCACCAGCGGGCCGAGGGTGTAGAACGGCGCCTCGAAGCAGTCTTCCAGCTCCTTGTCGACGTTCTCCTTCACCTTCTGCAGCGGCACGTGACCGGGGCCCTCGATCATCACCTGCACGTCGTGTTCCCAGGCCTTCTGCGTCAGCTCGCCGAGGGTCTCCAGCTCGCCGAACTGCGCGGCGTCGTTGGCGTCGGCCAGGCAGCCGGGGCGCAGGCCGTCACCCAGCGAGAACGAGACGTCGAACGCCTTCATGATCTCGCAGATCTCGTCGAAGCGGGTGTAGAGGAAGTTCTCCTGGTGATGCGCCAGGCACCACTTGGCCATGATCGAGCCGCCACGCGAGACGATGCCGGTCACCCGCTCGGCGGTCAGCGGCACGTACTGCAGGCGCACGCCCGCATGGATGGTGAAGTAGTCCACGCCCTGTTCGGCCTGCTCGATCAGGGTGTCGCGGAACAGCTCCCAGGTCAGGTCCTCGGGCTTGCCGTCGACCTTCTCCAGCGCCTGGTAGATCGGCACGGTGCCGATCGGCACCGGCGAGTTGCGCAGGATCCACTCGCGGGTCTCGTGGATGTTCTTGCCGGTGGACAGGTCCATCAGGGTGTCGCCGCCCCAGCGCGCGGACCACACGAGCTTCTCGACCTCTTCCTCGATCGACGAGGAGACCGCCGAGTTGCCGATGTTGGTGTTGACCTTCACCCGGAAGTTGCGGCCGATGATCATCGGCTCCAGTTCCGGGTGGTTGATGTTCGCCGGGATGATCGCGCGGCCGCGGGCGATCTCGTCGCGCACGAACTCGGGGGTGATTTCTTCCGGAATCGAGGCACCAAAGGACTCGCCGGCGTGCTGCCGCAGCAGCTTCGTGTAGCGCGGGTCGGCGCGCATCTCCTGCAGGCGGTTGTTCTCGCGGATGGCGACGAACTCCATCTCCGGGGTGATGATCCCCTGGCGGGCGTAGTGCATCTGCGAGACGTTCGCCCCGGACTTCGCGCGGCGCGGCGGGCGGATGTGCTCGAAGCGCAGGCTGGCCAGTTCCGGATCGGCGGCGCGGGCGCGGCCGTACTCCGAGCTCGGGCCGTCCAGCCACTCGGTGTCCGCGCGCTCGTCGATCCACGCACCGCGCAGGTCCGCCAGCCCGCGGGTCAGGTCGATGCTCGCCTCGGGGTCGGTATAGGGGCCGGAGGTGTCGTAGACCGGGATCGGCGGGTTCTCCTCGGGCGTGCCGGAGGTCATCGTCGGCGTCTGCGCGACCTCGCGATACGGCACGCGGAGATCCGCGCGCGAACCCTGGACGTAACGCTTCTCGGAGTTCGGGAACGGACGGGTAACCTCGGCGGAGACCTCGGCGGTCTTGCGGGCAAACGACTCGGGGATGGCGCTCATGATCGGACCTCTGCTGCTGTCGCACGGGGCAGAGGGAGCGCGGGCAGGGCGATCGCGGGGACGGAACCCCCGGGTACAGCAGATCGTTGACCGAGCTTCCCTCCGCCGGTATCAACCGGTTCAGGTTCAAGGGGACTCTCTCAGCCCCCTCGTCGCTCGCGACAACGGGGCACCCCCAGCTCACATCCGAGTGTAACGCAGAGCCGCCCGGTAAGCACGGCGGGGCCGTTTGCGCTAGATTAAAGGTCTGTGACACTCTTCGCGCCGCCATGAGCCCCAAGAACTTTGTCTTCGAGCTGTTCGGCCGGTCCCCGGTGCGCCCGCTGCAGGCGCACATGGACAAGGTCCGTTCCTGTATCGCGGAACTGCCGCTGTTCATTCAGGCGGTGGATCGCGAAGACTGGGATGCGGCCCGCACCCATCAGGAGCGCATTGTCGAGCTCGAACACGATGCCGACCGCCTGAAGAAGGATCTGCGTCTGCACCTTCCCAAGGGGCTGATGCTCGCCATGTCGCGCCGCGACGTCCTCGACACCCTCCTCATCCAGGACCAGATCGCCAACAAGGCCAAGGACATCGCCGGGCTCATGCTGGGCCGCCAGATGCGTTTCCCCGACGACATGCAGGAGCCCGTGCAGCGGTTCCTGCAGCGCAGCGTGGACACCGTCGACCAGGCCGGCCGCGCGGTCAACGAACTGGACGAACTGGTGGAAGCGGGCTTCCGCGGCCACGAGGTCGAGGTCGTCAATCGCATCCTGCAGAAGCTCGACAGCCTCGAGCACGAGGCCGATGACGCCCAGCGCGAGGTCCGCGAAATGCTGTTTGCCCGGGAGACGGAGCTGCCGCCGGTGAACGTGATGTTCATGTATCGCGTGATCGACTCCATTGGCGATCTCGCCGACCTGGCACAGCGCGTGGGCAGCCGCCTGCAGCTGATGCTGGCCAAGTAACCACCCGACACAAGACGAGGCTCGGGAGACGGCATGGAATACGGCATTGTGCTGCTCGCCCTCGCGGTTTTCTTTGGCCTGTTCATGGCCTGGGGCATCGGCGCCAACGACGTGGCCAATGCCATGGGGACCTCGGTGGGGTCACGGGCCCTGACCATTCGTCAGGCGGTGGTGGTCGCCGGAATCTTCGTGTTTGCCGGGGCCTGGCTGGCCGGGGGCGAGGTCACCCAGACCATCCGCAGCGGAATGGTCGATTCCGAGCTTCTCGCGGACAGTCCGGACTTGCTGGTATTCGGGATGCTGGCGGCTCTGGCGGCCGCCGGAACCTGGCTGATGGTTGCGTCGTATTTCGGCTGGCCGGTTTCGACCACGCATTCCATCATCGGCGCCATCATCGGTTTTGCCGTGGTCGGCCTGGGCTTCGAAGTAGTGCGCTGGGAACGGGTGGGCACTATCGCGATGTCCTGGGTGCTGTCGCCGATGATCGGCGGCGCGATCGCCTTTGCCCTGTTTCGCAGCATCCAGCTGCTGATCCTGGATACCGCCCAGCCGCTGAAAAACGCCCGACGCTGGGCACCGCTGTACATCTTCCTGACGGCCTTCGTCACCGCCCTGGTGACCATGTTCAAGGGCCTCACCCATGTCGGCCTGAACCTGACCACGGTACAGAGCTACAGCCTGGCGATCCTGATCAGCCTGGGCGTGGTGGCGGCCGGCATGCTGGCCATCCGCCGGCTGCGCTTCGAAGAGACCCCGCCGGAGGAAAACGGCTCGCACTTCAGTGACGTCGAGAAGGTCTTCGGGGTGCTGATGGTGGTCACCGGCTGCGCCATGGCCTTTGCCCTGGGGTCCAACGACGTGGCCAACGCCGTGGGCCCGCTGGCCGCAGTGGTGGACGTCATCCAGACCGGCGAGGTGGACCCGGAGACGCTGGTCCCGATGTGGGTCCTGCTGCTGGGTGGGTTCGGCATCGTGTTCGGCCTGTTCACCTACGGCCACAAGGTGATCGCCACGGTCGGCACCGGGATCACCCAGCTCACCCCCAGTCGCGGCTATGCGGCCACCGCGGCCGCCGCCGCCACCGTAGTGCTCGCTTCCGGCACCGGCCTGCCGATCTCGACCACCCATACCCTGGTGGGCGCGATCCTCGGCGTGGGCCTGGCCCGCGGGATCGCCGCCATCGATCTGCGCCTGGTCCGCATGATCTTCATGTCCTGGATCGTGACTCTGCCGGCCGGCGCGATCCTGGCGATCGTGTTCTTCTTCGTGCTGCGCGGCCTGCTCGGCTGAATCCCGGGCCGGGGGCGGGGACCGGAGCCGGCCGGTGTCAGTTCTGCGGCCGCGGCGGCAACGGCCGCAGGCTGAACAGCAGCAGCCCCAGCCCCAGGACGCCGGCGGGCCACGCCGGCCAGGCGATCCCCAGCCATTGCGGCACGTCGAGCTGGAAAGTCAGGCCCGCCACCACCAGCAGCCCCAGCGCGGCCAGGCCTTCGCGGCGCCGGCGGTCCTGCTGGCCGAGCCCCTCCTCCAGTTCCCGGATCTGCTGGCGCAGCGCGGCATCACGTTCGGCCCGCTGCTCTTCCACCGTCAGGGCCTTCTCCAGATGCAGCGGGAGCTCCGGCAAGTGGGCCAGCAGCCGCGGCAGATGCTCGCGGGCACTGCGCAGGAACGCCCGCGTGCCCATGCGTTCGTGCATCCACTCTTCGATGAACGGCTTGGCCGTGGTCCACAGATCCAGCTGCGGATACAACTGGCGCCCCAGCCCCTCGATGTTGAGCAGGGTCTTCTGCAGCAGCACCAGTTGCGGCTGCACCTCCATGTTGAAGCGTCGCGCGGTCTGGAACAGGCGCATCAGCACCTGGCCGAAGGAGATCTCGTCCAGCGGTTTCTGGAAGATCGGCTCGCACACCGAACGGATCGCCGCCTCGAACTCGTCGACGCGGGTGTCCTTCGGCACCCAGCCGGATTCCACGTGCAGCTCCGCCACCCGGCGGTAGTCGCGGTTGAAGAAGGCGTAGAAGTTCTCCGCCAGATAGCGCTGATCGGAATCCAGCAGCGACCCGACGATGCCGAAGTCCACCGCCAGATAGGTGGGGTCCTCCGGGTCGGTGGCGTCCACGAAGATATTGCCCGGATGCATGTCGGCATGGAAGAAATTGTGCTGGAACACTTGGGTGAAGAAGATCTCCACCCCGCGTTCCGCCAGCAGACGCAGATCCACACCGCGTTCGCGCAGGGCAGCCACATCCGCCACCGGGATCCCGCCGATGCGCTCCATTACCAGCACGCTGCGTCGGGTGTGGTCCCAGATGATCTCGGGGATGTGGAGCAGATGGCTGTCGTCGAAATTGCGCCGGATCGCGGTCGCGTTGGCACCTTCGCGGATCAGGTCCAGCTCGTCGGTGACGGTCTTCTCGTATTCGTTGACCACCTCGCGCGGACGCAGGCGGCGGGCCTCGCTCCAGTAGCGATCCGCCAGCGCGGCGATGGTGTGCATCACCTCGAGATCGGCGCGAATGGTCTTCAGGATCCCCGGACGGACCACCTTCACCACCACCTCGCGGCCGTCCTGCAGCCGCGCCTGGTGCACCTGGGCGATGGAGGCCGAGGCCAGCGGCGTGTCGGAAAACTCGGCGAAGGCGATATCCACCGGGCGTTCCAGTTCGGCCTCGATCACCGCTCGCGCCTGATCGGCGGGGAACGGCGGGACCCGGTCCTGCAGGCGCGCCAGCTCCACTGCGATATCGTCCGGCAGGAGGTCGCGGCGGGTCGACAGCATCTGTCCGAACTTGATGAAGATCGGCCCCAGATCCTCCAGCGCGCGACGGATGCGTTCGCCCCGCGTGCCCCGGGTGCGGCGGAACCAGTTCCACGGGGCGAGATAGAGCAGGAAACTGAGCGGGCGCAGCGGCTTCAGCGTGAACAGGATAACGTCCAGCCGGTAGCGCACCAGGACGCGGGCGATGGTCCACAGCCGCAGACCCTGGTAGAAACTGCGTCGCATGGGCGTCAGGCGTCTCCGGATTCGAGACGGCGCAGACGCGCCTCCAGCCGGGCAGAGTCGTCACGCAGGCGGGCCACGTCCTCGCTGAAGGCCTCGAAAGCCCCGGACGGCGGCAGCCAGCCTGCCTCGTCGCGGGCATAATCGGCCAGGTCCTCCGCCGAGCGCGTGGTGGCGTGGCGAAAGCCGGTTACCGCCCGCCGGAACAGGTCCTGCAGCGGACCCGCGGACCCGGCGCCGGCGACCCGTTCGAACAGCGCCGCCCAGTCATGCTCGGCCTCGCCCAGCGCGCGCTGCAGATCGGAGAGTGCCGTGGCATCCCCCTCGATCGTCAGCCCGCTGCGGTCGTCCCGTGCCATCGCGGCGCCCAGCGACAACGGCGAGCCGGCCACGCGAGCATCCACCGGTTCTTCCACACCCCCGATGACCTGCAGGCGGTCGGCGGCACCCACCAGGCTGAACGCGACCCCCGGCGGCTCCACCACGATCGCCACCGCACGACCGGCCAGACGCTCGCGCGCCTGCGGGGGCGCGGCCTGCAGGATCTCGTTCAGAAGGGTTTCCACCAGGGCGTTGACAGGGCCTGGCAGGGCTTTCGGCTCGGCCATCGCGGTTCCTCGCGGAGTTACAGGCGGGTGGCGCGGTGCAACGCGACGATGCCGCCGGTAAGGTTGTCGTATTCGACGCGCTCGAGGCCGGCATCGCGCATCAGCCCGGCGAGGGTTTCCTGATCCGGGTGCATGCGGATGGACTCGGCCAGGTAGCGGTAGGAGTCGGCGTCGTTGGCCACCAGCTTGCCCATCAGCGGCAGCAGCTTGAATGAGTAGACGTCGTAGGCCGGGCGCAGCGGCGCGACGGGCTGCGAGAATTCCAGGATCAGAACTCGGCCGCCGGGCTTGAGAACCCGGCGCATCTCCGCCAGCGCGTTTTCCTTGCGGGTCACGTTACGCAGACCGAAGGCCATGGTGATGCGGTCGAAGGCCTCGTCGGGATACGGCAGGACTTCGGCATCCGCCTGCACGTAGTCGATGTTGCCGACCCGGCCCTCGTCGATCAGCCGGTCGCGCCCGGCCTGCAGCATGGAGGCGTTGATGTCGCAGACCACGACCTGCCCCTTCGGCCCGACCCGCGGCGCGAACGCGCTGGCGAGGTCGCCGGTCCCGCCGGCCAGGTCGAGGATGCGCATGCCGGGCCGTACCCCGGCGCGTTCCACGGTATAGCGCTTCCACACGCGGTGGATACCCATGGACATCAGGTCGTTCATCACGTCGTAGCGGGAAGCCACGGAGTGGAACACCTGTCCGACCCGCTCGGTCTTCTCGGATTCGGAAACGGTCTGATAACCGAAGTGGGTCTTGCCGGGGTCGTCGTCGTTCATGAGTCTTCTTGCGTCAGTGGGTGCGGCGTTCGTGACCGGCCTGATGCAGCCGTTCCAGGTAATCCTGCCACAGACGCTCCTGTTCCGTACCCAGCTTGTAGAGGTAATCCCAGTCGTAGATGCCCGTATCGTGGCCGTCGGAGAACACCAGCTTGACCGCATAGTTGCCGACCGGCTCGATCGCGGTGATATTCACGTCCTCCTTGCCGACCTGCAGGACCTCCTGTCCGGGGCCGTGCCCGCGCACCTCGGCCGACGGCGAATACACCCGCAGGAACTCGCAGGGCAGCTCGAAATGCGAGCCGTCGGCATAGCGCAGCTCGAGGATGCGCGACTTCTGGTGCAGCTGGATGTCCGTGGGTCGTTGCGTACTGCTCATGCGGCCTCCGCTTGCCGGTCGCGGGAATGGCGACTCCGGGCGGGGTTCAGCCCGGGGTTCCGAGAGGCGAGGATATCAGTCTCCCGGACGTCGGTGCGCAGAACCCGGCCACCGGGGCCGGATTCCGTGCGCGGATCAGCCCGCTGCGCCTTCCAGGACCTGCGCCAGCTCGCGGCAGGCATCGGTGGAGGTAAAGATGCCCAGTGGGCTCCCGTCCTCGCCGCACACCAGCGCCGAGCCGATGTGCCGCTCGGCCATGCCGCGCAGCACCTCCGGCAGCGGTGTGTCCGGAGAGACACAATACGCGTCCAGGGCACACACGTCCCCGACCTTCAGGCTGGAATGATCGGAAAGATCGACATGCGCGACCTCCGCCAGCAGGATATCCCGGTCGGAGGCAACGCCCAGCAGTTCCTCGCCATTCATCACCGGCAAGTGGCGCAGGTTGCGCTGCATCATCATTTCCAGAGCCTCGCCCAGCCGGGTGTCGGCGGCAATGGTGAGGGGATCGCGGATCATGATCGATTCAATCGTGGGTACGGGCACGGCAACGCCTCCTGACAGGTTCGGAACCCCGAACCCTACAATCTCCGGAACCCGCGCGCCAGATGCGGTTTCTGTACACGGAGTCACAGGATGTAGCGGGACAGGTCCTCGTCCTCGGCCAGGTCGCTCAGGCGTTCGTCGACGAACGCGCGGTCGATCACGACCGGTTCCGGGATGTCGGGGGCGCGGAACGCCACATCCTGCAGCAGGCGCTCGAGCACGGTATGCAGCCGCCGGGCACCGATGTTCTCGGTGCGCGCGTTGACGTCGTGGGCGATCTCGGCCAGGCGGTGCACGCCCTCGTCGCGGAATTCCACGCTGACGCCTTCGGTCTTCATCAGCTCCACGTACTGCTCGGTCAGCGAGGCCGTGGGCTCGGTCAGGATGCGCACGAAGGCCTCCACCGACAGCGGTTCCAGTTCCACCCGGATCGGCAGCCGGCCCTGGAGCTCGGGGACCATGTCCGACGGCTTGCTCAGGTGGAACGCACCGGAGGCGATGAACAGGATGTGGTCGGTGCGCACCATGCCCAGCTTGGTCGACACGGTAGTGCCCTCGATCAGCGGCAGCAGGTCGCGCTGCACGCCCTCGCGGGAGACATCCGAGCCGCTCTTCTCGCTGCCCTTGGCGACCTTGTCGATCTCGTCGAGGAACACGATGCCGCTCTGCTCGACCCGCTCGATCGCCTTGACCTTGAGTTCTTCCTCGTTGACCAGGCGCGCGGCCTCCTCGTCCACCAGCAGGCGCCGGGCGTCGGCGATCTTCAGGCGCCGCTGCTGGCTCTTCTGACCACCCATGTTCTGGAACATGGACTGCAGCTGGCTGGCCATCTCTTCCATGCCGGGCGGTGTCATCAGTTCGACGTTCTGCCCCTGCTGCTGGAGCTCGATGTCGATCTCGCGCTCGTCCAGGCTGCCCTCGCGCAGGCGTTTGCGCAGCTTCTGCCGGGTCTCGTTGTTGGCCGCGTCGTCGCCGGACTCGGTGAAACCGGCGTTGCGCGGCCGCGGCAGCAGGGCATCGAGGATGCGCTCCTCGGCGGCGTCCTCGGCCTGGCCGCGGTGCTGCTGCATCTCTTCCTCGCGCAGCTGCTTGATCGCGTTTTCGGCCAGATCCCGGATGATCGACTCCACATCGCGCCCGACATAGCCCACCTCGGTGAACTTGGTCGCCTCGACCTTGATGAACGGGGCCTTGGCCAGCTTCGCCAGGCGGCGGGCGATCTCGGTCTTGCCGACGCCGGTGGGGCCGATCATCAGGATGTTCTTGGGCGTGACCTCGGGCTGCAGGGCCTCGGGCAGCTGGCGCCGGCGCCAGCGGTTGCGCAGGGCGACGGCCACGGAACGCTTGGCGTCGTCCTGGCCAATGATGTAGCGATCCAGTTCCTGGACGATCTCGCGGGGGGTCATGTCGCTCATGGCTTGCGGTCCTGAAGGGTCGCGGCCGGGGAGCCTTGCGGGCGACGCCGGGGCGTCACTCGGCGTCGAGGCTCTCCAGCGTGATGTTGTGATTGGTGTAGACGCAGATGTCGGCGGCGGTATGGAGGCTCTTCTCCACCACATCGCGCGCCGGCAGATCGGTGTTCTGCAGCAGGGCCTGGGCCGAGGCCTGGGCGTAGGGGCCGCCGGAGCCGATCGCGATCAGCGCGTTCTCGGGCTCTATCACGTCGCCATTGCCCGAGATCACGAACGAGTTCTCGCGATCGGACACCGCCAGCAGTGCCTCCAGCTTGCGCAGCGCGCGGTCGGTGCGCCAGTCCTTGGCCAGCTCGACCGCGGCCCGGGTGACGTTGCCGGAGTGCTTCTCCAGCATGCCCTCGAAGCGCTCGAACAGGGTGAAGGCGTCGGCGGTGCCGCCGGCGAAACCGGCGAGGATGCGGTCATGGTAGACGCGGCGCACCTTGCGCGCGTTGCCCTTCATCACGGTGTTGCCGAGCGATACCTGGCCGTCGCCGCCCAGGGTCACGGCGCCATTGCGGCGCACACAGACGATGGTGGTGCCACGAAACTGCTCCACGGTGGTCTCCTGCAATCGGTAGTCGGATCCGGACCGGGATTGTACGCGGTTGCGGCCGCCTACGAACCCGTCTCGTCGGCCGGATCGTGACGCCGCGCGCGGGGATGGGCGGCATCGTAGACCTCGGCCAGGTGCTGATAGTCCAGATGGGTGTAGATCTGGGTAGTGGACAGATCGGCATGCCCCAGCAGTTCCTGCACCGCGCGCAGGTCGCCGCTGGATTCCAGCAGGTGGCTGGCGAAGGCGTGGCGCAGGCGATGCGGGTGCAGATGCACGTCGAGCCCGCCCCGGCGCCCCGCCTCGGCGACCCGTCGCTGGACCGAACGGTTGCTGATGCGCTGCCCGCGCCGGGTCACGAACAGCGCGGGCTCGTCGACATCCGCCCACTGGCCGCGCACCGCCAGCCAGTCGCGCAGGGCAGCCAGCGCCATGCGCCCGGCGGGCACCCGCCGCTCGCGCCGGCCCTTGCCGAGAACCCGTACCATGCCGGCGTCCCGGTCCACGTCCGGCAGATCCAGCCCGGTCAGTTCCGCCAGCCGCAGTCCGGAGCCGTACAGCAGCTCCAGCATCGCGCGGTCGCGGCGCGCCAGGGGCGAATCGGGATCGGCCGCTTCCCCGTCCGGCGCGGCGCCGGTGGCGGGCGGGGCATCCAGCGCCTGCTGCGCCTGATCCACGTCCAGCCCGCGGGGCAACGGACGGTCGGTCTTCGGACCGCGCAGCCCCGCGGCGGGGTTGGCGGCGCGCTCGCCACGCTCCACCTGAAAATCGAGGAAACCGCGTACCGCGGCGAGAAACCGGCGGACCGAGCGCGAATGGCGCCCGCCGCGTGCCAGCCCGGCCACGATGCGGCGCAGCGCGGCGGCATCCAGCTCCGCCCAGGGCGCGGCCCAGGCCCGGCGCAGTTCGCGCAGGTCGCGACGGTACGCGGCTACGGTGTGCGGCGACAGCCCGCGCACATCACGCAGATGCGCGAGATAGGCCTCGATGGCGGGGTCGGGTTGCGGCTCGGACTCAGGCAGCCTGTTTGCGGTCGGCATGGCAGCGGATGGACTCGGCCAGCAGCTCGCCGATATGGGTGACGAAGTAGGTCCCCATGTCCGGCTGGAAGCGGTCCGGCGAGGCACTGGCCAGGCCCAGCACGCCCACGCGTTCATCGTCCGCCAGCAGCGGCATCAGGATCGCCGAACCCACCGTGTCGTCCGCATCGTCGAACAGCACCTTCAGCATGTCAGGCGGCACGCGGCCGCACTGCGCCCGGCCGCGGGCGAACAGCGGTTCCAGCACGGCCAGCTGGGCAGTATCCAGGGCGTGCAGGTCCTGCACCTCGCGCTCCGCCAGACGGATGCTCACCCGCTCGGCGCCCAGTTCATCGCGCAGGGCATCCTGGGTCAGCGCCAGCACCGCATCCAGGTTCTCCGCACGCATCAGGGTTCGGGCGAGATCGTGCAGCTGGCGGCCGACCCGTTCGTTGTCGCGGGCGCGCTCCACCAGCTCGTGCATGCGCTGCTCCAGCTGGCGGTTCTGCTCGCGCAGGCGCTTGAGCTGGCGTTCGACCAGGGACTCGGCTCCACCGGCCGGATGCGGGATGCGCAGCACGTCCAGCAGGGCCTGGTGGTCGAGGAAAAAATCCGGGTGCTCGCGCAGCCAGGCCTCGACCTCGGCCGCCGAGAGCTCGGCGCCATCCCCCGCCGGGGAGACACTGGAGGGGTCTGTACTCATAGATCGATCCTGCCGTTGAATACCGTGGTTGCGGGGCCGGTCAGCCGCACCGGCGACTCCGGCCTGCCGTCCCAGCTTAGCACAAGGGTCCCGCCCGGCAGCGAGACCCGCACGCAGTCATCGACCCGGCCCTGCAGACGGGCCACCACCATCGCCGCGGCGGCGCCGGAGCCGCAGGCCAGGGTCTCGCCGGCGCCGCGTTCGTATACCCGCAGGTCCAGGTGCCCGCGATCACGTACCGCGGCAAAACCGGCGTTCACGCGGCGCGGGAAGCGGGGATGCGCCTCGATCGCGGGCCCCAGGGTCGCCACCGGTGCCTGCCCCACGTCGTCGACGAAGGTCACGGCATGCGGGTTGCCCATGGACACCGCGCCGATCGTCAGGGCCGTGTCGCCGACCTCCAGGCGGTACTCCGGTGCCTCAAAGTCGGCCTCGAACGGGATGCGCGCCGGCTCCAGTACCGGGCGGCCCATGTCGACGGTCACCTGTTCGTCCGCCTCCACCCGCAGCACCAGCGGACCGCCCAGGGTCTCCACCGGGATCTCGCGGGCATCGGTCAGGCCCTGCTCGCGCACGAACCGGGCGAAACAGCGCGCGCCATTGCCGCACTGCTCCACCTCGCCACCGTCGGCGTTGAAGATGCGATAGCGAAACAGCGCGCTCGCCGGATCGGCGGGCGGCTCCACCAGCAGGATCTGGTCGCAGCCCACGCCGAAATGGCGATCGGCCAGCAGGCGCAGCTGATCCGTGCTCAGCGCGACCGCCTGACGCACGCCGTCGAACACCACGAAGTCGTTGCCCAGGCCATGCATCTTGGTGAAAGCCAGCTCGCTCATTCCGCGCGCTCCGGCAATCGCCCGTGGATGACCATGTGGCGGTCGCTGGTCACCCGCACGCGGAAACCTTCGAGACCGACGGCGGCCAGCTGGCCCTGGACCTCCTCGGGGGTAAACGCCGCATGCAGGGAATGTTCGAAGTCGCGCCGCAGGACCTCCGGGGCGTCGGCCGCGTGCTCCCCCACCAGGCGTTTCACTTCGGCCTCCGAGTCGGGACGGCGCAGGTCCATCACGAACACCCGCGCTCCCGGAGCGCCGTCGCGACGGATCACCTGCCACAGCACTCCCGGATCATGCAGGTGATGCAGCAGCGAGTTGCAGATGATGGTGGCGTAGGGCGCGCGCGGACCCCGCGCATCGGGCAGGCAACCCTCGGCCAGATGGACACGCGCGGCGGCCGGATGGCCGACCCGCAGCGCATCCCCGGCCGCCAGCATCGCGGGGGCCCCGTCCAGCCCGTCGACCTCGCAGTCGGGATGGCGCGCGGCGAAGCGCAGGCTGACATCCCCCGGGCCGCAACCCGGATCCAGTACCGGGCCGCGCACCGGCTCCGGGAACACTTCGGCGAAGGCATCCACGAAGCCCTCGTGGGGCTGCGCGAAATCCGCCTCGGCATAGGCCCGGGCCTGGCCGGGCTCCAGCATCAGCTCGGGCTCGGGCCGCCGCGGGATCACGGATCGACCCTCCCGGGCGGATCCTCGTCGTCGGGATCGCGCGGCAGCATGCTCTCGCGCATCATCAGGTGATCGACCTGCTCGCGGCGGTTGACGATCTGATAATGATCACCATCCACCATGACCTCGGGCGGGCGCGGGCGGCTGTTGTAATTGCCCGCCATCACGTAACCGTAGGCACCGGCGGAGCGCACCGCGAGGACGTCGCCGGCGGCCAGCGCGAGGTCGCGTTCGCGCCCGAGGAAATCCCCGGTCTCGCATACGGGTCCGACCACGTCGTAACTGCGGGTCTCGGTGTCGTCGCGCGGGACCACCGGGTCGATCGCCTGCCACGCGCCGTACAGCGCCGGGCGCAGCAGGTCGTTCATCGCCCCGTCGACGATCGCGAAATCGCGGTGTTCCGAGTGCTTGAGGTATTCCACCCGGGTCAGGAACACCCCGGCGTTGGCGGCGATCGCCCGGCCCGGCTCCAGCAGCACCTTCAGCGGCCGCTGGCCCAGGGTTTCGCGCAGGGCCGCGGCCCAGACGTCGGGCTCCGGAGGGGTCTCGTCGCGGTAGCGCACGCCCAGCCCGCCGCCGACATCGATGTGCGACAGCTCGATGCCGTCTTCCGCCAGCCGGTCCACCAGCGCCAGCACCCGTTCCAGCGCGTCGACGAACGGCTCGGTGCTGGTCAGCTGGGAGCCGATGTGGAAATCCACGCCGATCGCGTCCAGGTGCCCGGACTCATGGATGCGGCGATACAGCGCCGGCGCGTCCTCGATCGCCACGCCGAACTTGTTGTCGCGCAGCCCGGTGGCAATGTAGGGATGGGTCTCCGCGTCGACGTCCGGGTTCACCCGCAGCGACACCGGGGCGACCTCCCCGCGCTCGGCCGCGACCGCTTCCAGGCGTTCCAGCTCGCCCTCCGATTCGAGGTTGAAGCAGTGGATGCCGACGTCCAGCGCGCGCTGCATCTCCGCCGCGGTCTTGCCGACCCCGGAAAACACCACCCGCGCGGGATCGCCGCCGGCACGCAGCACCCGCTCCAGTTCGCCGCCGGAGACGATGTCGAACCCCGAGCCCATGCGGGCCAGCACGTTCAGCACCGCCAGACTGGAGTTGGCCTTGACCGCGAAGCAGACCTGATGCGGCATCCCGATCAGGGCCTCGGCGAACGCGCGGTAATGGCGCTCCAGGGTGGCGCGGGAGTAGACGTAGGCCGGGGTCCCCACCCGGCGGGCCAGGGCGTGGAGGTCCACGCTCTCGCAATGCAGCGTGCCCCCGCGGTAATCGAAATAGTCCATCTAGCGGGATTCCTCCTGCTCGTCCTCGGGGAGGTAGAGATCGCCCTTCTGCCCGCAGCTGGCCAGCATCTGCGCGCCTCCGAGGACGATGACCACGATCAGCAGCAGCAGGTGGGCCTTGCAGAAGGACATGGGTGCGGTATCCGGAAATGATTGCATCGGGAGGGCATAGTGTGCCATTGATACGGGGCTGGCTTCACTCGGATCAGGGGCGTTGCGGCCCGGAGCCGCTCGATGACGGATCCGTTCATGAAGCGTTCAGCCGTATTCTGGGACTCTGGAGTTGCAGGATCAGCAAAGGGCCCGACACCAAAGGGGGCTGATCCGGGGACGGGGAATAGAACCGAACGGTACCTCGTCACAACGCACAGGCGCCGGCATCCGAAAGGATCGCTTGCGCCCCGGGAAAGTCCGGATTTGATCCAAAAAGATGAGAGGAGATCTCCATGATTAGCACCAAGCGTCGTGTCTTCCTGAAAGGCACTCTCGCCGCCGGTACCGTGGGCGCCGCCGTGGGCGCCGGCCTGCTGGCCCCGAGCAAGCTGCTCGCCGCCTGGTCCGCCGACATGTTCGATACCGAGAGCATGGAAGATGCAATGAATGCGGTCGCCGGCACCACCGACATGCAGCAGTCCGACGACATCGACCTGAGCGCCCCGGAAATCGCCGAGAACGGTGCCGTGGTGCCGATCTCGGTCGAGGCCCACATGGACAACGTCGAGGAGATCGCGGTCTTCGCCGAAGCCAACAACCGCTCCCTGACCGGCCGTTATGTCTTCGCCTCCGGCGCGAAGCCCAAGGCGTCCATGCGCATCCGCCTGGGTGACACCTCGGACGTGATCGCCGCCGTCAAGGCCGACGGCAACTGGTACATGACGTCCCGCAACGTCGAAGTGACGGTGGGTGGCTGCGGCGGCTAAGCCGGCACCCTCACCGATCCGATCAACAGTCTGGAGGTAAAGAACTATGTCCATCCGTATTCGCGCCCAGGAACAGGACGGCATGATCAACGTCCGCGCCCTGCTGTCCCACCCGATGCACACGGGTGAGGAAGAGGATGATGCCGGCGAAATCATCCCCGAGCATTTCATTCAGACCGTCGAAGCCAAGCGCAACGGCGAAACCATGGTCACCGCCTACTGGAACGTGACCATCTCGCAGAACCCCTTCCTCGAGCTGGAATTCGAAGGTTCGTCCGGCGACACCGTCGAGGTCAGCTGGGAAGACAATCAGGGCGACACCGCTTCCGAGTCGGTTACCGTCCGGTAAATCCATCTCCCTTGATGGATGGGGAAAGGCCGGGGTTCGCCCCGGCCTTTTTTGTGGGCACCCGTATCCGGCGCACCGATGGGTGGAAAGACGTCGCGCTGCATGTCCCGGGCCGCGAGTACGGCATACCGGCCGGGCGCCAGCCTTGCTACACTGGAGCTTTCTGCGTCGAAGCCAGCCAAGATGAACCAGCGTACCGCCTCCGTCCGCCGCGACACCCTCGAGACCCGGATCGCCGTCGAACTGAACCTCGACGGCACCGGCCAGTGCCACACCGAGACCGGCATCCCGTTCCTCGACCACATGCTCGACCAGATCGCGCGTCACGGGATGGTCGATCTGGACGTGCGCGCCGAAGGCGACCTGCACATCGACGACCACCACACGGTGGAAGACATCGGCATCACCCTGGGCCAGGCACTGGCGCGGGCGATCGGCGACAAGAAGGGCATCCGCCGCTATGGCCATGCCTATGTTCCGCTGGACGAGGCCCTGTCACGGGTGGTGATCGACTTCTCCGGCCGCCCGGGCCTGGAGATGCACGCCGATTTCCGCCGTTCGCACATCGGCCAGTTCGATGTCGACCTGTTCCACGAATTCTTCCAGGGCCTGGTCAACCATGCGTGGATCACCCTGCACGTGGACTGCCTGCGCGGGGACAATGCCCATCATGTGGCGGAGACCATCTTCAAGGCCTTTGGCCGCGCGCTGCGCGAGGCCGCGGAGGAAGACCCCCGCGGCGCCGGCATCACGCCCTCCACCAAGGGCAGCCTGTAAGGCCCGCCGCAACAGGGAAGCCACATGGAAACCGTCGCCGTCATCGATTACGGCATGGGCAACCTCCACTCGGTGGAGCGTGCCCTGACGCACGAGGCCGCACCCGGCCAGCGCATCCTGCGTACCGACGACCCGGAGATTCTGCGCGAGGCCGACCGGCTGGTGTTTCCCGGCCAGGGGGCCGCCGGGGACGCGATGCAGGCCCTCGCCCGGCGCGGTCTCAACCGCCTGCTGCCGGAACTGGCCGGTTCACGCCCGTTCCTCGGGCTGTGCCTGGGGCAGCAGATCCTGATGGAGCACTCGGACGAAAGCGGTGGCGTCGACCTGCTGGGGGTGATCCCCGGCGGGGTCGCCCGCTTTCCGGAACGCAGCGATGCGCAGGGGCGTCGCCTCAAGGTGCCACACATGGGCTGGAACCGCGTGCAGCCCACCGGCGAGCACCCGCTGTGGCACGGCCTGCCGGAGACGCCGTGGTTCTATTTCGTGCACAGCTTCCGGGTGCAGCCGCGCGACGCGGCCAGCGTGGCTGCGCACACGGATTATGGCGAAACCTTCGCCTCGGCCCTCGCCCGCGGCTCGCTGTTCACCATGCAGTGTCACCCGGAAAAGAGCGCGGCCTGCGGGTTGCGCCTGCTGAACAACTTTCTGCGCTGGGACGGCGACGCCCCGGACGCCCCGCAAACGCCGTAACTGGAGGCGGAGAAGATGCTGGTCATTCCCGCGATCGACCTGAAGGAAGGCAAGTGCGTGCGCCTGCGCCAGGGGCGCATGGAGGATTCGACGGTATTCGGCGAAGAGCCAGTGGAAATGGCCCGACGCTGGGTCGAGGCCGGGGCCGAACGCCTGCACATCGTGGACCTTGACGGCGCGTTCGCCGGCCGCCCGCGCAACGCCGAGGCGATCCACGCGATCGTCGAGGCCTTCCCCGACCTGACCATCCAGATCGGCGGCGGCATCCGCGACGATGACACCGTGCAGGCCTACCTCGATGCCGGCGTGCAGTACGTGATCATCGGCACACGGGCGGTCAGCGCGCCGCATTTCGTCAACGACCTGTGCCTGGAATTCCCGGGTCACATCATCGTCGGCCTGGATGCCCGCGACGGCAAGATCGCGGTGGACGGCTGGTCCAAGCTCTCGCGTCACGACGTGATCGACCTCGCCCAGCACTTCGAGTCCGACGGCGTCGCCGCGATCATCTATACCGACATCGCGCGCGACGGGATGATGGAAGGCCCCAACGTGGAGGCCACCGCGAAGCTCGCGGAGAACGTTCGCGTACCGGTGATCGCCTCCGGCGGCGTCAGCTCGCTGGACGACATCCGCAGCCTCGCCCGCGGGGCCGACGCCGGCATCGACGGCGTGATCGTCGGCCGCGCCCTGTACGAGGACGCCTTCACCCTGGAGCAGGCGCGCGCAGCCGCCCGGGGCGAGGACACCTGAGATGCTGGCACGCCGCATCATCCCCTGCCTGGACGTGGACGCCGGCCGCGTGGTCAAGGGCGTGAACTTCGTCGGCATCCGCGACGCCGGTGACCCGGTGGAGATCGCCCGGCGCTACGACGCCCAGGGGGCCGACGAGCTGACGTTCCTCGACATCACCGCCTCCTCCGACGACCGCAGCACCATCCTGCACGTGGTCGAAGAAGTCGCCTCGCAGGTCTTCATCCCGCTGACCGTGGGCGGCGGCGTGCGCGCGGTGGACGACATCCGCCGTCTGCTGAACGCCGGGGCGGACAAGGTGTCCATCAACACTGCGGCGGTTCACCGGCCCGAACTGGTACGCGAAGCCGCCGACTGGGTCGGCTCGCAGTGCATCGTGGTGGCCATCGACGCGCGCCGCACCAGCGCCGAGGGCGAACCCCCACGCTGGGAGATCTTCACCCACGGCGGGCGCCGCGAGACCGGCCTGGATGCGATCGAATGGGCGCAATACATGGCCGAACTGGGTGCCGGGGAGATCCTGCTGACCAGCATGGACCGCGACGGCACCCGCAGCGGCTTCGACCTGGAACTGACGCGTGCGGTGAGCGACGCGGTGAACATCCCGGTGATCGCCTCGGGCGGCGTGGGCAGCCTGGAACACCTGGTCGAGGGCGTGACCACCGGGCACGCGGATGCCGTGCTGGCGGCCAGCATCTTCCACTTCGGCGAGCACACGGTCGGCGAGGCCAAGGCCGCGATGGAAGCCGCGGGGGTGCCCGTGCGTCCTCTGCAGGAGGTGACGGCGTGAACGATCCCTCCGCAACCCCGCGCGAGCACCTGCTGGCGGCGCTGGCCGAGGTCATCGACGAGCGACGCTCCGCGGACCCCGAACGCTCCTACGTCGCGAAGCTGCAGGCACGCGGCCTGGATGCCATGCTCAAGAAGGTGGGCGAAGAAGCCACCGAGGCGGTGCTGGCGGCCAAGGACGACGACGCCGATGCGCTGGTGTCGGAAATGGCCGACCTGTGGTTTCATACCCTCATTGTCCTGCGGGCGCGCGACCGGCACCCCGACGACGTCCTCGACGAACTGGCCCGGCGTTTCGGCCTGTCCGGCGTGGAGGAAAAGGCCGGCCGCGAAGTCGCAGGACAGCGTTCGGACAAATAGGCGGCCTGGTTGATTCGGGAACCCTCCCCGGTCAGGCTGTCCGGCAAGGAACTTATTTCGGAGACACTCCATGGGTATTGGTGGTATCAGCATCTGGCAGCTCCTGATCATCCTTCTGATCGTGGTCCTGCTGTTCGGCACGAAGAAACTGCGCAACATGGGCGGTGACGTCGGCTCCGCGCTGAAGAACTTCCGGCAGGCGGTCAAGGACCCCGACGGCGAGAACCAGAAGAAGGAAGAAGGCGAGGAAGGCGCGGAAGGCGAAAAGCCGGGCGTCGAGAACCAGAGCGAGGACGACGAAGGTCGCGTGGTCGACGCCGAGGTGAAAAAGCGCAGCGAGAAGTCCGGCGACAACGACTCGTCGGACAAGAACGCCTGATCCGGTTCCGGTCCGCAACGACCGGCCGGCAGCGGCGCTAGTCCATGTTCGACATCGGCTTCTGGGAAATCCTGATCATCGTCGTGGTGGCGCTCCTGGTCGTGGGACCGGAGCGCCTGCCCGGCCTTGCGCGCGAGATCGGCCGGTTCGTCGGCAAGACCCGGCGCTTTGTCCAGAGCGTGCGCTCGGACGTGGAGCGGGAATTCCAGACCGAGGAGCTGCGCGAGATGGTCAAGAGCCAGGACCGCGAGATCCGCGAGCTCAAGCACATGGTCGAGGATACCGAGACCAGCCTGCGCGAGGATCTGGAGCAGACCGAGCGCGAGATCAACCGCGAGCTGCGCGACACCGACGACTCCCGGGCGGATGCGGATGCCGGCGAGTCGGGCGACGGGGACACGCCACCGGCGAAGCCGGCACGTCCCGCGGTTCGCGAACGTCGCACCCCTCCGGAGCCGGCCGGTCGCGAAACCGACACCTCCCGCACCGATTCGGTGGAAGATGCCGGCACGCAGGACGCCGAGGCGGGACCCGCGCCGGAGGGACCGGCCTGGGACGCGGACGGCGGCGACCTCGAACGCGTACCCGTCAGCCACGACATGGGCCCGGACCTGGCCACCGAAGATCCCGCTCTGGCGGCCGAACGCGAACAGCGCAGCACGCGGGAAGACGCTCGGGAAGAAACGCCCCGGCGGCGCACCGGCGGCCGCCGGCCGCAGCGCCGCAACCAGCAGGCGCCGGAATCTCCGGAAGAACAGGGCGGCGACGGGCCGCAGGAAACCGACACCGACCACTCACCCCGCACGCCTGACGAACGCCCATGAGCAAGACCAGCCCGGGGGTCGAACCCACGGAAGAGGCCACCGAGACCCTGCTCTCCCACCTGATCGAGCTGCGCGACCGGGTCCTGCGGATGTTCATCGCCGTGCTGGTGGTGTTCCTGATCCTGTTCCCGTTCGCCAACCAGCTCTATACCTTCCTGGCCGATCCGCTGATGGCGCATCTGCCGGAAGGCACCAGCATGATCGCGATCGAGGTGGCCGCGCCGTTTCTGATCCCGTTCAAGCTGACCCTGCTGCTGGCGGTGGCGATCAGCATCCCGTACCTGCTCTATCAGCTCTGGGCGTTCATCGCGCCGGGGCTTTATCAGCACGAGAAGAGCCTGGCCGGGCCGCTGGTCGCGTCATCGACGATCCTGTTCTACCTCGGGATGGCGTTCGCCTATTTCGTGGTCTTTCCGCTGATCTTCGCGTTCTTCACCGCGGCCGCGCCCGAAGGCGTGGACGTGATGACGGACATCTCGCGCTACCTGGATTTCGTCATCCTGCTGTTCATCGCCTTCGGCATCGCCTTCGAGATGCCGGTGGCCACCATCCTGCTGGTGACCATGGGGGCCACCACCACCGAGAAGCTGGCCGCCAAGCGCCCGTACGTGATCGTCGGGGTGTTCCTCGTGGGCATGGTCCTGACTCCGCCGGACATCATTTCGCAGACCCTGCTGGCCCTGCCGATGTGGTTGCTGTTCGAGGTCGGCCTGATCCTTGCGCGCATCATGGAGCGGCGCAAGGCCGAACAGAAGGCCGCCCCCGATGACGACCCGGACGGGCCCGATGACCCCGATGGCGGACCGGGCGGCAGCCCGGGCGCGGGACCTCGGAGCGGACTGGATTCCGGCCCCGCACCGCGGGGGAGCTCCGGCGGCAACCAGCCCGAACCCGCGAGCAGGGCCCGGGCCGACACCTCCGACGAGACGCGTCCGTCCCCCGCGGCCCGCACCGGCTACACCCCGCTTTCCGAGGCGGAGATGGATGCCGAACTCGATCGCATCGAGGCCGAAGACGCCCGACGCGGAACCGCATCCGCGGGCAACCGCACAGATGGGCCGGACGATGCGGCGGACGACACGCCGGACGAATCCGGGGGCCGCCCCGAGCGCGATCCCCGCTGATTCGCGACGGTCGCGGACCTCCAAACCGCGTGCGGAGCTGGTAAAATTCAGCCTTCACTGATGATTCGTCCCACCCACGCACCCAGGTACCGAGACCGCGATGGCTGATCCACGCACCACCCCTCGCCGCCCCGTCCTCCTCATCGTCATGGATGGGGTGGGCGTGAACCCCAGCAAGCTCAACAACGCCTACGCCGAGGCGGACACCCCCAACCTCGACCGTTATCTGTCGACCCGCACGCACACCACCCTGGATGCCTGCGGACGCGCGGTTGGCCTGCCCGACGGGCAGATGGGCAACTCGGAGGTCGGCCACCTGACGCTGGGAGCGGGGACGGTGGTCAATCAGGATCTCGTGCGCATCGACGATGCCATCGCCGATGGGAGTTTCTTCGAGAACGATGCCCTGGTGAGCGCGGCGCGGGCCGCGGCCTCCAAGGACCAGCCCCTGCACCTGATCGGACTGGTGTCCGACGGCGGCGTGCATTCGCATATCCGGCACCTGGTGGCCCTGATCGGCATCTGCCGCCAGGAAGGCGCCCGGCCGATCGTGCACATGATCACCGACGGCCGTGATACCGCGCCTCGCTCGGCGCTGAACTATCTCGAGGTCCTGGAACAGGAGCTGAAACAGGCCGGCGGGTTCATCGCCACGGTCTGCGGACGCTACTACGCCATGGACCGTGACAAGCGCTGGAACCGCACGGAGAAGGCCTTCCGCGCCATGGCCTACGCGGAAGGCGAACCGGTCGGCAGTGCGCGCGAGGCGATCGAGGGTGCCTGGGCCGCGGGCGAGGATGACGAATTCATCAAGCCCCGCATCATCAATGGCGGGGCGCCGATGGGCACCGAGGCGGAATGCGTGCTGTTCAACTTCCGCAACGACCGCCCGCGCCAGCTCACCGCCGCCCTGGGCATGGATGATTTTGACGGGTTCGATCGCGGGGATTTCCACCCGGTCTCGGAGACCTGCCTGACCGAATACGACCCGCGCTTTCTGTCGCCGATCGCGTTTCCCCCGGAACGCCCGTCCACCACCCTGGGTTCCACCATCGCCTCCGCCGGGATCCCGCAGTTCCACTGCGCGGAGACCGAGAAGTACGCCCACGTGACCTTCTTCTTCAACGGCGGCAAGGAGGAACCCTATGCGGGCGAGAAGCGGGTGATGGTGCCCTCGCCCGCGGTGGACACCTATGACGAGCAGCCGGAGATGAGCGCGCGCGAGGTGGCCGACGAGACCATCAAGGCGATGGAAAGCGGGCGTTACGGCTTCATCCTGGTGAATTTCGCCAACGGCGACATGGTGGGCCATACCGCCCGTCGCGAGGCCCTGATCGAAGCCGTTCACACCCTCGACCGCGAGGTCGGGCGGGTGCTGGATGCGGCCGAGGCCCAGGAGTACTCGGTGATCGTCACCGCCGACCACGGCAACTGCGACGAATACGTCGACCCGGTCACCGGGGCACCGCACACCCAGCACACCATCTACCCGGTGATGTGCATGATCCTCGACAGCCAGCGCTGGCGCCTGCGTACCGGCGGCGGACTCGCCGACGTCGCCCCCACGGTGCTCGAACTGATGGGCGTGCCCAAGCCGAGTGCGATGGGCGGACGCAGCCTGCTGCTGGAAGAGGTCCCCGACTCGGCCTGAAGCCGGGCAGCGCCTCCCCTCAGGACGAGCAGCTGAGCTGGATGCCGCTGGCCCAGGCCGGCGGCAGCCCGGCGAGGTCCTCGTCCTCCGGCTGTTCGTCGAATGGCCGGCTCAGCACGCGCTGCAGTCGCTCGACCTCCGACAGGTCACCCTCCTCGGCGCGTTCGATGGCAGCCTGCGCCAGGTGGTTGCGCAGGATATATTTCGGGTTGACCGCCCGCATCGCCGCATGGCGCTCCGCGGTCGGTCGCGTCTCGTGGCCCAGACGGGCACGCCAGCGATCCTCCCAGGCCGCCCAGGCACGCGGGTCTTCCAGCTCCTCGAGGAATCCCTGACGCGCGTCCCCGTCTTCCAGCGCCGGCAACTGACGGAAGAAACGGGTGTAGTCGACGCCTTCGGCCGCCATCCGGGCGAGCAGATCCTGGATCAGGGCCTCGTCCTCGTCACGTCCGAGCTGCAGGCCCAGCTTGGCGCGCATGCGCCGCAACCAGGCCGCGCGGAACTGCTCCTGGTACGCCTCGAGGACGGGCTTCGCCTGCTCCACCGCGGTGTCGATGTCGGGGGCACGGAACTGCCCCACCAGGGTCTCCGCCAGACGGATCAGGTTCCACTGAGCCACGCCCGGCTGACGGCCGAAGGCGTAACGGCCCCCCTGGTCGGTGTGGTTGCAGATGTAATCGGGGTCGTAGGCGTCCATGAACGCAAACGGGCCGTAGTCGATGGTGAGCCCGGTCAGGCTCATGTTGTCGGTGTTCATGACCCCGTGGCTGAAGCCCACTGCCTGCCAGTCGGCCATCAGCTCGGCGGTGCGGGCGGTCACGGTCTCCAGCATCGCCCGGACCGGGTCCTCCGCGTCCCGGTGCTCGGGAAAGTCGTGATCCAGCGCGTAGTCGATCAGCTGGCGCAGCCGCTCCGGATAACCGGCATAGTGGAAGTATTCGAAATGCCCGAAACGCAGGAAGCTGGGCGCCGCGCGCAGTACCACCGCGCCACTCTCGATGCGCTCACGGAACACCCGCAGCGAGGACCCGTAGAGGGCCACCGCGCGCGTGGTGGGGATACCCAGCGCCGCCATGTGCTCGGAAACCAGGTATTCGCGGATCGACGAGCGCAGCACCGCGCGTCCGTCGGCATGACGCGAGAACGCGGTCGGACCGGAGCCCTTGCTCTGCAGTTCCCAGTGCTCGCCGGCGGGCGTGCGCACCTCGCCCAGCAACTTGGCCCGGCCGTCGCCCAGCTGCGGCACGTAGACCCCGAACTGGTGACCCGCATACACGCTGGCGACCTGCGGCGTGCCCGCCACCGGCTCGCCGCGGGTAATCATGCCGAGCCACGGTTCCGCGGCGAGATCCTCGGGCGTCAGACCCAGACGCTCGCGCATCGCCGGACTGCTGGCGAGCAGCCGGGCCCCGGGGAACGGGGCCGGCTCCGGGCGGTGATGGAAGGCGTCCGGCAGCGCGGCGAAACGGTTGATCCATTCCAGCCCGGCGCCCGACGGCGGTGTCTCCGGAGGACGTTCGCGGTTCGGCTCGGCGGCGGACATGGGGCGGCACCTCGGCAGCGGGAACATTGCGGGTTATCATGCGCCACATGTCGAGGGTACGTCCCATGGGCCCACTCGGCCCGGGACTACCGCCCGCCCGCAACCGAGGAGAACCGCCGTGTCCCAGGATGATGAAAACCGCAACCCCGAGACCGACAACGAGGATCCGGGTCGCCTGCGTACCCGTGAACGCCTGATGTGGCTGGGCCTGATGGCGTTCTTCGTCATCATCCTGGCGATCTACATCGCGCGCGCCGAAGGCCTGGAGCACGACGTCACCGAGGCCAACCGCGAGCTGCTGGAGGCCCAGATGCAGCTGGCCGAATACACCCGCGAGGAGGTGCCGCGCCCGGTGGAGATCGGCCTGCGCAACGCCGACATCCAGCAGCTGCAGCGTCTGGGGATGACCAACCCGGAGCGCCGGCTGTCCGAGGATCTGGTCGAGAATCCGCAACTGGTTCCCGAGGTCCTGCGCGACGGTGACACCGCCGAGTTCCGCGAAGACGGGATCTACGTACTCAACGCGCGCTGGGTGCTCGCCCATTTCGAGAGCGGCGACCGCTTCGGCCAGCTGCTACTGGAATACGAGGTCATCCACGGCAACGTGATGTGGGACGTGGTCGACGGCTACGTCGAGGACTGATCCCCGGCTGCGGCCAGACGCGCGCGCGCAGCCGCGACCTGGCGCCGGACCTGTTCCGGCGCCGTCCCGCCGGTCACCCGGCGGGCGGCCACCGAGCCCTCGGCGGTCAGCACCCCGTGGACATCCTCGCCCACCGCGGCACTCAGCTGCTGCAGTTCCCCCAGTGACAGCTGTGCCAGGTCCACACCCCGCTCCTGCGCCAGGCGCACCGCACGGCCCACCACCTCGTGGGCGTCGCGGAAGGCCACGCCCCGCTCCACCAGGTAGTCGGCGAGATCGGTGGCGGTGGCAAAACCGCGGGTAGTGGCCGCCAGGGTGTTCGCACGACGCACGGCCAGGTTGGGGACCATGTCGGCGAACGCCCGCAGGGAGCCCAGCAGGGTGTCCACGGTATCGAACAACGGTTCCTTGTCCTCCTGGTTGTCCTTGTTGTAGGCCAGCGGCTGGCTCTTCATCAGGGTCAGGAGGCTGGTCAGATGGCCATACACCCGGCCGGTCTTCCCGCGCACCAGCTCGGGCACGTCGGGGTTCTTCTTCTGCGGCATGATGGAGGATCCGGTGCAGTAACGATCCGGCAGCTCGATGAAGTCGAACTGGGCGCTGGTCCACAGCACCAGCTCCTCGGCCTGACGCGACAGATGCATCATCAGGGTCGAGGCCGCCGCGGTGAATTCGATCGCGAAATCGCGATCCGACACCGCATCCAGCGAGTTGCGCGTGACCCCGTCGAATCCGAGCTGTTCCGCCACGTATTCCCGGTCCAGGGGGTACGGGGTACCCGCCAGGGCAGCGGCGCCCAGCGGCAGGACGTTCACCCGGCGCCGGCAGTCGCGCAGCCGTTCGGCATCGCGCTCGAGCATCTCGTACCACGCCAGCATGTGGTGGCCGAAGGTCACCGGCTGGGCCGTCTGCAGATGGGTGAACCCGGGCATGATGGTGTCGGCCTCGCGCTCGGCCAGATCCACCAGGCCGCTCTGGTAGGAACGAATCAGTTCGATGATCTCGTCGATCGCGGCGCGCAGCCACAGGCGGATGTCGGTGGCGATCTGGTCGTTGCGCGAACGGCCGGTGTGCAGCTTCTTGCCGACATCGCCGATGCGCTCGATCAGGCGCGCCTCGATGTTCATGTGGACATCCTCGCGGCCCACCTGCCAGTCGAACTCCCCGGCGGCGATCTCCTCGCGGATGGCGTCCAGCCCGTCAACGATCCGCCGCGCCTCGTCCTCGCTCAGGACCCCCACCTTCGCCAGCATGCGCGCATGGGCCTGCGAGCCGAGGATATCCTCGCGGTAGAGGCGGCGGTCGAATTCCACCGAGGCGGTAAATCGCTCCACGAAGGCATCGGTGGGCTCGGAGAAGCGGCCACCCCAGAGCTTGGCTTCGGAGGCCGGCTTGTCCTGCGGGGAATCCTGCGTCATGGTGCACTCTGAACGGGGTTTTGAACGACAGGGAAGTATACAGGGAGAGCGACTGCCATGCGCCCGGAACCGGGGTCGTCCAGCGGGAACGAGCGGGTTGACGAGGGCCGCGCGGACCGCGTCTCGCCGCTACCGGATTTCTGTGGCGCGGAGACCCTGCTGCGCGTGCTCATGCTGGCGGTACTTCTGGCCCTGGCGATTACCCTGCTGCGACCCGGCACCGGGGACTGGCTGGGGACCCTGGCACTGTATGCACTGTTCATCTTCTGGGTCGCACTCACCAGTCTGCTGATCCTGTGTCTGCTGCAGCGCCTGCTGCGGCGTGGCCCGCTAACCCTGCAGATCGTGCTGCCGCCGCTGGTCCCCATCGTCAATACCGCGCTGGTGCAGCACGCCGCCGAGTCGGTGGAGCTGGCGGATCCCGAGCTGCGTCTGCCGGTGCTGGGCATCGCGGTGATCCTGAGCCTGGTCGCGATGCATTACCTCTACCTGCAGACCGCCTGGGAACGCGAGACCCGGGCCGTGGCGCGAGCCCGCGAGCAGGCCATGCGAGCACGGCTTCGGCCGCATTTCCTCTACAACAGCATGAACACCATCGCCGGGCTGTGCCGGACGGATCCCGCGCGCGCGGAAGAGGTCACCCTGGATCTTGCCGATCTGTTTCGCGCCGCGTTCAACGGCGCCGACCACCATACCCTGCGCGAGGAGCTGGAACTGGTCGAGGGCTATCTGCGGGTGGAACAGACGCGCCTGGGCGATCGCTTCCGGATTGATCGGGAGTGGCCCGAGGACCCGTCGCTGGAACAGGAAATCCCGTCACTGGTTCTGTTGCCGCTGGTGGAGAACGCTATCCAGCACGGCATCGCACCGGCCCGCGGGCGGGGCCATCTCGGAATCCGGATCCACCGGGAACGGGATACGCTGAGCGTCGAGATCCGCAACAGCCTGCCGGAGGTGGCCGCCCCGGCCGGTACCGGAACCGCCAGCGACGCGGTCCGGCTGCGCCTGCGCCACGCCTTTGGGGATCGGGCATCGCTTCACGCGCAACGTGACGGAGACGAATTCGTCGTCCGGCTGCAGATACCGCGCACGCTGCCGGATCGACCGGATTCGGAGAGAGGGAGAGGGAGACGCTGATCCATGGAATTGCTGATCGCGGATGACGAACCGGTCGCGCGCGAGCGGCTGCGCGACCTGGTGACCGAACTGGGCCACCGGGTGGTGGCGGAAGCCGCGGACGCCGGCGAGGTACGCACGGCCCTGCAGACCTACCGGCCCCGGGTGTTGCTGCTGGACATCGAGATGCCCGGCGAGCGCGGGATCGAGCTGGCGGGCGAACTCGCGCGGAGCCATCCCGAAATGGTCGTGATCCTGGTCACCGCACACGAGGCTTTCGGCCTGCAGGCCTTCGAAGCGGGGGTGCGCGACTACGTGCTCAAGCCCGTACGCCGGGAGCGACTGGAGCAGGCTCTGGAACGAGCCCGGCATGCAACGGACGGATCCGGGCAGCCGGACGAGCCGCCGGCCATACGCCTGCGCATCGGCCGACGCGAAGAGTCGGTGCAGCTGGATGCGATCGACTGTTTCGTCACCGAGGATGGCTGCGTAGTCGCACGCGGGCGGGACCTCGAGGGCTTCGTCGAGGCTCGGCTGCAGGATCTGGAGCAGGCCCTGGGGGACGAGGTGCTGCGCGTGCACCGCGGGGCCCTGGCGGTGGCCCGGAACGTGGCGGGCCTGGAGACCCGCAACGCCGGCGACCATCGTCTGCGGTTTCGTGACGGGCGCGATCCGGTACCGGTGAGCCGGCGGCAGCTGGCCCGAGTGCGCGAGTTTCTGCGGCGGCACACCCGGGTGTGATCCGGGCGGGCCTGATCCGCGCGGGTCCGGTCCGGCGGGACGTGGCGCGGGTCAGCTGCCCTGGCGTGCGGCGTTGATGCGCATGCGCACCTGACTGCGGTAGAGCTCCTCGTTGGGAATGCCCACCAGCGGGCGCCCGACCGGATTGCCCTCGGCGTCGAACGCCACCAGGGTGAGGGTCACGCGGGCCCCGTACCGGTTCCCCAGCTCGGAGCCACGCATGGTATCGCCATCGAAATCACGGACTTCTTCGCCGTTCATCTCCACCATGAGGATATTGACGTCGGAATGGGCCTCGTCACGGCTCATCGGGCCCAGATGGGCCTCCTTCGCGAGCTCGCAGTAGGGGCAATTCTCGGCGGTGAACATCACCACGGTGGGCTTGCGCTCGCCGTTGTCCTTGAGCGCCTGCAGGTCGGTCACCCGTTCCAGCTCCGCCTGAGCCGGTCCGGCGAACAGCATGGCCGCGGCCAGGCCGAAGGCCGCGAGAATCCGGTTGCGTGTCATCATGAACTTGTCCATCGGTTTTTCGGCTGCGGGTTGCGAGCCGTTATACTACGTCGTTTTTATGGACCCGGGACAAACCACCGGGTTCCCCGAACGGGACACTGCATGAAACCGCTACGCATCGCCACCCGCAAGAGTCCGCTGGCCATGTGGCAGGCCGAACACGTCGCCGAGCGTCTGCGCGCGGCACACCCCGACCGGCCGGTCGAACTGGTGGGCATGACCACTCAGGGCGACCGCGTGCTCGACTCGCCGCTGGCGAAAATCGGCGGCAAGGGCCTGTTCGTGAAGGAGCTGGAGAACGCGCTGCTGGAAGATCGCGCGGATATCGCGGTGCATTCGGTCAAGGATGTCCCGATGGAGCTTCCGGAAGGTCTGGCCCTGCCCGTCATCCTCGATCGCGAGGATCCTCTGGATGCGTTCGTGTCGAATCACTACGGGCACGTGGACGAGCTTCCGCAGGGCGCGCGGGTCGGCTCCTCCAGCCTGCGTCGCCAGTGCCAGCTGCGTGCCCGCCGGCCCGATCTGGAGGTCCATGACCTGCGCGGCAACGTGAACACGCGGCTGGGCAAGCTGGATGCCGGCGAATACGACGCGATCCTGCTGGCCGCGGCGGGACTCAAGCGCCTCGGCTTCGATGCGCGCATTCGCAACTGCCTGGAACCCGAGGTCAGCCTGCCCGCCGTCGGTCAGGGGGCCATCGCGATCGAATGCCGCGACGGGGACAACGAGGTGGAAGCACGGATCGCCAGCCTGAATGATCCGGATACCAGCGATCGCGTACGCGCGGAACGCGCGTTCAACCGCCGGCTCGAGGGGGGTTGTCAGGTACCGCTGGCCGCCCATGCGATCCTCGAGTCCGACGGTGGCCTGTGGCTGCGCGGGCTGGTGGGCGCGGTCGATGGCAGCCAGCTGCTGCAGCGCGAGGTACGCGGGCCCCGTGCCGATGCCGAGGCACTGGGCATCCGCCTGGCGGACGAGCTGCTGGAACTGGGCGCCGGGGAACTCCTGCGCGCCGCAATGAACGATCACTGAGGACCGCATCATGGCCGATGCCGAAACCGCCGCCCGGAGCCGGGCCCCGACCCTCGCCGACCGGGGCATTCTGGTGACCCGGCCCGCCGCTCAGGCGGAACCGTTCTGTGAGGCGCTGGAGAGTGAAGGGGCCCGGGTGATCCGCTTCCCGGTGCTGGAGATCCTCGCACCCAGCGATCCCACCAATCTGCGCGCGGTGCTGGACGAGCTGGATCAGTTCGATATTGCGGTGTTCATCAGCCCCAACGCCGTTCAGCGCGTGATGAACCTGGCGCTGGCGGATCGTGAGTGGCCCGCCGGGACCGCCATCGCCGCGATCGGCAACCGGACGGCCCAGGAATTGCGCAGTTTCGGCCACGCGCCCGACATCGCCCCGCCCCGCCGCTTTGACAGCGAGGCGCTGCTGGCGGAGCCGGCGATGCAGGAGGTGGGCGGCAAGCGGGTGGTGATCTTCCGCGGGGACGGCGGGCGCGAGCTGCTGGGAGATACTCTGCGCGAACGCGGCGCCACGGTGACCTTCGCCGAGGCCTACCGGCGCGGCCGCCCGGAGGGGGACACCGGGGATCTGATGTATGCGTTCTCGCGCGGGCAGATCGACATCATCACCATTACCTCGGGCGAGGGCCTGCGCAATCTCTACGAGATGGTCGGCAAGCTGGGACGCATGTGGCTGCGCAAGACCCCGCTGGTGGTCGGCAGCGAGCGCATCGCCGAAATCGCGCAGGAGCTCGGCTTCAAGGCCGCGGTGGAGACGGCCGAAGATCCTACCGACGCGTCCATGCTGGCGGCCGCACGCCGTCTCGCGGCGCGCCTGGACGGCAGCGACGGCTGAGACAGGGTCGGTCCCGCTCCCACGAAACCGGCAGGAGACTGCTCGCAGGCGAACAGGGGCACGTGCCCCGGTCAGGATCCGCCCGCCGGCTCGAAGCTGTCGTAGTAGAGCTGCTCGGGGGGGAGACCCGCCGCACGGAAAGCCTCGCGGGCCGCATGCACCATGGGTGGCGGCCCCGCCATGTAGACATCGAAGCCGGACAGATCCGGATATTCGGCCAGCACCGCATCGTGGGGCAGTCCCGCCCGCGCGGCGAAGCCCGCCGCCTCGTCCTGCGGATGATCGGACAGAACCGGGGTAAAACGGAAGTGCTCCGGTTCCGCAGCCGCCATGGCCTGCAGCCACTCGGGAGCATAGATTCCCGCCGCCTCCCGCGCGCCCCAGAACAGGTGGTGCCGCCGGTCCAGGCCCTCGTTCGCGAGGTGGTCCAGCATCCCCTTCAGCGGACCGAAACCGGTCCCCCCGCCCACGAACAGGCGCGGGCGCGGCGATTCCTCGTCCACGAAGAACTGCCCCAGCGGGCCCTCGATACGCAGCAGGGCCTTGGGCTGCATCTCTTCGAACACATGGGCCGAGAAGCGTCCGCCCTCGACGTATTTCACGTGCAGGATCAGCTGTTCGTCGTCGTGCGGAGCGTTGGCCAGGGAATAGCTGCGGCGTTCACCCCCCTTCAGCAACACGTCGAGGTACTGCCCGGCGAGGAACTGCAGGCGTTCCCGCGCGGGGAGCTGGATACGCAGTTCCATCACGTCATCGGCCAGGCGGTTGAGGGCCGCCACGCGGCACGGCAGCGTCTTGACCTCGATATCACGGGCGGCGCCGATCTCGCGCACCTCGATCTCCAGATCATCCACCGGGACCGCCTGGCAGAACAGCGCCAGGCCGTCGGCCAGCTCGGCCTCGGTAATGCCCGGTGGCAGTTTGGGACCATGATCCACCTCGCCCGACAGCACCCGACCCTTGCAGGAACCACAGGCACCGTTGCGGCACCCGTAAGGGAACGCGTATCCCTGACGCAGGCCGGCCTCGAGGACGGTCTCGTCGTCCTCGACTTCGAACTGGTGGCCGCTGGGCTGGATGGTGACGTCAAAGGCCATTGGGGAATGCTCCATGCAGGAAAGGCGTTCATTGTGGTCAGAGAACCGGGGAACGCAAGCAACCGCAAGGATTCCGGAACGACCGCCCGGATTCGCCGCGCCCCCCCGATTCGGGGGGTGCATGAAGGGTGGGTTCTGGGGCAGACTTCGCGAGACCACAATGGGCAAAGGGGAGAAAGCCATGCAAAAGAAGCAATACCTGAGCGTGCTGGCCGCAGCGGGCGTCCTGGCACTGGGTGGCTGTGCCGCGAACGAGACCCGGGATTCGGGCGGGGAGGCGCAGGCGGCGCCGGCGGTCAGTGATCCGGCGGTCACCATCGTGATGCCCGAGCGCTTCGCCTACAGCGATGATGCGGTGGTGACGCAGGCCATCCGCAATGAATGCGAGCTGGAAGAACGCTTTCCGGAGTTCGTGCAGGAGTTCGGTGCACGGCATGACATTCGCTTCGAGGAGCGCGGTGACGCGAGCCCGGCGGACGGCGGCCAGGTCCTGATGGTGGAAATCACCCAGGCGCGCAACGACGGGAATGCCTGGTCCGGGCACCGTGCCTTCAGCGAAGCCGAAGGGACACTGTACGAGGACGGTGAAGCCGTCGCGGACTTCACCTCTCGTCGCATCTCCGGTGGCGGCGCCTTCGGCGGATTCAAGGGTACCTGTTCGGTGATGGGACGCACGATCCGCGCGATGGGCTCGGATATCGCCGCATGGTCGCGGGTGCCGGAAGACGGCGCCCATCTGGGCAACTGAGCCCCCGACCAACGGAGCGGGCCCGGATGTCCCCGGTCCCGCTCCCTTTCCTGCGGAGGGGATCGGCTGGAGCCCCGGGGGGGGGCAGCCCGACAGCCGGGTCGCGGGTTCAGAGCCCCAGTTCGTCCCAGATGGCGTCCACCCGTTCCTTCACGGCCGGATCCATGCTGATGGGTCGGCCCCATTCGCGGTCGGTCTCGCCGGGCCATTTGGATGTCGCATCCATCCCCATCTTGGATCCCAGACCGGATACCGGCGAGGCAAAATCCAGATAATCTATAGGTGTATTCTCGACCAGCGTGGTATCGCGCACCGGATCCATGCGGGTGGTGATCGCCCAGATCACGTCCTTCCAGTCGCGGGTGTTCACGTCTTCGTCGACCACGATGACGAACTTGGTGTACATGAACTGCCGCAGGAAACTCCAGACCCCCATCATCACCCGCTTGGCATGGCCGGGGTACTGCTTGCGCATGGAGACCACCGCGAGGCGGTAGGAACAGCCTTCGGGAGGAAGGTAGAAATCCACGATCTCCGGGAACTGCTTCTGCAGGATCGGGACGAAGACCTCGTTGAGCGCGACCCCGAGAATGGCCGGCTCGTCGGGCGGGCGGCCGGTGTAGGTCGAGTGATAGATCGGCTGGTCGCGGTGGGTAATCCGGTCGACGGTGAAGACCGGGAATTCGTCGACCTCGTTGTAGTATCCGGTGTGATCGCCGAAGGGTCCTTCCGGCGCGTTATCGCCTGGATGGATATGGCCCTCGAGGACGAATTCCGCGGAGGCGGGCACCTGCAGATCGGAGCCGATACAGGTGGCCAGTTCGGTCCGGCGCCCGCGCAGCAGGCCGGCGAAGGCATACTCCGACAGGGTATCCGGTACCGGGGTGACCGCCCCCAGGATCGTCGCCGGATCTGCACCCAGGGTCACGGCCACCGGGAACGGCTCGCCCGGGTGAGCCCGGCACCATTCCTGATAATCCAGAGCGCCACCCCGGTGTGACAGCCAGCGCATGATCACGCGGTTGCGTCCGATGACCTGCTGGCGATAGATGCCCAGGTTCTGTCGGGTCTTCTCCGGGCCGCGGGTCACGACCAGGCCCCAGGTGATCAGGGGCCCGGCATCGCCCGGCCAGCAGGTCTGCACCGGCAGTTGGTTCAGGTCGACGTCATCACCCTCGAGCACGTGTCGCTGGCAGTCCGGACTGCGCACCTTCTTCGGCGCCATGTCGAGGACCTTGCGGAACACCGGGAGCTGCTCCCAGGCCGCCTTCAGACCCTTGGGCGGATCGGGCTGCTTGAGAAAGGCCAGCAGGCGGCCGACCTCGCGCAACGCCTCCACCGAATCCTCGCCCATGCCGAGGGCCACCCGTTCCGGCGTGCCGAACAGATTGGCCAGCACCGGGATGTCGGAACCGGTCGGGTTCTCGAACAGCAGGGCGGGACCGCCGGCACGCAGTACGCGGTCGCTGATCTCGGTCATCTCCAGATCGGGGCTGACCTCGCGCTGGACGCGGCGGAGCTCTCCCCGCTGTTCCAGGCCGTCGATGAAATCGCGCAGATCCTTGTACTGCATGGGTCCTCCCGTGACGGGTGGTGGTACCGGTGGCGGGTCAGACGGGGTCAGTCGTCGGTGAATTCCGCCCATACCGGGGCATGGTCGGAGGGGCGTTCCCAGGCGCGGGGTTCGCGGTCGATACCGGCCCCCGCCAGCCGGCTGGCGAGGGCCGCCGACGCGAGGATCAGATCGATGCGCAACCCGCGATTGCGGCGGTAGGACGCGGCTCGGTAGTCGAACCAGGAGAATTCACCTTCGGACTGATCAAACGCGCGGAACGTATCCGCCAGCCCCAGGGCCTGCAGGGACTGCAACGCTTCGCGTTCGGGTGCCGAACACAGGACCTTGCCCTCCCAGGCCTCCGGATCGTGAACGTCGCGGTCGTCCGGCGCGATATTGAAATCGCCGAGGACCACGAGCCTGTCGTGGTGCCGGGCCTCTTCTTCCAGCCAGCGCCGGACCCGCGACAGCCAGTCGAGCTTGTAGGCGTATTTTTCCGAATCCACGGCCTCGCCATTGACCACGTACAGGTTCACCACCCGCACGCCGGCGATGGTCGCGGCGAGGATACGGCGCTGGGCGTCCTCGAGCCCGGGCGGGTCGGTCACCACGTCGGTGGCCTCGGTGCGCGACAGGATGGCGACCCCGTTATAGGTTTTCTGGCCGGAATGGACCACCTGATAGCCGGCCTCGTGGATGGCGGCCACGGGGAAGGCTTCGTCGGTCAGTTTGGTCTCCTGCAGGGCGAGGATGTCGGTATGCGACGTCCCCAGCCATGACAGGACCTGGGGCAGGCGCACCTTCAGGGAATTGACGTTCCAGCTGGCGATCTTCACGCGGCCTTCTCCTCCAGTCCACTGTGGCGCAGCAGCGCATCGATCTGCGGGTCGCGGCCGCGGAACGCGCGAAAGGAATCCGCGGCAGGGCGGGATGCCCCCGCCTCGAGGATCTCGTGCAGGTAGTCGGCGCCGGCCTCGCGCGAGAACAGGCCCTCCTCCTCGAACCGGGCAAAGGCATCCGCCGAGAGCACCTCGGCCCACTTGTAGGAGTAGTAACCCGCGGCGTAGCCCCCCGCGAAGATATGGGCAAAGCCGTGGGGAAAGCGGTTATACGACGGCGGAATGAAGACCGCGACCTCCTGCCGCACCGCGTCCAGCAGGTCCTGGATCTCTGCGGGATCCGTCGGGGCCGGACGGTCGTGCAGGCGCATGTCGAACATGGAGAATTCCACCTGGCGCAGCAGCTGCAGGGCAGCATGAAAATGACGTGTGCCCTGCAGGCGTTCGTACAGGTCCTCCGGCATTGGTTCGCCGGTCTCGTGATGCCTGGCGAAGAGGTCCAGCGGTTCCCGCTCCCAGCACCAGTTTTCCATGAACTGGCTGGGCAGCTCGACCGCATCCCATTCCACACCGTTGATGCCGGCGATCTCGGGCTCGTCGACCCGCGTCAGCATGTGGTGCAGGCCGTGGCCGAATTCATGAAAGAGCGTGATCACCTCGTCGTGGGTGAACAGCGCGGGCTGGTCATCCACCGGCGGCGTGGAATTGCAGGTCATGTAGGCCACGGGCAGCTGCAATCCGTCAGGCCGCGCATAGCGCTGGCGGCAGACATCCATCCAGGCGCCTCCGCGCTTGTTGCGGCGGGCGTAGAGGTCCAGATAGAAGCCGGCGCGTTCATCGCCCTCGGGTCCGAAGATGCGGTAGAAGGTCACGTCGTCGTGCCAGGTCTCGATCGCGGGATCGGCCTCGAAGCGGACCCCGAACAGGCGTTCGACCAGACGGAACAGACCGTCAACGGCCCGGGTGGCGGGGAAATACGGTTTCAGCATCTCCTGCGAGAGTCCGAGCCGGCGCTCGCGCATCTTCTCCGCGGCCCAGGCCACATCCCAGGATTCGAGTTGCTCTAGGTCCAGTTCCTCGCGGGCGAAGCGCTCCAGCTCGGCGCGGTCGCGTTCGGCCCGGGGGCGGGCCCGGCGGGCGAGATCGGCGAGAAACTGCTCCACCTGCTCCGGCGTCTCGGCCATCTTGGTGGACAGCGAACGATGGGCGTAACGGGGAAAACCGGTGAGTTCGGCCTTTTCCTGGCGCAGCTGCAGGATTTCGACCATGTTGGCGGAGTTGTCGTAGGCGAGGTCGTGCGGGCCGGTCTCCGAGGCTCGGGTGACGAAGGCGTGATAGACGCGTTCGCGCAACGCCCGATCGTCGGCGTGAGTGAGGACGGCGTGCACGCTGGGGAAGTCGAGGGTGGCGGCCCAGGGGGCGTCCAGCTCGTGGTCACGGGCGTTCCGGGCCAGCAGGGCGCGGTCGGAATCGGACAGGCCGGCGAGTTCGCCCTCCTCGTGTAGCGGATAGGCCCAGGCCTGAGTGGCGTCCAGCACATTCTCCTCGAAGCTCGCGGTCAGCTCGGAGAGCCGCCCGTCGATCTGCCGCAGGCGGTCGCGCGCCTCGGCGGGGAGATCGACACCGCTCAGATGAAAGTCACGCAGGGCATCGTCGATGACCTTGCGCCGCTGCGGCGAAAGGCGCGGGTATTCATCGCCATCGGCCAGCGCGCGGAAAGCCTGGTACAGGCCCTGGTGCTGGGACAGCCAGGAACCGTAATCCGACAGCCTGGGCAGGCACGCATTGTAGGCCTCGCGCAGGGCCGGCGAATTCATCACCGAATTCAGATGGCTGACCGGCGACCAGGCGGTCTCCAGGCGATTTTCGAGGTGCTGGAGAGGGGCGACCAGGTTGTCCCAGGTGGGCCGGTCACCGGCGCGGGCGACGAGTTCATCGATCTCGCGGCGATTGTCGGCGAGCAACTGATCAATGGCCGGGATCACATGATCCGGCTCGATGGACCGGAACGCGGGCAGGGAATCCACGTTCAGCAACGGATTGGACACGACGGCTCCCGGGGTCGGTGTTTGGGAACAGGATTATGCCACTGTCAGGGAAACACGGATCAATGTGCACGCTCGCGCTGGTGGGACGGCTCCAGGGGGGCGTAGGGACCACGGACGGTCAGGCGCGCGATCAGTACGCCCGAAGGGGTTCGGCACAGCGAGCGATAGGCGCCAAGGGCCGCATTGTAACGACGAATGGCATCCGTGATGGCTACATCCAGGGCCTCGATGCGACGGACGCCGGAGTGATCGCGGGTGGATTCATCGAATTCCTCGGCGAGCAGGTCCCAGTTCTTGCGCAGGTCTCGCTCGGCCGCCGCAAGTTGCGGTGGATTGCCGTGGCGGCGTGCGGATTCATGTGCCTCCAGGGCGGTGTCCAGGCCGGCGCGGCGGGCCGGCGGGACCGCGAGTTCGGTCAGAGCCCGCGGCAAAAGCGCATTACGCTGGCACACCAGGACATCGAATTGTTCCCAGGCGCGGGTGACCTGGCGGTGACAGTGGGCGAGACGGGCCGCCGTCCGCCCCAGCCAGACGAGGCCGGTCACGGCGACAAGGGCCAGCAGCAGAGCGAGCACGGGCGACGCGCGCGGCTCAGATGTCGACGTTTTCGGCGCTCAGCGCACGGGTCTCGATGAAGTCGCGACGCGGTTCGACCTGGTCGCCCATCAGGGTGGTGAAGATCTCGTCCGCGCGAATCGCGTCCTCCACGCGGACCTGCAGGAGGCGACGGGATTCGGGATCCATGGTCGTCTCCCACAGCTGCTCGGCGTTCATTTCCCCGAGGCCCTTGTACCGCTGGACGGACAGCCCACGCCGGCCTTCGGCCAGCAGCCACTCCATGGCTTCGGAAAAACGGACGATTTCATGACGCCGCTCGCCGCGCTGAATGTAGGCGCCTTCGTCCAGCAGGCTCTGCAGGCGTTCGGACAGATCGAGTATCGCCTGGAAATCGCGCGAGGCCAGGGTGTCGTCGGTGAGGTGCTGTGACATCCGGGCGCCGTGCTCGAGACGATGGAGTGCGAGCCGGTCATGACCGTCGGCGTCGCGATCGGCCTCCAGTTCGTAGCGCGTGGCACCCGCCTTGTCACTCGACAGTCCGTCGAGAATCGCCTGGAACCATTGCTGAACCGCGGGTTCGGTCACCGAGCGCGGACGCGGCATGGGTGGCGCTTCCAGCATGCCCCACAGGACGCGGGGGTCATACAGACGTCCCAGACGCCCGACCGCCGCGGCGGCCGCCTGGTAGGCGCGGATCAGGTCCTCGAATGCTTCTCCGGTGATCGCGGGGGCCTCGGCGGCGGGGTGCAGCGCTGCCCCGTCCAGGGCCAGGGAGTGGATGATCTGCTGCATCTCCTGTTCGTCGCGGATGTACTGCTCGCGCTTGCCGCGCTTGATCTTGTAGAGCGGCGGCTGGGCGATATAGACGTGGCCGCGCTCGATCAGCTCCGGCATCTGCCGGAAGAAGAAGGTCAGCAGAAGGGTGCGGATGTGCGAGCCGTCGACATCCGCGTCGGTCATGATGATGATGCGGTGATAGCGCAGCTTGTCGGGGTCGTATTCGTCCTTGCCGATTCCGCAGCCCAGGGCGGTGATCAGCGTACCGACCTCGGCAGAGCCAAGCATACGGTCAAAACGCGCGCGTTCCACGTTGAGGATCTTGCCCTTGAGCGGAAGGATCGCCTGGAAATGGCGGTCGCGGCCCTGCTTGGCCGAACCGCCGGCCGAGTCCCCCTCCACCAGGTAGAGTTCCGAGCGGGACGGGTCCTTTTCCTGGCAGTCGGCCAGCTTGCCGGGCAGGCCGGCAACGTCCAGTGCGCCCTTGCGACGGGTGACTTCGCGTGCCTTGCGCGCGGCCTCGCGGGCGCGGGCGGCGTCCAGCACCTTGTCGGTGATCGCCTTGGCCTCGGGCGGATTTTCCAGCAGGAAGGCGCCCAGCGCATCGGAGAGCACCGAATCGACGATCGGCTTCACCTCGGAGGAGACCAGCTTGTCCTTGGTCTGGGACGAGAATTTCGGGTCGGGGACCTTCACCGACAGGACCGCCGTCAGACCCTCCCGCATGTCATCGCCGGCCGTGGCGACCTTCGCCTTTTTGGTCAGGCCCTCGCGCTCGAGATACTGGTTGATCGTGCGGGTGAGCGCGGCGCGAAAACCGGCCATGTGGCTGCCGCCATCGCGCTGCGGAATGTTGTTGGTGTAGCAGAAGATATTCTCCTGATACGAATCATTCCACTGCAGGGCGATCTCCACTGCGTAGTCGTCCCGCATCTGGTCGGCGTAGATGACCGTGGGATGCAGGGCGGTCTTTTTCTGGTTCAGGTGCTCGACAAAGGCACGGATACCGCCTTCGAACACGAAGGTCTCTTCGCGGTTGTCGCGCAGGTCTCGGAGCGTGATGCGCACCCCCGAGTTGAGGAACGAAAGCTCGCGCAGGCGTTTGGCGAGGATCTCGTAATGGAACTCGACGTCGGAGAAGATTTCGCTGCTGGGCCGGAACCAGATGCGGGTACCGTGCCGTTCGGTCGCCCCCGCCACGGTCAGATCGGTCTCCGGTACGCCGAGGTGGTAGATCTGTTCGTGCCGCTGGCCATCGCGATGGATCTCCAGGCGAAGCTCTTCCGACAGGGCGTTGACGACCGACACGCCTACCCCGTGGAGGCCACCCGAGACCTTGTAGGAATTGTTGTCGAACTTCCCGCCGGCGTGCAGGACGGTGAGGATCACTTCGGCCGCGGATTTCCCCTCTTCCTCATGGACATCCGTAGGAATCCCTCGGCCGTTATCGGCAACGCTGATGGCGTTGTCCTCGTGGATCACGACCTCGATGCTGTCACAGTGTCCGGCCAGGGCCTCGTCGATGGAGTTGTCCACCACCTCGAAGACCATGTGGTGCAGACCGGTGCCGTCATCGGTATCGCCGATGTACATCCCCGGACGCTTGCGCACCGCGTCCAGGCCCTTGAGGACACGGATCTGGCTGGAATCATAGGCGGCGGGATCGGCGGGGATTTCGTGGTCGGCCATGGATGCGCTTCCGGCAGGTGACAATCCCGTCATTGTACCGCAAAGCCGGCCGAGTCTGGCGGTCGGCGGGTCGGGGGGTGAAAGGAGGAGGGATGTTCCACGTGGAACATCAGTCGGGCGGAGTCACCTGCCCGTGTTCCACGTGAAACATCCGGGGCTCCCGAACCCGGTCTCCGACCGCGCCGTGATCCACTGCGGTCAGCAGGACCTGCCAGCCCAGCGTATCCAAGCCGCCGAGCAGCCCGGCCGTCACCCCTCGATCCAGTTCCGACAGAACGTCGTCAAGCAACAGCAGCGGCGAGCGACCCGTACGCGCCTCCAGCATCAGACCCTGCCCCACCACCAGCGCCGTTACCAGCCGTTTCTGTTCCCCTCGCGATCCCTCCGTCGCGTCCCTCCCCGCCAGTTTCAGCACCAGATCGGCACGCTGCGGCCCGACCTGCGCAAACCCGCGTTCCGCATCCGTGCTCCGACTGCGATCAACCGCCTCCGCCAGCGAGCGACGCTGCTCCCATCCCGGCCGAAGCCGAAGATCCAGACCTTCAAGGTCCTCCTTGAAACCCAGCTTCCCCGCGGCCTCCAGCGTCCGAGCCCGCCATTCTCCGACATACTCTTCGCGCGCCCGGGTCACCCGTTCGCCCGCCCCCACCAGTGGCCCCTCGAATTCACGGGCCGCGCTCCCCTGTCCCTGCCGCAACGCCGCGTTTCGCTGCTCGTGGGCCCGCCGCCAGCGCTGCCATGCCTCGCGGTAGCCGGCAATTCCGTGAAAACAGCCCCAGTCCAGCAGCCGTCGCCGTTCCTCCGGCCCTTCCCGTACCAGGTCGAAACTGCCCGCGTGCAGCACCCGCGAGGGCAGCCATTCCGCCACGCGCGCATGCCCCCGAAGCCACTCTCCGTCCAGACGCGAGCGCCGGCTCCCCTGCCATTCCACACCGAGCCGGTGGCGCGTCCCGCTCACCGGGTCCAGCACCGTTCCTCCCACGCCGAGGTAATGTTCCCCCTCACGTACCACCCGGCGGAGTTGCTGCGTACGAAACGACCGGCCGACCGACAACAAATGACAGGCCTCCAGTACCGATGTCTTGCCAGCACCGTTGGCCCCGGCGAACACGTTGAATCCGCCGCTCAGCTTCAGCCGGGTCGCCTCCAGGTTGCGCACGCCCTGGATACGCAGTTCTTCCAGCACCCCGGGGTCCGCAGCTACAGACGCATCGGCATGACCACGTAGCGCGCGCCGCCAGGCGGTTCCGCCTGGATCAGGATCGAGGAGTTACCGTCCCGAAGCCCGATCCGCACTGAATCCGTTTCGATCACGTTCAGTACGTCCTGCAGGTACCCGAGGTTAAAGCCGATCTCCATTTCCGGCCCGTCATAGGATGCTTCCACCGCCTCCTGCGCTTCCTCGCGATCGGCGTTATGGGTCATCACCTGGCAGCCCGCCGGTCCCAGGACCATCCGCACCCCCCGGTACTTGTCACTCGCGACGATGGACACACGTGCCAGCGCCCTTTTGAGGACTTCCCGTTCCACCACCAGGGTCGCCGGAAGATCCGCGGGGATCACCCGTTCGTAATCCGGAAACCGCCCTTCAATGACCTTGGACCGCAGAACCGCCGATCCCAGCTCGAACACCATCTGATCCTCGGCGAACCCGATACGCACCGCCTGGTCATCGTCGGTGAGGTTGCGCTTCAGTTCGGCCACCGCCTTGCGTGGCACGATCCGTTCGATGCGGTTATCCACCGCCTGATCGAGCTCGATCTCGGCCAGAGCGAGACGGTGGCCATCGGTAGCGACAGCGCGCAGCGTATGCCCCGTCGCCACGAGCAAAAGCCCCTGGAGGTAGTAACGCACATCCTGCTGCGCCATGGAGAACATGGTCGCCTCCAGCAACCGCCGCAACCGGTTCTGCGGCACATCCACGGCGGCCACGATTCCGCCGGCCTCCCAGTCGGGGAAATCCGCACCCGGCAGGGTAGCGAGCGAAAACCGTGAACCGCCAAAACCGACACTCATGCGTTCCGCATCCAGGCTCGCCCGGATCTCGCTCTCGCCGGGTGCGGCCTTTACCACATCCAGCAGCTTGCGCACGGACACGGTGGTGTCGCATTCCGCCGGAATGTTGCCGGCTGCATGTGCACTCCAGGCCAGTTCCAGGTCCGTAGTCTCCAGCCGCATGCCCCCGGTATCGTCCGGCCGCACGCGGACGTTCCCGAGGATCGGCATGGTCAGCCTTTTCTCGGCCGCCCCCACGATCCGCTGCAGGGCCTCGGTCATCGCTTCCCGGTTGAATGAGAGTTCCATGGCTTGTCCTGTTGTAAGAGCTTTCTAAATGAATACTTGTAGTAATAACTGACGCGTCAGCCTGTGGAAAAAAGACCGTTTTACATTTCAAAACAGCAATTTATGACTATAAATCTGTCCCGTCAGCCCTTGGGGATAGCTGTGCGTGGCCTGTGGACAGATTTCGCCTCCTCACTCACCCACGGTTTTTGCACCGCCACAGGGACAGCTTGTCCACCGTTTTATCCACAGCCCCGGGCGGGCGTTCTCCCATCCGCCGTTCAACTGCTCAGCGTGCGGAGCAGGTTGGAATAGTCCTCGTCGAGGCTCGCGTCCGACTCGCGCAGTTCCGCGATCTTGCGGCAGGCATGCATGACCGTCGTGTGATCGCGCCCGCCAAAGGCCTGACCGATCTCCGGCAGGCTGTGCTGGGTCAGCTCCTTGGCCAGAGCCATCGCTACCTGACGTGGCCGCGCGATCGAGCGGCTGCGGCGCGTGGACAGCAGATCCGCGACCTTGATCCGGTAATAATCGGCCACCGTCTTCTGGATGTTCTCCAGCGTAATCAGCTTGTTCTGCACCGCCAGCAGGTCGCGCAGCGCCTCCTTGGCGAAGTCCACCGTGATCGGCTTGCCGGTGAAGTGGGCGTTTGCCAGGACCCGGCGCAGCGAACCTTCCAGTTCGCGGATGTTCGAGCGGATTCGCTTGCCCATGAAGAAGGCCACCTCGCTGGGCAGTTCGATCCCCGCCTGTTCCGCCTTGCGCTGCAGGATGGCGACACGGGTCTCCAGTTCCGGCGGTTCGATCGCGATGGTCAGTCCCCAGCCGAACCGGGACTTCAGGCGTTCCTCCAGCCCCTCGACTTCCTTGGGGTAACGGTCGGAGGTCAGGATGATCTGCTGCTGGCCTTCCAGGAGCGCGTTGAAGGTGTGGAAGAATTCCTCCTGCGAGCGTTCCTTTCCGGCAAAGAACTGGATGTCATCGATCAGCAGCGCATCCGCACTCCGGTAGTGCTGTTTGAAGTCGTCGATCGCGTTGTGCTGCAGCGCCTTGATCATGTCCGCCACGAAGCGCTCGGAATGGAGATAGATGATCCGGCCTTCCGGCTGACGCGCCAGGATGCTGTTGCCAATCGCATGCATCAGATGGGTCTTGCCCAGGCCGACACCGCCGTAAATGAACAGCGGGTTGTAGCCGACCCCGGGGTTTTCCGCTACTTGCAGACTGGCGGCCTTGGCCAGCTGGTTGGACTTCCCCTCGACGAAGGTCTCGAAAGTGAACGCCGGATTCAGGTTGCTGACCGGTCCGGATGCGCGAGGCGGCGTGCCGGCCCCTTCGGCCGGCCGTGTCCCGGTGGCGCCCGCCCCGTCGCCTGCCGCTGCCGGCGCTGGTTCCTCGCCGCCGATCCCGAGACGGACGGCCGGTGTTTCACCCCCGGAACCGGCGGGGGCGATCTCCACCACCGCCTCTTCGATCGTCCCGAGCAGATGGTCGCGCACGTGCTCGAACACGAACTGGTTCGGGGCCAGTAGGCGCAGGGTGTCGCCACTTTCATCCGCATGCAGGGGGCGCAGCCAGGTATTGAGCTGCTGTTCGGAGACCTTGTCCTGCAGGCGGTCCAGGCAGGCCCTCCAAAGGCTGTCGGAAGCCACGCGATATTCTCCGATGAGGGATACGAAACAGGCGTGCAGTCTACGCCCGCCGTGCCGGGTCACGCCAGCCGCATCCCCCGGGGATGATTGACTTGTGGCGCTACACGGGGTAGGTTCACCGGCCTTTCATCCAGTCATTCCGGAATCATCATGAAGCGCACCTTCCAGCCCAGCCGTCTCGTCCGCGCGCGAACCCACGGATTCCGTGCCCGCATGGCCACCCGTGGCGGTCGCAAGGTCATCAATGCCCGTCGGGCCAAGGGCCGCAAGCGCCTGACGCCGTAACGCCCGGCCTCGGCCCGAGTGCCCGCGCAGTCCTCGCCGGCCGGCTTTCCGCGCGCCGCGCGCCTGCTGACCGGCGGTGACTACCGCTACGTCTTCCAGGACGCACGGCGGGTGCGCGGGCGCCACCTGACCCTGCTTTACCGCCCGCGGAGCGAGGACGGCCCTGCGCGGCTGGGCCTGGCGATCGCCAAGCGCCATGTCCGACGCGCGGTACGGCGCAACCGTATCAAGCGAATCGCCCGCGAGGCCTTTCGCCAGCGCCGTACCGAACTGCCGCCGGTGGATATCATCATCCTCGCGCGCGGCGGGGCGGGTGACGTGGAAGCCGAAGCCCTGCGGCGCGAGATCGACCATTTGCTGGACCGCATCCGATGAGCCGTCTGCTGCGCAAGATCGCCCTGTTGCCCGTGCGGGCCTATCAGTACGGCATCTCGCCGTTCATGGCGCCGCATTGCCGCCATTTCCCGACGTGTTCCGCCTACACGGTGGAAGCCGTGGAGACCCACGGCGTGCTGCGCGGATTCTGGCTGGGCCTGCGCCGCATCCTGCGCTGTCACCCCTGGTCACCGGGTGGCTATGATCCGGTCCCGCCGCGGGATCCCGACTCCCAATCTCCTTCCCGGAAGTAATCGCGCCCATGGATAACATCCGTCCCCTGCTGTGGCTGACCCTGGCCTTCATCCTGTTCCTGATGTGGATGGCCTGGAACGATGACTACGGCACCCGACCGGCCACCGAGACCGCGGCCGAACGCGAGCTGGAAGAAGATCCGGATGCGCGGCCGGAGGATGTTCCGGATACCCCGGAGGCGGCGGCCGAGCCCGAGGCCGACCCGGCCACGGATGCCCCGGAACCCATCGCGGCCCCGGAGCGGCGTCAGATCCAGGTGGTGACCGACAAGCATGACCTGCTGATCGATACCCGCGGTGGCACGATCCTGCGGGCCGATCTGCTGCAGTTCCCGCAGGATCTGCGCGACGACCCCCTGGTGCCGGTGCGCCTGCTGGATCACCGCATTCGCGGTTATGTCGCGCAGAGCGGCCTGACCCACGACCGCGTTGAGGGTGTCGACCCCGAAGGACGCGCGCCGTCGCATCACGCCGACTTCGAGGTCGACCAGGATCGTTTCGAGCTGGGCGAAGGCCAGGATCAGCTGCGCGTGCCGATGCGCTGGACCTCGGAAGACGGTGAGATCGAGGTCGTGAAGACCTACGTCTTCAACCGCGGCACCCACCTGATCGAGGTGGAATACGAGGTCCACAACCACAGTGCCGATCCCTGGATCGGGCGTCAGTATCGCCAGCTGCGTCATGGCGAGACCCCCGACCGTGAATCCTGGTGGCTGTACACCTTTACCGGAGCGGCCTGGTACGACGGCAGCTACGAGCGCGAGCGTTTCGAGTCGCTGGCGGACGATCCGGTCGAGGATCGCATCGAGGGTGGCTGGGTCTCGATGATCGAGCACTATTTCGTGTCGGCCTGGATCCCGGGCGCCGAGGAACTCAACGCCCTGTATGCCCGTGGGGTCCCCGGGGAAGTGGGCGAGGAGTACCTGATCGGCCTGCATTCGGCCGAGCCGTTGCGCGTGGCCTCGGGCGACAGCGGCCAGTTCCATACCCGCCTGTGGGTCGGCCCCAAGACCCAGGCGGAGCTGGCCGAAATCGCGGACGGCCTGCAATTGACGGTCGATTACGGGGTGTTCACCTTCCTCTCCAGCCCGCTGTTCTGGCTGCTGGACAAGATCCACGCGGTCGTCGGTAACTGGGGCTGGTCCATCGTCATCCTGACGATCCTGATCAAGCTGGCCTTCTTCAAGCTGTCGGCGACCAGTTACCGCTCCATGGCGCGCATGCGCAAGGTCGCGCCCAAGCTGCAGGAGCTGAAGGAGCGCTACAAGGACGACAAGCAGCGCATGAACCAGGCGCTGATGGACCTGTACAAGAAGGAGAAGATCAATCCGCTGGGTGGCTGTCTCCCGATCCTGGTGCAGATACCGGTGTTCATCGCCCTGTACTGGGTGCTGCTGGAGAGTGTCGAACTGCGTCAGGCCCCCTGGTGGCTGTGGATCCAGGATCTGTCGTCACGCGATCCGTTCTTCATCCTGCCGATCCTGATGGGCGTGTCCATGTTCGTGCAGTACAAGCTGAACCCGCCGCCGATGGATCCGGTGCAGCAGAAGATCTTCATGGCGCTGCCGTTCGTGTTCACCGTGTTCTTCGCCTTCTTCCCGGCGGGCCTGGTGCTGTACTGGTTCACCAACAACCTGTTCTCCATCGCGCAGCAGTGGTACATCACGCGCAAGATCGAGACCGGCGCGGACCCCGACAAGCAGAAGGAGTGACCCTTCGTGGACGGTGACACCATCGTCGCGGTCGCGACCCCTCCGGGGTCCGGCGGCATCGGGGTGGTGCGCCTTTCCGGTCCCGATGCTGTGGCACTGGCGCGGCGGATCGCCGGGCTTGATCCACGGCCGCGGCACGCCCATTACGTGCGCCTGCAGGATCCTGCCGATGATGCGCTGATCGACGACGGTCTGGTGCTGTTCTTCCCGGGCCCGCGTTCCTACACCGGAGAGGACGTGGTCGAATTCCAGGGCCACGGGAGCCCCGTACTCCTGGAGCGGCTGGTCGCGGCCTGCGTGGCCCTGGGCGCGCGCCGTGCGCGCCCGGGCGAATACACCGAACGCGCGTTCCTCAATGGCCGCATGGACCTGGCCCAGGCGGAGGCCGTCGCCGATCTCATCCACGCCCAGACCGAGCGCGCGGCGCGGCGCGCACGTTCCAGTCTGGACGGCGCCCTGGCGGCCGAGCTGCAGCCGGTCTCCCGCCGCATCCGCGACCTGCGGGTCCACATGGAGGCGGAACTGGACTTTGGCGAGACCGATCTCGAGTCGAATGTGGCCGGGACGCTGGCTCCGGCGGCGGCCGAACTCGCCGCGCAGATCCGCGCGCTGATCGAACGCCTGCGGCCCGGCCGCTACCTGGACCGCGGTCTGCGACTGGCGCTGCTCGGGCCACCCAACGCCGGCAAGTCCAGCCTGATGAACCGCCTTGCAGAGGATGAGGTTGCCATCGTCACCGACCGGCCCGGGACCACGCGCGACGTGCTGCGGGCACCGGTCGCGATCCATGGCATTCCCGTCGAGGTGGTGGATACGGCCGGCCTGCACGGGAGCGAGGATCCGGTGGAGCGGATCGGCATGGAACGGGCCCGCGAGGCCGGACGGACGGCCGACCTGGTGCTCGAGCTGCGTGACCTCACCGATCCCGACGCCGGGATACCACAGGACCTGCCGGCCGATCTGCCGCGCCTGGTAGTGTGGAACAAGAGCGATCTTGCCGATGACCGGCAGGGTTCTGTCTCCGCCGACGCGCTCGCGATCTCCGCGCGCACCGGCGAGGGACTGGATGCGCTGCGCGACGCGATTGCCGCGCGCCTGGGCCTGGCGCCCGAGACGGACGGCGGCTTCAGCGTGCGTGCGCGCCACCTCGACGGGCTGGTGGCGGCCGCGAGTGCCCTGGAACGCATCGACCCGGCACTGCCCGGCGATCTCGCCGCCGAAGAACTGCGCAGCGCCGAACAGGCCCTCGACGCCCTCCTCGGACGCCAGGACCACGAGGCCCTGCTGGGCGAGATCTTCGCCGGGTTCTGCATCGGCAAATAATCCGAGTGCCGTTCTGCGGCTTTTGCATTCGCCGTGATCCCGCCGCAGGCTTGCCGAATCCCGAGCGAAGGAATGCGGCATGGCGACCGAACCGGAAGTCCCGACCGAGGAATCCTCCCCTGCCTCCCTGCGTGAACGCCTGATCCGGATGAATCTACCCGATCTCGTCCATGGTGGCGGTCACGCGCCCGACTTCCGGGAAACGCGAGCGGACTACATCCGCCGCCGGATCCGGCCGCTGGCGCTGTTGCTGGCCATCGGTCTGCCCCTGTGGCTGCCGCTCGAATTCTTCCTGCTGGATACCCCGGACGCCCTGCTTACGATGATCCTGCGGCTCACAGGGGCCGGCGCCGGGCTGGTGCTGTGGTGGAGTTGCCGCCAGGATACCGGCTACCGCGGCACGCTGTGGCGCCTCGCCCTGCTGCTGGCGATTCCGATGACGCTCTATGCCATGGCGCGGTTCATCATCAATTCCGACCTCGAGTCGGCGCTCGCCTCGGGTTACGCCTTCTTTCCGGCGCTCACGGTCGCGGCCCTGGCCATCTTCCCGCTGACCCTGCGCGAAGGTGCGTTCGGTTCGGTTGTCATCCTCGCCGTCTACATGGCCATCGAGGCGGCCATGGGCAATCTGGGTCGCTGGGACACCCTGGGCAATCTCTGGCTGCTGGTGCTGGTGGCCGGGGTAGCCGTATGGGCCGCTCTGAGTCAGCTGCACATGCTGCTGCGGCTCTACCGGCAGGCCACTCGCGATCCGCTGACCGGCCTGTTCAACCGCGGGGCCCTCGCGCGCCGGGTACGGAGTCAGCTGGAAGTTGGCGGCGGGGCGGATGCCGGCCTGTGCGTGCTGCTGTTCGATCTCGACTGGTTCAAGCGGATCAACGACACCCATGGCCATCGTGCCGGCGATCGGGTGCTGGAACATTTCGCTGCCCTGCTGCAGGACGAGTTGTGCGACGGCGGCACCCCCGGCCGCTGGGGCGGTGAAGAATTCCTCGCGGTCCTGCCGCACGGCGACCTCGAGCGCGCGCGAGCGCTGGCGGAACGGATTCGCGAGCGCCTGGGGGCGGAACCCGTCGATCTGTTTCCGGCGGATTCGCTGACCGTAACCGCCTCGGTGGGCGTGGCGTGTCGCCAGGGTGACGAATCGCTGGACGCGCTGGTGCAGCGCGCCGATGACGCACTGTACGCCGCCAAGACCGCCGGCCGGGACTGCGTGCGCAGCGCCCCCGTCCCGACCTGATCGAGTCGAAAGCGATTCACGGTATGGTCACTTCGGGACCGGCAGCGCTCCTGCTACACTGATCGCTTGCAACGCAGTGGCCCGACCCCCGGGCCGGGAAGTTCTCGAGCATGGCGGAATCCTTTGATGTCATCGTAGTGGGCGGCGGGCATGCCGGTACCGAGGCAGCCCTGGCGGCAGCGCGCACCGGTGCGCAAACCCTGCTGCTGACCCACAATCTCGAGACCGTCGGGCAGATGAGCTGCAACCCGGCGATCGGCGGCATTGGCAAGGGGCATCTGGTCAGGGAGATCGATGCACTGGGCGGGGTCATGGCGCGGGCCGCGGATGCCGCGGGTATCCATTTCCGCGTCCTGAACCGGCGCAAGGGGCCGGCGGTGCGCGCCACCCGTGCGCAGTCGGATCGCCAGCTCTATCGCCTGGCCGTACGCCGCGCCGTCGACCAGTGTCCCAACCTGCGGGTCTTTCAGCAGGGCGTGGCCGATGTCGTGCTCGACGGTGACCGCGCTGCGGCGGTCGTGACCGACGGCGGGATCCGCTTCGAGGCCCGCTCGGTGGTGCTGACCGTGGGCACCTTCCTCAACGGCCGGATGCATACCGGCGAGCAGAACCAGGCCGGCGGCCGCGCCGGCGACCCGCCGAGCGAACGCCTGGCGGCGCGCCTGCGCGAGATGGCGTTCGATGTCGGCCGGCTGAAGACCGGTACCCCGCCACGCATCGACGGCCGCAGCGTCGACTTTTCCGTGCTGGAACGTCAGCCTGGCGACGATCCGCGACCGGTCTTCTCGTTCGTCGGTTCGCGCGACGAGCATCCGCCGCAGCGTGCCTGTCATATCGCCCGGACCACCGAGCATACCCACGCGATCATCCGCGACAACCTCGAGCGCTCGCCGATGTATTCCGGGGCCATCGACAGCACCGGTCCGCGCTACTGTCCGTCGATCGAGGACAAGGTGGTGCGCTTCGCGGACAAGGACAGTCACCAGATCTTTGTGGAACCCGAAGGCCTGGATACCCACGAGCTGTATCCCAACGGCATCTCCACCAGCCTCCCCTGGGAGGTACAGGTCGACGTGGTCCGCAGCATCCCCGGTTTCGCGCACGCACACATCACCCGTCCGGGGTATGCGATCGAATACGATTTCTTCGACCCGCGCGGCCTGACCCCGGCGCTGGCGACCCGCGAAGTCGACAACCTGTTCCTCGCCGGCCAGATCAACGGTACGACCGGCTACGAGGAAGCGGCCGCCCAGGGGCTGGTGGCCGGCCTCAACGCCGCCCGCCACGTCGCCGGGCACGACCCGTGGGTCCCGCAGCGTTCCGAGGCCTATATCGGGGTGCTGATCGACGATCTGGTCACCCGCGGTACCCGCGAGCCCTACCGGATGTTCACCTCGCGCGCCGAACATCGCCTCCTGCTGCGCGAGGACAACGCCGATCTGCGCCTCACGCCGACGGGCCGCGAAATGGGTCTGGTCGACGACGAACGCTGGACCGTGTTCAGTCGCCGGGCCGAACAGGTGGAGGCCGAACGCGCGCGCCTGGGTGCAACCCGGCTGTCGCGCGAACAGCGGCGCAGCGAGGCCCTGGTCGCCTACCTCGGCCAGACACCCGATCCCGAGGCGACCCTGGAAGACCTCCTGCGTCGCCCGAACGTGGATTATCCCGGTCTGATGGCCTGCCTGCCCGAACTGGCCGCGACCCTGCCCGCCGACGTCTGCGAGCAGGTCGAGATCCAGACCAAGTATGCCGGCTACATCGAACGTCAGCAGACCGAGGTCCGGCGTCAGGAGCGCGCGGAAAACACGCCGCTGCCGGAAAATCTGGACTACGACCGCGTCCATGGCCTGTCCGCTGAACTCCGGCAGAAGCTCGCCGAGTTCCGTCCCCACACCCTGGCCCAGGCGGGGCGCATTCCCGGCGTGACTCCGGCCGCGCTGTCCGCTCTGGCCGTGCATCTGAAGCAGCGGGCCAGTGGCGAATGAGGACACCTGGCGTGCGGAGCTTGCGCGCCACGCCCCCGCCGCGGGTCTGACGGAACCCGCGATCGACGCGCTGGTGACCTGGCTGAGTCAGCTCGAACGCTGGAACCGGGTGCACAACCTGAGCGCGGTGCGCGATCCGCAGCAGATGGTGTCGCGGCATGTCTTCGACAGTCTCAGCCTGCGCCCGTGGCTGCACGGGCAGCGCATCCTGGACGTGGGAACCGGTGCCGGACTGCCGGGACTGATCCTGGCCCTGGCCGACGCGTACGCCCCCGACGGCCATGCGGCCGCGAATCGGCGGTACTGCCTGCTGGACAGTGCCGCCAAGCGCGTTCGCTTCCTGCGTCACGTGATCGGCCTGCTGCGGACGGAAAACGTCGAGGCCCGTCATCTGCGGATCGAGCAGTTCGCGCCGCAGACCCCGTTCGATACCCTGGTCTCGCGCGCCTTCAAGGCCCCCGCCGAGACCCTTGAGCGCGCCGGCCATCTGGTCGCCCCGCAGGGGCGGGTACTGGCGATGCTGGGCCCGGCGGACCGCGCCCGCGAGGCGTTGCCGCCACCGTGGTCGTATCATGCGGTCGAGCCGGTTACCATTCCCGGCGAGCACGCCCCCCGTCACATCGCCATCATCGAGAGAACCGCGCCGTGACCGAAACCCTCGCGATCACCAACCAGAAGGGCGGCGTCGGCAAGACGACCACCTGCGTCAACCTGGCCGCATCGCTCGCCCGTCTGGGGCGTTCGGTGCTGGTGGTCGACATGGACCCGCAGGGCAACGCGACCACGGGATCCGGCGAAGACAAGCATGCCGACGTACGCACCACCTGCGACGTCCTGCTGGGTGATGCGCCCCTGGATGATGTCGTGCAGCGCGTCGAGGCCGGCTTCGATCTGCTGCCGGCCAACGGTGACCTGACCGTGGCCGAGGTGCGCCTGATGGAAGAAGAGGGCCGCGAATATCGCCTGCAACAGGCCCTGGCGGATGCCCGTGGCCGCTGGGACTACGTGCTGGTCGACTGCCCGCCGTCACTCAACCTGCTGACGGTCAACGGTCTGGTCGCTGCCGACGGCGTGGTTATCCCCATGCAGTGCGAGTACTACGCCCTCGAGGGTCTCACCGCGCTGATGCGCACTATCGAGAGCATCCAGCGCGGGCCCAATCCCCGCCTGCGCATCGCCGGGCTGCTGCGCACCATGTTCGACGCCCGCAACCGTCTCGCCGGCGACGTATCCGAGCAGCTGACCGGGTATTTTGGCGACCGGGTCTACAATACCGTGATCCCGCGCAACATCCGCCTGGCCGAAGCCCCCAGCTTCGGTCAGCCTGCTCTGTTGTATGATGCTTCATCGCGCGGCGCGGTCGCCTATCTCGCCCTGGCAGGCGAACTGCTGCGCCGCTGATTGCTCCTTTCGGCAGGATTCGACACATGGCCAGAAGAAACAGTGGACGACTCGGACGTGGTATCGACGCGCTGCTCAGCGGGGCCTCCGAGGAGCCCGGCGAAGAGGATCGCCTGGAGTCCGTGCCGGTCGAACGCATCCGCCGCGGCCGTTACCAGCCGCGCGGCCGGATTTCCGAAGAGGCGCTGGCCGAACTGACCGAATCCATCCGCTCGCAGGGCATCGTACAGCCGGTGGTCCTGCGGCCGGTGGACGATGGCTACGAGCTGATCGCCGGCGAGCGACGCTGGCGCGCCGCCCAGCAGGCAGGCCTCGAAACGGTCCCGGCAGTGATCCGCGAGATCCCCGACCAGGCGGCCGCCGCGATGGCCCTGATCGAGAACATCCAGCGGGAGAACCTCAACCCGCTGGAGGAAGCCAGTGCCATCCACCGCCTGATCGGCGAATTCGAACTGACCCACCAGGACGCGGCCACCGCCGTCGGCCGCTCGCGCACCGCGGTGACCAACCTCCTGCGGCTGCTGGAGCTCCACGATGCGGTCAAGGTTCACGTCGACGAGGGTCGCCTCGAGATGGGCCATGCCCGCTGCATCCTCGCCCTGCCGGTCGACGACCAGCCCGAGGTCGCCGAGCGCGTCGTCAAGCGCGGCCTCTCGGTACGCGCCACCGAACAGCTGGTGCGCCGCACCCTCGAGCAGAAGGATGCCGAGCCGGTCTCCACCGAGCCCCCGCCCGAGATCCGGCAGCTGGAGAGCCGCCTGGCCGACACCCTGGGTGCTCCCGTCCAGGTGCGTTACAACCGTCAGGGCAAGGGCCGCCTGGTGATCGAATACAACTCCCTGGACGAGCTCGACGGAATCCTTTCACATATTCAGTAACCCGGTCGGCTCCCGCGGGTCGCGTTGACCTCCCTTAAGGGCCCACTTATACTGCGCGCAATTTTCCGGAGAGGGGTGGGTTGTGCCCATCCACCAGATGACACTGCGACGCTTCAGCCCTGCCATCCAGTCGCTCGGTCTGCAGCTCGCAGTCACCCTTCTCCTGACGGTGCTCTTGCTGGTGCTGTCGTTACCGTCGGCCGCCATCTCGATGGCGCTCGGCGGCGGGATTGCCGCCCTCGGAAACGCCGTGATGGTATTTGCGGTCTTCGGGGCGTATCGTGCGTCGGCCGCCCGCAACCTGGCCGGGCGCATGATGCTGGCTCAGGTATTCCGGCTGCTGCTCATCGCAGCCGCATTTGCGGCGGTGTTCGCGGGTTACGAGAACCCCGACCTGCTCGCCCTGTTCGGTGGCTTTCTCGCGGTGCATCTTCTGCCCGTGTGGTGGGTCCACCGGGCATCCGCCCAAGCAATGAAGAGATAGCGACATGGCTTCAGAAATGGACGACCATATCAATCACCATCTCACGAACCTGACCTTCGGGTATCATCCGGAGGACGGGCTCGGCTTCGCGATGAGCGCATCGGAGGCCGCCGAGATGGGTTTCTGGGCCATCCACGTCGATTCGATGATCTGGTCCATCGGCCTCGGCCTGCTGTTCATCCTCAGCTTCCGTTACGCGGCAAAGCGGGTCACCGCCGGTGTCCCCGGTGGCTGGCAGAACTTCGTCGAATGGATCATGGACTTCGTCGACACCAACGTGCGCGGTTCGTTCAAGCACAAGAACGACCTCATCGCGCCGCTGGCACTGACTATCTTTATCTGGATCTTCCTCCTGAACCTGATGGACCTGGTGCCGGTGGATCTGATCCCGCACCTCGCCTATCTGCTGGGCATCCCGTACTTCAAGATCGTGCCCACGACCGACATCAACGTGACGATCGGTCTGGCGCTGGGCGTGTTCATTCTCATCATCTATTACTCGCTGAAGATCAAGGGTCCGGTGGGTTTCGTCAAGGAGCTGACCGGTGCGCCGTTCCAGACCTCCATCACCCCGCTGAAGCCCCTGACCTGGGTGGCCAACTTCGTGCTGGAAGTCGTCGACCTCCTGGCCAAGCCGGCTTCTCTCGCCCTGCGACTGTTCGGCAACCTGTACGCCGCCGAGATGATCTTTATCCTCATCGGCCTGATGTACTCCGCCGGGCTGATGTTCGGGCTTGCCGGGGGGGTGCTGCACGTCGGCTGGGCGATCTTCCACATCCTCGTGGTGCCGCTGCAGGCCTTCATCTTCATGGTGCTGACCATCGTCTATCTGGACATGGCTCACTCGGAAGACCACTGATAACCCTTAACTTCAACTGACCGTCTCAACTTCACTGGAGATATTACGATGGAAATGGCTAACGCTCTGGTTATTATCGCCGCCGCTCTGATGATGGGCATGGCCGCTATCGGCGCCGCGATTGGTGTCGCCACCCTCGGGGGTCGCTTCCTCGAAGGCGCCGCCCGTCAGCCGGAACTGATCCCGATGCTGCGCACCAACTTCTTCATCGTTGTGGGTCTGACCGACGCCGTCCCGATGATCTCGGTGGGTATCGGCCTGTACGTCCTGTTCGTTCTCGGCTAAGGGCTGATCGAGTCACGAGGATCCCTCACCACTCGTCAACCTGAGGTAGCAGGATGAATATCAATCTCACCATCATCGGGCAGCTGCTGGCCTTCAGCGTTTTCGTATGGTTCACCATGCGATTCGTATGGCCGCCGCTGACCCAGGCCCTGGAGGCACGGCGCAAGAAGATCGCCGACGGCCTCGCGGCCGCCGAACGCGGCGAGAAGGAACAGGAGCTGGCCCAGGAGCGAGCGACCGAGGTCATCAAGGAGGCCAAGCAGCAGGCCAACGACATCGTCGCCTCCGCTCAGAAGCGTGCCAACGAGCTCGTCGAGGAAGCCCGCACCACCGCCCGCGAGGAAGGGGAGCGAATCAAGGAATCGGCCCAGGCCGAATCCGAGCAGGAGCTCAACCGCGCGAAGGAAGAGCTGCGCAAGCAGGTCTCCGACCTGGCAGTTCAGGGTGCCGAGCAGATCCTGGCCAAGGAGATTGACGCCAAGGCCCACGGTGACCTTCTCAAGAAGCTCGCCGCAAAGCTGTAAGGAGAGGCTATGTCAGACCTGATTTCGGTAGCCCGACCCTACGCTCGCGCCGCCTTTGAGCGGGCCCGCGACGGCCAGGATCTTGCCGGCTGGGCCGAGCAGCTGGAGTTGCTGGCGGCCATCGCCCGCGATTCCCGCGTGCACGATCTCCTCACGAACCCCCGGGTCCCGCGTGCCCAGCGTGCCCAGCTCATGCTGGACATCGCCGAGGGCAAGCTCGACGACGGCGTGGCGAACCTCGTCCGTCTCCTGGGCGAGAACGGTCGACTGCCGGCCCTGCCGGCGGTGAGCGAGGCGTTCAATGCGCTGAAGGCCGAGGCGGAAAGTCGCGTGGAGGCCGAGGTCATTGCCTCCCGCAAGCTCACGCAGGCGCAGGAGAAAGAGATCCACAAGGCCCTGTCCCAACGACTCGGTCGCGAGGTGGATCTGACCTCCTCGGTCGACAGCTCCCTTATTGGAGGGGCCATCATCCGCGCCGGCGACCTGGTCATCGACGGCTCCGTGCGAGGCCAGCTGGACCGCCTGGCTGCCAATTTGAGTCGCTAAGAGGAAATTATCATGCAACTGAATCCCTCCGAGATCAGTGATCTGATCAAACAGCGCATCGACCAGTTCGATGCGGGCTCCGAGGCCTCCAACGAAGGCACGGTGGTCAGCCTGCAGGATGGTATCGCCCGCGTACACGGCCTGGGCGACGTCATGCAGGGCGAAATGCTCGCCTTCCCCGGGGACGTCTACGGCATGGCGCTCAACCTCGAGCGCGATTCCGTGGGCGTCGTGATCCTCGGCGACTACCAGAACCTCAGCGAGGGCGACACCGTCAAGTGCACCGGCCGTATCCTCGAGGTGCCGGTCGGCGACCAGATGCTCGGCCGTGTCGTGAACTCGCTCGGTCAACCGCTGGACGGCAAGGGCCCGATCGAGACCGATCATACCAGCCCAATCGAGCGCATGGCCCCGGGCGTGATCGAGCGCCAGGGCGTCGACCAGCCGCTGCAGAGCGGCATCAAGGCGATTGACGCCATGGTCCCGGTCGGCCGCGGCCAGCGCGAGCTGATCATCGGCGACCGTCAGACCGGCAAGACCGCGGTGGCGATCGATGCGATCATCAACCAGAAGGACTCCGGCGTTAAGTGCATCTATGTCGCCGTGGGCCAGAAGGCCTCCTCGGTCGCCTCGGTGGTGAACAAGCTTGAAGAGGCCGGCGCGATGGACAACACCATCATCGTGGCCGCCAACGCCTCCGAATCGGCCGCGATGCAGTTCATCGCTCCGTACGCCGGCTGCGCCATGGGCGAATACTTCCGCGACAAGGGCGAAGACGCACTGATCGTTTATGACGACCTGACCAAACAGGCCTGGGCGTATCGTCAGGTGTCCCTGCTCCTGCGTCGCCCGCCTGGTCGCGAGGCCTATCCGGGTGACGTCTTCTACCTGCATTCCCGTCTGCTGGAGCGCGCCTCCCGCGTCAACGAGGATTACGTGGAGAAGGCCACCAACGGTGAAGTGAAGGGTAAGACCGGCTCGCTGACCGCGCTGCCGATCATCGAGACCCAGGCCGGCGACGTCTCCGCCTTCGTGCCGACCAACGTCATCTCCATCACCGACGGTCAGATCTTCCTTGAGACCGATCTGTTCAACTCGGGCATCCGTCCGGCGATCAACGCCGGTCTCTCGGTTTCGCGAGTGGGTGGTTCGGCTCAGACCAAGATCATCAAGAAGCTGGGTGGCAGCGTCCGTCTGGATCTGGCCCAGTACCGCGAACTGGCGGCCTTCTCGCAGTTCGCGTCCGATCTGGACGAGACGACCCGCAAGCAGCTGGATCGCGGCAAGCGCGTGACCGAGCTGATGAAGCAGGGTCAGTACAAGCCGATGTCCATTGGCGAAATGGCGTTCTCGCTGTACGCGGCGAACCAGGGTTACCTGGACGACGTCGACGAGGACAAGGTGGTCGACTTCGAACGTGAACTGCAGGCGTGGCTGCGCTCGAACCAGAAGTCCCTGCTCGACGAGATCAACAGCACCGGTGACTACAACGACTCCATCCAGGAACGCATGACCAGTGCCCTGGACGAGTTCAAGTCCAAGAACACCTGGTAACGGGAGCGCGCAATGGCGGGCACAAAGGAGATCCGGACGCAGATCAAGAGTATCCAGAATACTCAGAAGATCACCAAGGCCATGGAGATGGTGGCCGCGTCCAAGATGCGCAAGGCCCAGGACCGCATGCAGGAGTCCCGGCCCTACGCCGAGAAGATCCGCGACGTGATCGGTCACGTTGCCATGGCGAACGCCCAGTACAGGCATCCGTTCATGGTCGAGCGCGACGTCAAGCGTGTCGCCATGATCGTGGTGTCGACCGACCGGGGTCTGTGCGGCGGGTTGAACACCAATCTGTTCAAGCAGGCCGTGGCGGAGATGCGGCGTTACCGTGAGGAAGGGGTCGAGGTGGACCTCTGCGTCTTCGGTAACAAGGCACTGCAGTTTTTCCGGCGGCTTGGCGGCAATATCGTGGCTCAGGCCACGGATCTCGGTGACCGCCCGCACCTCTCTGACCTCATCGGAACCGTCAAGGTCCTGCTCGACGATTTCCGTGAGGAGAAAATCGATCGCGTGGTCCTGGTGGAGAACAAGTTCGTCAACACCATGACGCAGCAACCCCGGACCACGCAGCTGCTGCCGACGGCGCCGAGCTCCGACGACGAGCTCGAGTACCACTGGGACTACATCTACGAGCCGGAGCCCTACGAGGTCCTGGATACCCTCGTCGAGCGCTACGTGGAATCCCTGATCTATCAGGCCGTAGTCGAGAACGTGGCCTGCGAAATGGCTGCGCGGATGGTGGCGATGAAGGCGGCCTCCGACAACGCCGGGACGATGATCAAGGATCTCCAGCTGGTCTACAACAAGGCACGCCAGGCCGCGATCACGCAGGAGATTTCCGAGATCGTCAGCGGCGCCGCCGCGGTCTAGAGACCGGCTCCCGCAGGCCCGACGCGGCAAGAATTACGACTTAGAGGATTGAACGCATGAGCTCTGGAAAGATTGTCGAAATCATCGGCGCTGTCGTGGACGTGGAGTTTCCCCACGGCGAAGTGCCCAAGGTGTACGACGCCCTCACCCTGGAAAACGGCCTGACCCTCGAGGTCCAGCAGCAGCTGGGTGACGGGGTCGTGCGCACCATCGCCATGGGCAGCACCGACGGCCTCAAGCGTCAGACGGCCGTGACCAGCAGCGGCGGTCCGATCTCCGTGCCGGTGGGTCAGGGGACCCTGGGCCGCGTGATGGACGTCCTCGGGCGGCCGGTCGACGAAGCCGGCGAGGTGGAAACCGAAGAAAAATGGTCCATTCACCGCAAGGCGCCCAGCTTTGACGAGCAGGCGGGTTCAACCGATCTGCTGGAAACCGGCATCAAGGTGATCGATCTGCTGTGCCCCTTTGCCAAGGGTGGCAAGGTTGGACTGTTTGGCGGCGCCGGCGTGGGCAAGACCGTCAACATGATGGAGCTCATCCGTAACATCGCGATCGAGCACAGCGGTTATTCCGTGTTCGCCGGCGTCGGTGAGCGTACTCGTGAAGGGAACGACTTCTATCACGAGATGAAGGATTCCAACGTCCTCGACAAGGTGGCTCTGGTTTACGGCCAGATGAACGAGCCGCCGGGCAACCGTCTGCGTGTGGCGCTGACCGGTCTGACCATGGCGGAGTACTTCCGTGACGAAGGTCGCGACGTGCTGATGTTCATCGACAACATCTACCGTTATACGCTGGCCGGTACCGAGGTTTCGGCACTGCTGGGCCGCATGCCCTCCGCGGTGGGTTACCAGCCGACTCTGGCGGAAGAGATGGGTGTGCTGCAGGAACGCATCACGTCGACCAAGAAGGGCTCGATCACCTCGATCCAGGCGGTCTACGTGCCGGCGGACGACCTTACCGACCCGTCCCCGGCCACGACGTTTGCGCATCTTGACGCGACCGTCGTGCTGTCGCGCCAGATCGCCGAACTGGGGATCTACCCGGCGGTGGATCCGCTGGATTCGACCTCGCGTCAGCTGGATCCGCAGATCATCGGCCAGCAGCACTACGATACCGCGCGTGCGGTGCAGGGTACGCTGCAGCGCTACAAGGAGCTGAAGGACATCATCGCGATCCTCGGCATGGACGAGCTGTCGGAAGACGACAAGCTGGTCGTGGCCCGGGCCCGCAAGATCCAGCGCTTCCTGTCGCAGCCGTTCTTTGTGGCGGAAGTGTTCACCGGTGCCCCCGGCAAGTACGTGTCGCTCAAGGACACCATCCGTGCCTTCCAGGCCATCGTGGACGGTGAGTACGATCACCTGCCCGAGCAGGCGTTCTACATGGTGGGTACCATCGAGGAAGCCGTCGAGAAGGCCGACAAACTCGGCTAAGGAGCACCTGTCATGCCAATGACAATGCATGTGGACGTGGTCAGTGCCGAGGAGTCGATCTACTCCGGCACGGCCGAGATGATCGCGGCCCCGGCCGAGGAAGGCGAGGTCGGCGTGTATGCCGGTCACCTGCAGATGCTCGTTCGTCTGAATCCCGGCGAACTGCGCATCCAGGAAAAGGAAGGGGCAGAGCCCCAGCCGGTGTTCGTCTCCGGGGGGGTGATGGAGGTGCAGCCGCGCCACGTCACGGTGCTCGCGGATACCGCGGTCCGTGCGAAGGACCTGGACGAGGCCGAGGCGCTCGAGGCCAAGAAGCGGGCGGAGGAAGCCCTGGCCGACAAGCAGGCCGACTTCGATTATGCCAAGGCGCAGGCCGAGCTTGTGGAAGCCGCGGCCCGGCTGCAGATGATCGAAAAGCTGCGTCGGCGCCGCTGAGGCGACGGACACGGCAGGGAAGCAGTGCAAGGCCGCCTGTTCTGGGCGGCCTTGTTGTTTGTGGCCCCGACCGGGCACTCGGGATGGAAGGTGAAACGTGGAAACACTGCATCTGATCATACTGGCGGCGGGCAAGGGGACGCGGATGCGTTCGCCCCTGCCGAAGGTGCTGCAACCGCTGGGTGGGCGCCCGATGCTTGCCCACGTGCTGGAACGGGCGGACGCGCTCCGCGCGGAAGCCAGGCATGTGGTGGTGAGTCACGGACGCCAGGCAGTGGAAGGTGAATTCGCGTCCCGACAGGACATCCACTGGGTGGATCAGGGACACCCTGGCGGGACCGGCCATGCGGTGGCCCGCGCCCTGGAGGCTGTTCCCGACGGGGCACGGGTCCTGGTGCTGTATGGCGACGTGCCGAGGATTCCGGTCGCAGATCTGGAGGGTTGTGCTCGCGCCCGTGAGAGTCTGGCGGTGCTCGGAACGCGGGTGGCCGATCCTCGAGGCTACGGGCGGCTGATCGAAGATGCGCAGGGCAACCTGGAGTGCATTGTCGAGGACAAGGAAGCCAGTGCGTCGGAAGCTGCCGTCACGCGGATTAATACGGGTGTGCTTGCCGGGGATGCGGTCGCGCTGAGGCGATGGCTGGGCGCATGCGCACCGGCGCCGGGTAGCGAACGCGAGTGGTACCTCACGGACGTGGTGGAAGTCGCTCGCGGCGAGGGTCAATCGGTGGCACTGGTCGACAGCGAGGATCCCGATGCCGTTCTGGGCGTGAATGACCGGGCCCAGCTTGCGGTGCAGGAACGTCTGCTCCAGAGGGATATCGCCGAAAAATACATGCGCGAGGGTCTGGCACTGGCCGACCCGGCCCGATTCGATTGCCGCGGTACGCTGCAGTTCGGGCAGGACTGCCGTCTGGACGTGAACGTGGTCCTGGAGGGCACGGTGGTCCTCGGGGACGACGTGAAAATCGGCCCCGGCTGCGTGCTGCGTGACTGTCGTATCGCCTCCGGCGCGCGGCTGCAGCCGTATACGGTGGTTGAGGGCGCGCGGCTCGGTGAGCGGGCCGAGGCGGGCCCGTTCGCGCGCCTGCGGCCGGGCGCCGATCTTGCCGAGGACGTTCGTGTCGGCAATTTCGTCGAGGTGAAGAACGCGCGCCTGGATTCGGGTGCGAAGGCCAACCATCTCGCCTATGTCGGGGATGCCCGTGTGGGTGCCGGCGCCAATCTGGGCGCCGGCACCATCACCTGCAATTACGACGGCGCCAACAAGCATCACACCGAGATTGGTGCGGATGCGTTCATCGGCTCGAATACGGCGCTTGTCGCACCGGTCACCATTGGTGCCGGGGCGACCGTGGGTGCGGGCTCCACCATCAGCCGTGATGTCCCGGACGGGGCCCTGGCGCTCACGCGGGCACCGGCACGAACCGTAGAGGGCTGGCAGCGTCCGGCCAGGCAGCCTGAGTCAGGCGCAGCCGGCCCCAATCCAACCAAAAGCGGGGACTGAACCATGTGCGGACTGGTTGCCGGAATCACCGAACGCAATATCGTCCCGCTGTTGATCGAAGGCCTCCATCGCCTGGAGTACCGCGGCTATGACTCCGCCGGCATTGCGGTCACCGGAGCCGGCGGAATCGACATGGTGCGGACCGAGGGCAAGGTGGCGGCGCTGGAAGATCGCGTCGCCCGGACCGGTATCCACGGTCACGCTGGCCTCGCCCACACCCGGTGGGCGACCCATGGTCGGCCGTCCGAGGTGAATGCCCACCCCCACCTGTCGCGCGACCGGCGTGTCGCCATCGCGCACAACGGCATCATCGAGAACCACGCGGCCCTGCGCGATGCGCTGGCCGACGATGGCTGGGCCTGTGCATCCGACACCGACAGCGAAGTCATCGCCCACCTGGTCGAACAGGCGCTGGAGGCGGGTCAGGAACCGGTGGCGGCAGTCCGGAGCACCTGCGCCCGGCTGCAGGGTGCATGGGCACTGGCGGTGAGTGTTTCCGACGCGCCCGATCGCATCATCGTCGCTCGCCACGGGTCCCCGCTCCTGCTCGGACTGGGAATCGGCGAAAATTTCGCCGCCTCGGACATGCAGGCCCTCCTTCCGGTCACCCAGCGGTTTATCGACCTGGAAGAAGGCGATATCGCTGTGCTCTACCGCGACCGGGTCGAGATCGAGGACGTGGCCGGACAGCCGGTCGTCCGCGAAGCTCGCGAAACCCGGTGCGAGGTGACGATCGCCGACCGCGGCGAATATCGCCATTTCATGCTCAAGGAAATCCACGAACAGCCCCGGGCACTGTACGACACGCTGGCGGGGCGTTTCGGGCACGATGGTGTTCTGCCCAATCTTCTGGGTCCGGACACCGACCGCCTGCTGCAGGAAGTGAGCTCGGTCCAGATCGTGGCCTGCGGCACGAGCTACCACGCGGGGATGGTCGCGCGGTACTGGATCGAGGATTATCTCGGCATGCCGGCACAGGTCGAGGTGGCGAGCGAATACCGTTATCGTCGGCATGTCGTGGCGCCGGGGACCCTGTTGCTGGTGCTGTCCCAGTCGGGAGAAACTGCTGATACTCTCGCGGTCCTGCGCCAGGCGCGGGAAGAGCCCTTCGCCGCGCGTCTCGCCATCTGCAATGTGCCCGAGAGCACCATGGCTCGTCTCGCCGATCTGGTCCTGATGACTCAGGCGGGCCCCGAAATCGGAGTGGCCTCAACCAAGGCCTTTACGACCCAGCTGGCCGCGCTGGCGGTGCTGGTGCTCCTGTTGGGCGATACGGCGCGGGCCGCCCGCCTTGCGGATGGTGATCGCCAGGACGGGATCCGGGCCCTGCAGTCCCTGCCCGCGATGGCGGAAGCCACCCTGCAGCTGGACGGCCGCCTGGCGCAGGTGGCGGAGCATCTCGTGGAACGCCACCACGCGCTGTTCCTGGGCCGCGGTGTGCACTATCCGATCGCCCTGGAAGGCGCCCTGAAGCTGAAGGAGATCTCCTACATCCATGCCGAGGCCTACCCGTCCGGCGAGCTCAAGCACGGTCCCCTGGCGCTCGTGGATGCCGAGATGCCGGTGATCGCGGTCGCGCCGGATGACGCCCAGCTGGAGAAGCTCGCCAGCAATCTCCAGGAGGTGCGTGCCCGGGGCGGCGAGCTCATCGTGATCGGGGAAGCGGCTGCTGCGCGTGCCCTGGGTTCGGATGACACCTGGATCGGGATGCCGCAGAGCGGTCCGCTGAATCCCTGGATCGCGCCGGTACTGTTCGCGATCCCGCTGCAGCTCCTCGCCTATCACACCGCGGTGCTCAAGGGCACGGACGTCGATCAGCCCCGCAATCTCGCCAAGTCCGTGACCGTGGAATAGCGTACATGGCTTGTATTGCCGCGCCGGCTTCGCTAGATTCCCCGGCGTCCTGAAAACCGTGACCGGAGTATCCGATGGATCAGCAACAGATCAATCAGCGCTGCGTCGAACTGTTCAACTCGCCGCGGGTGCAGACCAAGATGTGGAATCCGCGCATGTTTTGGGAGGTGGGGCGTCATCTGAACGTGACCTCCGACCAGCTGACCGATCCGAAGGTGGACGTGGCCGAGCTGGAAGTGATGCTGTCCGCCGCAGCCTACGAGCCGTCCCAGTGCGCGGATGAGGTCAACCAGCGTGAAGGCGGCCGTGCGGACTTCATCCGTCGCGCCGTGCAGTCCGGACAGCGGCCGTTCCTGCGTCGCGCCGACTGACGCGATTTCCGTGTTCGGCCTCCTTGCAGGAGGCGAGCCCCCGCGCCGTTCCGGCGCAGGCATTGGCCGAACGCAAAATCGGCCGGAGGGCCGGCCTCCTACCGGGGCCAGAGTTCCACCTGCCCGTAGGAGGCGAGCCCCTCGCCGACCCGGCGCAGGCGATTGGCCGGACGCAAAATCGGCCGGAGGGCCGGCCTCCTGCCGGGGCCAGGGTTCGACCTGCCCGTAGGAGGCGAGCCCCTCGCCGACCCGGCGCAGGCGATTGGCCGGACGCAAAATCGGCCGGAGGTCCGGCCTCCTGCCGGGGCCAGGGTTCGACCTCCCTGTAGGAGGCGAGCCCCCTCGCCGATTCGGCCCCCTCGCCGACCCGGCATCACGTCCGTTCCGGCGGTCCGCCTCAGGCCCGCAGGAGCGGACCCTCCACCGCTTCGCGGGTTTCGCGGCCCGCCAGTTCTTCGATCACCGCCAGGGCGAAATCCATCGCCACCCCGGGGCCACGTCCGGTAATCACGGTACCGTCGATCTCCACGGCCGCTCCGCTCGACTCCACTCCGGTGCCGTCGAGGGCGCCGGTAAAGCAGGTCGCCCGGCGATCCTGCAGCAACCCGGCCTGCGCCAGCACCTTGGGGGCCGCACAGATGGCCGCCACATGCCGGCCGGCCTCCGCCTGTTTCTGCAGTCGCGCGATCAGCCGCGGGTCATCGCGCAGGTGATTCGCGCCCGGCAGTCCCCCGGGAATGGCAATCAGATCGAAATCCTCGCCGAGCGCGGACTCGAGGTCGCTTTCCGGCTGGATCACCGTCGCGCGCGAGCAGGTGACCGGCCCGGCCTCCTGACCGGCCACCGTGACCTCGAACCCGGCCCGCCGGAACAGGTCGATCATGGTCACGGCCTCCAGCTCTTCCGAGCCAGAGGCCAGAGGTACGAGCACTCGCGTCATCGCGCTCCTCCCAGCTAGCGTCCGTTGTAGAAATTCAGGCCCTTGAGGAGATTGAGGGCCTCGTTAAGCCCGAAGTCGCGCTCGGCCAGGCTTTCTTCTTCCTCGTCTTCGACGTCTTCAGGCAGGTCGCGCCGCGCGGGTTCATCGTCTTCCGACCGCGACACCCGCAGTCTCTCGTCGAGCGCGATGTCCGGATTGATGCCTTCGTCCTGGATGGACCGGCCGTCCGGGGTGAAGTAGCGCGCGGTGGTCAGCTTGATCCCGGTCTGCTCGGACAGCGGCAGGATGGTCTGCACCGATCCCTTGCCGAAGCTGTTCTGTCCCATGATGATCGCGCGACCATGGTCCTGCAGGGCACCTGCGACGATCTCGGAAGCCGACGCCGAACCGCGGTTGACCAGCACCACCATCGGCACGCCATCGAGGACATCCCCCGGCGAGGCGTCATATTCGATCTGCGCCTCGTCCAGACGGCCCTCGGTGTAGACGATCCGTCCACCGTCCAGGAAGGCGTCGGACACGCCCACCGCGCCGTTGAGGATCCCGCCCGGGTTGTTGCGCAGGTCCAGGACCAGGCCCTTCAGCCCGTTGGCCTCCTTGAGCTCCTCGATCGCGCTGACCAGATCCCGCGCCGTGCGCGTCTGGAAGTTGCTGACGCGTACGTAGCCGTAGCCCTCTTCCAGCATCTCGGAGCGGACGGATTCCACCTGGATGATGTCGCGCGTGATGGTGATCTCCAGCGGCTGATCCTCGCCGTCGCGCACCACCGTCAGGGTGATGTCGGACCCCTGTTCGCCACGCATCCGGCTGACGGCATCCGACAGGGTCATGCCGCGCACCGAGTCACCGTCCAGACGCACGATGAGGTCACCCGCCTGGATGCCCGCACGATCCGCCGGCGTGTCGTCGATCGGAGCGATGACCTTCACGAAGCCGTCTTCCATCCCGACCTCGATCCCGAGGCCGCCGAACTCGCCCGAGGTTCCCGCTTCCATGTCACGGAAGTCGTCCTCGTCGAGGTAGGAAGAGTGCTCGTCGAGCCCCGTCAGCATGCCCTGAATGGCATTGTCCAGCAGTTCGCTGTCGTCGACTTCCTCGACGTAGTTGCGCTTGATGCGCATGTAAACGTCGGTAAAGCGCTGCAGGTCCTCGACCGGCAGTGCCGACAGACCGGCGGCATCGTCGCGCCCGGCGTACACGCCAACGGAGACGCTCAGCATGATGCCCAGAACGAGGCCGGTGAGCAGGCCGTAGCCGGAATGGAAAAGCTTGTTCATCAGAGTATCCCTTGTCCGAGGTCTTTCTGCGGTTATGCTCCGAATTCTAGCATTCCGCCCTTACTGTGACGGCCACCATGCCTGCGGGTTCAATGTCCGCCCCTCACGCCGCACTTCGAAGTACAGTCCCGGCGCGATGGCGGGGCTGCCTTCCCCGGCGCGTCCCACCGGCTCGCCTGCATCGGCCGATTCCCCCGGCCCGGCGAGGATGTCTTCGAGGTTGCCGTACAGCGTCAGATAACCGTCCCCGTGATCCAGGATCACCAGGAACCCGTAGCCCTGCATCCAGTCCGCATAGACCACGCGACCCTGATGCACTGCCCGCACCGGCGCGCCGGAGGGCGCCTCCAGTACTACCCCGTTCCACTGGCTGCGCAGACTGCCCCGGCGTTCGCTGCCGAAATCGCGGATGACCGGCGCATCCACCGGTCGCGGCAACTCCCCTTCCAGATCCGCGAACGGGACATCCGGATTGACTGCGCGGGACCGAGGGGCTGCCTCCTCGCCCGATTCTTTTTCGCGGCTGGTGGCACGGCGTTGTTCTTCGATCTCCGCGATCACGCGATCCAGGGTCTCGGCGTTGCGTTCGAGGCGTTCCAGTTCGAGCGCCTCGTCTTCCATGGCCGCCTCGAGTTCCTCCAGTGCCGCCCGGCGGGCGGCGTCCTGGCGCTCCAGCTCGGCCATGGCTTCGCGGGTTTCCGTCTCGCGGCGAGCCAGCCGGTCGCGTTCCTTCGCCAGACCGGCCCGGGCCGTCTGCAGCTCCTCGATCCGTTCATGCAGGCCCGCCAGGGCCCGTTCCCGAGCTTGCTGAATGGCGGCGGCGTAAACGGGGTGGTGCCGCTGGCCGTCTTCCGTGGGCCGATCACCCTGCCCATGGCGCGCCTGCAGCCACTGGTCGTGTACCAGTCGGGCCGCGTCGCGTCGCTGCTCGTGCAGCCGTTCCTCGCGCCGGGCCACGCGGGCCTCGTGCTCGGCTATCACCTCCTCCTGGGCCTCGCGGCGGCGTTTCAGTTCATCCAGACGCTCGCGTTGTTCACCTGCGCCCCGTGCGGATGCGGCGATCCGGTCTTCCAGGTCGTCGACCGCCTCGCGGCGTTCCTCCAGCGAGCGTTCGACGTCCCGGATGGCCTCCAGGGTCTTTTCCAGCTCCGCCTCGGGTTCCAGCGCCGTGGCCGGCACGGCAACCAGCATGCCCGCCAGCAGCAGGCCAACCCATGAAAACGACAGGGACAAGATTGCGTGAATCCGCATATCGGGGTACGTTTGCGTTCTAATATTCTCACCCAGTGGCAGGGGTCATGCCCCTCCGAACGAGAGGCTGCCGTGAGCGACGAACCGTGCATCGAAGACGAACTGATGTCGCAGGACGAGGATATCGAGAGGGCCTCGCGCTCGCTCAAGGCCATGTCCCATCCGCTGCGGCTCAAGATCCTGTGCATTCTGGGCGACCGGGAGGTCAGCGTACAGGAAATCGTGGATCAGGTCGGGACCTCGCAGAGCAATATTTCCCAGCACCTCGGAATCCTGCGTGACAAGGGCATCCTGGCCACGCGCAAGGACGCCAATCGGGTCTATTACCGCGTGGGGGACTCCCGCACCCTGCGCCTGATCGGTATGATGCAGGACGTCTTCTGCCGTTCCTGAATCCCGACCGGTCTCCCGCATGCTTGAACGACTGCCCGAATTCCTTGCCAACAACCCGATTCTGACAGGCGCCCTGATCGCGGTGCTTGCCCTGATCATCTACGCCGAGTTCCGGCGCCTGACGCGCAAGTACCGCGAGCTGGCGCCCACCGAAGCGGTGCGCGTAATGAACCAGGATGATGCCCTGGTGCTGGATGTGCGCGAGCACAACGAGGTCTCCGGCGGCCGCATCGGTGGCGCGAAGCATATCCCCCTCGGCGAACTGAAAAAGCGCATGCAGGACATCGAGGCGTGGAAGTCCAGCCCCGTGGTGGTCTATTGCCGTAGCGGTAACCGGTCCTCCATGGCTGCGAACCAGCTGACGGCGGCCGGCTTCGAGGACGTGGTCAATCTTTCCGGTGGCATCCAGGCATGGGAAAATGCGGGCATGCCGCTGAAGAAGAAGTGACATGCGCTTCGAGGTCTACTCTACCGGGCACTGCCCGTTCTGCATCCTCGCCCGCCGCCTGCTGAACCAGCGCGACCTCGGCTTCGACGAATACCGCATCGACCGGGACTCCGGGCTGCGCCACGAGATGGAACAGCGGGCGGACGGACGCACCAGCGTCCCGCAGATCTTCCTGGGGGACACCCATATCGGCGGCTACGATGAACTCCAGGCCATGGAACGGTCCGGCGAGCTGGACCGCCTGATCGAGGCCTGCGGGGGCGTGGACGCCGGCGATTCCACGAACACCTGAAAGGATCCGAACGCACCATGGCTGAAGAAAACCAGACCGACGCGGCCGCACAGGGCGGCCAGGGCTCCGACGGCCCCGAATTCTCCATGCAGAAGGTCTTCATCAAGGACCTGTCCTTCGAGGCCCCCGGCGCCCCGGAGATCTTCCTCAAGGAATGGAAGGGCGAGACCGGCATCCAGCTCAACACCCAGGCGCGCCCGGTGGGCGAGCAGGAAGGGGTCTACGAGGTCGAGCTGGGCCTGACGGTCACCACCGAATCCAACGGCGAGACCGGCTACCTGGTCGAGATCAAGCAGGCCGGGGTGTTCATCGTGCGCGGTTTCTCCGAGGAGCAACGCAATCAGCTGCTGGGCGCCTACTGCCCCAATGCGCTGTTCCCCTTCGCCCGCGAGACGGTTGCCGACCTGGTCCTGAAGGGCGGATTCCCGCAGCTGCTGCTGCAGCCGGTCAACTTCGACGCGCTGTATGCCAAGCACCTGAAGGAACAGCAGGAAGGTTCGGGTCAGGGCCAGGGAGGCAACGGCGCCGCCGTCACGGCCAGCGAAAACCCCTGAGCCGGCCCGGCGCATGCGCATCGCGGTACTGGGGGCCGGTTCCTGGGGGACCGCCCTGGCGGTGCATGCCGCACGCCTGCACGACGACGTGCGGCTGTGGGGGCGTTCGGCTGAGACCGCCGAGCGCCTCCAGCGCGAACGCGAGAATCCCCGCTATCTCCCGGGCCTGACCTTCCCGCGCAACCTGCGGGTGACCGCCGCGTCGGAGGTCGTCGACGGCGTCGACCTGGTGCTGGTGGTCGTGCCTTCGGGCGCCTTCCGCGAGACCCTGCGCTGGCTGCGGCCCCGGCTGGAACCGGGGCAGGTCGTGGCCTGGGCCACCAAGGGGCTGGAAACCGGGACCGGTGCCTGGCTGCACGAGGTGGCCGAGGCGGAACTCGGCCCCGGACAGCCGGCGGCTCTGATCTCCGGGCCTTCGTTCGCCGCCGAGGTCGCGCGCGGTCAGCCCACTGCCCTCACCGCCGCCTCGGCCGACCCGGAGCGCCGGCGACGTCTGGCCGATGCCTTCCACGGCGGTTCCATGCGCATCTACGGCAACCCCGACGTGATCGGCGTGGAGCTGGGCGGGGCGTTCAAGAACGTCCTCGCGGTGGCCTCCGGTATCGCCGACGGGGCCGGGTTCGGCGCCAACGCCCGCGCCGCGCTGCTGACCCGCGGGCTGGCCGAGTTGCAGCGCCTGGGCGAGGCCCTGGGGGCGCGGCCGCAGACCCTGACCGGGCTGTCCGGCCTCGGCGATCTGCTGCTCACCTGCACCGACGACCAGTCGCGCAACCGCCGCGTCGGTCTTTTGCTGGGCCAGGGTTACGACCTGGCGACCGCGCGCGAGCGGGTGGGCCAGTCGGTGGAAGGGGTCGAGACCGCGCGCGTGGCGGTGGAACGCGCGCATGCCGCCGGCGTGGAGATGCCGATCTGCGAGGAGGTGCACGCGGTGCTCTACCGTGGCCGGCGGGTGCACGACGCGGTGCGGCGCCTGCTGGAGCGCGACCCGGTCGCCGAGAATATCTGACCCATCGGCTCATTCGCCGCCGGCGAAGTCCAGCTGGCGCCAGGCCTCGTAGATCACCGCCGCGACCGAATTGCCGAGATTGAGGCTGCGGCTGCCGGGCTGCATCGGCAGCCGCAGGCGCCGCTCCTCCGGGATCGCGTCCAGTTCCTGCTGCGGCAGGCCGCGGCTCTCGGGGCCGAACAGGAAGGCATCGCCCGCGGCGAACGCCGGGTTATCGAAGCGGCTGCTCCCGCGCGTGGTGATCGCGAACACCCGCCGCGGGGCCACGGATTCCCGCCAGGCGGCCAGGCTGTCATACTCGCGGACCCGGGCCCATTCCCGGTAATCCAGCCCCGCGCGGCGCAGCCGGCTCTCGTCCAGGCTGAAGCCCAGCGGGTGGATCAGATGCAGGGCCGCCCCGGTGTTGGCGGCCAGACGAATGACGTTCCCGGTGTTCGGCGGGATCTCGGGCTGATACAGGACGATGTGAAACATGAGCGAAGCGCGCGACGATTCGCGGCTCTCCCTGGAATTCTGCGGGCTGCATTTCAACACGCCTCTGGTGCTGCTGTCCGGCTGTGTCGGCTTCGGCGAGGAATATACCCGGGTGGCCGGCTTTTCCAACCGCGATGCCGGCGCGGTGTGCCTCAAGGGCACTACGGGGGCCGCCCGGCCCGGCAACCCCCCGCACCGGGTGTACGAGACCCCGGAGGGCATGCTCAACGCCATCGGCCTGCAGAATCCCGGGGTCGAACAGGTGGTCGGCGGGATCCTGCCGGGGCTGGATTACGACGAGACGCGCTTCATCGCCAACGTCTCCGGCTCCACCATCGAGGAATACATCGCGGTCACCCGGGCCTTCGACGATTCCCCGGTGGACGCGATCGAGATCAACATCTCCTGCCCCAACGTGAAGGAAGGCGGGGTCGCCTTCGGCAATGATCCGGACATGTCCGCGCGGGTGGTCGAGGCCTGCCGTTCGGTCACGCAGAAGCCCCTGATTACCAAGCTCTCGCCCAACCAGACCGACATCGCCGAGAACGCCCGGCGCTGCATCGAGGCGGGCACCGACGGCTTTGCCGTGATCAACACCCTGATGGGCATGGCGGTGGATGCCGAGAGCGGCCGCGCGGTGATCGGCAACAACCAGGGCGGGTTGTCGGGCCCGGCGATCAAGCCGGTGGCGCTGCTGAAGGTCCACCAGGTCCACCAGGTGGCCAGGGCCCATGGCATCCCGATCATCGGCCAGGGCGGGGTCACCCGCGCCGAGGATGCCCTGGAGTTCCTGCTCGCGGGGGCCAGCACCGTGGGCGTGGGCACCGGGCTGTTCTACGATCCGCTGTGCCTGCCGAAGATCCTCGCCGGCATCAACGACTACATGGACCGCCACGGGATCGGCCACGTGAGCGAGCTGACCGGGCGGCTGCAGCTGAACGAGGGGTTCTCCGGCTGCGGCGCCTGACGCGCCGGCAGCGGCCGGGCCCGCCGGTTACGGTCGCTCCTCGTTCATACCCAGCTCCTGGATCTTGCGCGTCAGCGTGTTGCGGCCCCAGCCCAGCAGGGCCGCGGCCTGCTGGCGGTGTCCGCCCGAGGCCCGCAGCGCCTCGCGGATCAGCGTGCGTTCCATCGCCGGCTGCAGGCTTCCCAGCACGTCCCGGTCGCCACGTTCCCAGTGCTCGCGGGCCACGCGCGCCAGTTCATCGGTCCACTCCCGGGGTTCGACCGGCACGGTCCGGGCCGGTCCCGGTTGCGGCGTATCCGTGGACCGGGGCGCGTCATCGCGGCGCAGTTCCGCCGGCAGGTCGTCCAGGTGCACCTCGCGTCCGGAGGCCATCACCGTCAGCCAGCGACAGGTGTTTTCCAGCTGGCGCACATTGCCCGGCCATGGCAGGCGCTGCATCTCCGCGACCACCTCGGGGCGCATCACCTTGGGCTCCACGCCCAGCTCGGTGGCGACCTCGCTCATGAAATGATTCACCAGCAGCGGGATGTCTTCCGGCCGCTCGCGCAGCGACGGCACATGGATGCGGATCACGTTGAGGCGGTGGAACAGGTCCTCGCGGAACTGACCCGCGCGCACTCGCTCCTCCAGGTCCTGGTGGGTCGCGGCGATGATGCGCACGTCGGTATGGATGGGGGTATGCCCGCCCACCCGGTAGAAGGTCCCGTCGGCCAGCACCCGCAGCAGGCGGGTCTGCAGGTCGAACGGCATGTCGCCGATCTCGTCGAGGAACAGGGTCCCGCCGTCGGCCTGCTCGAAGCGGCCCTTGCGCGTCTGGCTGGCGCCGGTAAAGGCCCCCCGCTCGTGGCCGAACAGCTCGCTCTCGAGCAGGTCCTTGGGGATGGCCGCGGTGTTCAGGGCGATCAGCGGCTGCCCCGCCCGCGGACTGTGCTGATGCAGCGCGCGTGCGACCAGCTCCTTGCCGGTGCCCGATTCGCCGTTGATCAGCACCGTGATGTTGGAGCGTGACAGGCGGCCGATGGCGCGGAACATCTCCTGCATCGCCGGCGCCTCGCCGATGATCGGGGTTTCCTCGGCGCTGCCCTCGTCGGGCGTTGCGGCCGCCAGGCTGTCACGGCGAGCCTCCAGGGCACGCTGAACCAGGGCCACCGCCTCGTCCACGTCGAACGGCTTGGGCAGGTATTCGAACGCCCCGGTCTGGTAGGCGCCCACCGCGCTCTCCAGATCGGAGAATGCGGTCATGATGATCACCGGCGGCGCGTCACCCCGGCTCTGCATGCGCGCCAGGAAATCGAGCCCGTTGAGCCCCGGCATGCGAATGTCGGCGACGATGGTGTCCGGGGTGTCTTCCGTCTCCAGGGCCGCCCATGCCGCGTCGGCGGACTCGAACCCGCGCACCGCGATATCGGATCGGCTCAGGGCGCGTTCCAGCACCCAGCGGATGGAATCGTCGTCGTCGATGATCCAGACCGTCGGAGTCATGCCTCGGGGCTCTCGCTGGCGGGCGGTCCGGCCACGGGCAGGAGGATGTCGAAGCGCGTGGAGCCGGGCCGTGAATGGCATTCGATCAGGCCGTCATGCAGCTGCACCAGGCTCTGCGCGATCGGCAGCCCCAGGCCGGTGCCACTGGCGCGACCGGTGATCATGGGAAAGAAGATCCGTTCGCGGACCTCCTCGGGGATTCCGGGGCCATTGTCGCGCACGCTCAGGCGCGCCACCAGCCGGTGCCGTTTGCCGGAAACGGTGTACTGGCGCAGGATGCGCGAGCTCAGCACGATCTCGCCCTCGTCACCCAGAGCCTGCAGCGCGTTCTGCACCAGATTGAGCAGCGCCTGTACCAGCATGTCGCGATCCGCTTTGATCTCCGGGATCGACGGGTCGTAGTCGCCGCGGATCTTCACGCCCAGCGGCAGCTGCACACTGATCAGGCCGCGCACGTGCTCGAGGATCTCGTGCAGGTTGACCGATGTCCGTTGCGGCATGTTGTTGGGGCCGAGCATGCGGTCCACCAGGGCACGCAGGCGGTCGGCCTCGTGGATGATGATGCGCGTGTATTCGCGCAGGTCGGGATCATCCAGTTCCCCGGCCAGCAGCTGCGCGGCACCGCGCAGGCCGCCCAGCGGGTTCTTGATCTCGTGCGCCAGCCCGCGCGTGACTGCGCGCGAGATGGCCTGCTGCTTCTGTAGCTGCTCCTCGCGCGAGATCCGTTCGTGGCGGTCGATGGCGCTGAGCTCGAACAGCAGCCGCCCGGGTTCGTCGCCCTCGCCCTGCAGCGGGGTGATGATCACATCGGCGAGGAAGCTCTCCGCGCGCAGGGGTTCCATCTGGCGCGCCCGCAGGGTGATCGGCTGGTCCTGGACCAGCGCGCTGCGCAGGCGTGTGGACAGGTTGCGGTCCAGATGCAGCCAGTGGCCGAGCGGGTGCCCGAGGATGCGTTCGCGGCTGAGTCCCAGAAGGACCTCGGCGGAACCGTTCATGGCCTGCAGTCGCAGTTCTCCGTCGGTGACCATGACGGCCGTGGACAGGTCGTCCCACCACGGAGGGGTGGGCAGCGGAGGGGACGGACGGGGCGTATGCGGGCTCATCATCCGGCTTTAAGCATGAAGCGCGCCAGCATGGTCACGGGGGGCCGGGGCGCTTCGTCCGGGGGCATTGCGCGGGCATGCGCCGATAAGGTGCAGTCATTGCCCCATTATAAGGCATTCCGTGCATTATTGTGGTGCGACGTTCGCGGGCGGTTCAGAAATCCACCAGTTCCACGGGCACCGGGACGTCCTCGATCGAAGTTTCGTCTTCTTCGTCGGCCTCTTCGTCCGCGGCCGCGTCTTCCTCCGGATCGTCGTCCGTCGGGTCTTCTCCCGGCCGCCGGATCGGACGTTCGAGGATCTCGCGGGCATTCTCCAGGGGGACGGCGCCCATCGGCTCCTGAACCTCGATGCGTTCGCTGCGCCCGTCGCCCGGCGCCTCGTCGGAGAAATGCACCACACCGTCTTCATCCACCCAGCGGTGGACCTCGGTGGAGGCCAGAACGCCGATGCCCGGCGCCCCGGCGATGGCCAGGGCCAAAAGCCCCGCGAGGGAGGCCCGCGGGGTCATCAGGCGGCGGGCCTTACCCATACCGACTGCACCCGGGTGCCGGCGTCCTGCAGGCCGGCCAGGCGCGGATCGGGGCCCGCGGGTGCGCGGCCGGCCTCGATGCGTTCCAGCCAGTCGTCGAGCGCGGCCATGCGCAGCAGGGTCGGGGCGGCGCCGCGTTCGATCGCGCTCAGCGGGCGCTCCTGGTGATAGCCGCCCAGCAGGGCCCGGTAACGTTCGCGGTCCAGTTCGCCCGCCTCGTTCACGCTCACCGCAAGTGCGATGCGCGCCAGCTGCCAGAACGCCGGCACGGGGGCCGGCGGGATCGTCAGATCCGCCAGTCCGGTGTGCTCGCCGTGCCGCCTGACCGAGTGCCAGAAGCTGCCGGCCACCGGCAGGTCCTCGAACCGGTACAGCCCCTGATGATGCAGCTCCCGGTTCAGTTGTTCGCGCGCCTGTTCGTCCAGGGTTGAGCTCAGGTCTTCGGTGCGTTCGCGCAGCTGCTGCTGCAGCACGCCGCGGCGCCAGACGCTGTCCTGCGGCAGGACCTCCGCCGGATGCCAGGCCTGCCAGCGGGCGGCGAGGCGGCCCAGCGCCTCCGGCGTGCCGGGACCACTGGCGATCGCCCCGGGCTCCGCGGCGTTGCCGCGCTCCAGGGTCCAGCGCGCGCGATCCCCGTCGAGCTGCGGGGCATCGCCGGCGGCGGGCAGCCCCACGGGCGCGCCGGCCGCCCGGGCGGCGGCAAAGGCCGCTTCCAGCGCCGCGGCACCCGCGGCCGGAAGTTCCACGGTCGACTGTGTGCTTACCATTCCAGGATCCTCCAGCGAGGCGGGGTGAAATCGGGGGAAAGGTCGTCACGGCGCCGCAGGTCGCCTTCCCCGGTGACATCCACCAGGTAGTAGGTGGGTCCGGCGGCGGGGTTGACCTCAACGATCACCAGGTCGCCGTCCACGCGGTATTCGCGCCGGGTCTCGCCGTCGCGCTCCATGATGATGACGTCGGCTTCCTCCAGCTCCTGCAGCTGGCGGGCGCGCTCGTCCAGTACCGGAGGCGGGGCGGCCTCGTCGGGCATGTCGGGCGGTGGCGGGGCGTCCTCGAAGTCCTGGGCCGCCAGCGGCCCGGCGGCGAGAAAAAGGCCCAGCAGGGCAGCGGCCAGCGCCGTGGCGCGGGTGCTCGTCATCATCAGAGCTCCATCAGTCGTTGTTTCTCTTCCGCCGAGGGCTCGAAGCTGCGGGCCTCGTAGTACTCGAAGATCACGTCCACGACCTCCTCGGGGGTGTCCACCACCGAGTATAGATTGAGGTCCTCGGCATCGATGGTGCCATGGGTGACCAGCGCGTCCTCGAACCACTGCAGCAGGCCTTCCCAGAACTTGCTGCCCACCAGCACCACCGGGATGCGGCGGGTCTTGCCGGTCTGCACCAGGGTCAGGATCTCGGCCAGCTCGTCCAGCGTGCCGAAGCCGCCCGGCAGCACCACGTAGGCGGAGGCGTACTTGACGAACATCACCTTGCGCGAAAAGAAGTGCCGGAACCCCAGCCCGATGTCCTGGTACGGGTTGGCGTGCTGTTCGTGCGGCAGCTGGATGTTGAGCCCGATGCTGGGCGAGTGACCGGCAAACGCCCCCTTGTTGGCCGCCTCCATGATGCCCGGCCCGCCGCCACTGACGACCGCGAAACCCGCGTCCGACAGCTGGCGCGAGATCTGCTCCGCGAGCAGATAATCCGGGTGGTCCGACGGGATGCGTGCCGACCCGAACACGCTGACCGAGGGCTTGATGTGCGCCAGGCGTTCGAAGCCCTCCACGAACTCCGCCATGATCTGGAAGATCTTCCAGCTCTCGCGGGTCAGCGAGGAATCGTCGATGGGCCGCAGCCCGGGGTGTTCCGCTCGATCTTGATCGTTCATCGGGGCGCATTCTTTGCACTCTGGGGCGCCTAGACTAACCGTGGCCCGACGGGCGTACAAATCGCGCCGGCGTTGCTCGGGCCGGGCCCCGCAGCCTGCTAGAATGCTTCCCTCGCAAGCCCAGCCGGATCCGCATGATGTCGCAAGCCCCGCTCGTCCTGGTCGACGGTTCCTCCTACCTGTTCCGGGCCTACCACGCCCTGCCCCCGCTGACCGCCCCCGACGGCCACCCCACCGGGGCGCTCTACGGCGTGGCCAACATGCTGCGCAAGCTGCGCGCGGACTATGCCCCCGAGCGCATGGGGGTGGTGTTCGACGCGAAGGGGCCCACCTTCCGCGACGAGATCTACCCTGAATACAAGGCCACCCGGCCGCCGATGCCGGAGGAGCTGGCGGCGCAGATCGAGCCGCTGCACGAGCTGGTGCAGCTGATGGGCTTCCCGCTGCTGTGCGTGGAAGGGGTGGAGGCGGATGACGTGATCGCCACCCTGGCCGACCGTGCCGCGGCCTCCGGGCAGGAGGTGGTCATCTCCACCGGCGACAAGGACCTGGCGCAGCTGGTGGATGGCCACGTGACCCTGGTCAACACCATGAGCGGGACGGTGCTGGATCCCGCCGGGGTGCGCGAGAAGTTCGGCGTGGAGCCGGGGCAGATCGTCGACTACCTCGCGCTGATGGGCGACAGCGTGGACAACATCCCGGGGGTCGAGAAGGTCGGGCCCAAGACCGCGGCCAAATGGATCGCGAAGTACGGCGACCTCGACACCATCCTCGAGCGGGCCGACGAGATCGGCGGCAAGATCGGCGAGAATCTGCGCGCCGCGGCCGATCGCCTGCCGACCTCGCGCGAGCTGATCACCGTGCGCCGGGATGTCGATCTCCCGCTGGGCCCCGACGACCTCGAGCTGCGCGAGCCCGATTCGCAGCAGCTGCTGGAGCGGGTGCGCCACCACGGGTTCTCCCGCTGGCGGGCGGAGCTGGAAGGCGGCGACGCCGGGGGCGATGCCTCCGGTAACGGCGGTGATGCCGATCCGGGGCAGGCGGCGCAATATCACACCGTGCGGGACGAGGCGGCATTCACGGAGCTGCTGGAACGCCTGCAGGGCGCCGCGCGGGTCGGGTTTGACACCGAGACCAGCAGCCTGGAGGCAATGCGGGCCGAGCTGATCGGCATGTCCTTCGCGTTCGAGGCGGGTACCGCGTACTACTTGCCGCTGGCCCACAGCGGTCCGGATGCCGATCCGCAGCTCCCGCGCGAGGCGACCCTGGAGCGCCTGCGGCCGTGGCTGGAATCGGCCGAACACGGCAAGCTCGGCCATAACCTCAAGTACGACCGCAACGTGCTGGGCAACCATGGCATCGTGCTGCGCGGCATCGTCGATGACACCATGCTGCAGTCGTTCTGCCTCGACGCCGGCGCCAACCGGCACGACCTGGATTCCCTGGCCGAGCGCCATCTGGATCACCGCACCACGAAATACGAAGACGTGGCCGGCAAGGGGGCGAAACAGATCCCGTTCGCCGAGGTGGACGTCGGCATCGCCACCGATTATGCCGGCGAGGACGCGGACATCTGCCTGCGTCTGGACGCCCTGTTCCGGCCGCGCCTGAACGAGGCCGAGGGCCCGGCCTTCGTCTACCGCGAGATCGAGATGCCGCTGGTGCCGGTGCTCGCGGACATCGAGCGCGCCGGCGTGAAGGTGGACCCGGACCTGCTCGGCGAGCAGAGCCAGGAGCTGCTGAGCGAGATGGAGCGCATCGAGCGCGAGGCCTTCGACGAGGCCGGTACCGAGTTCAATCTCGGCTCGCCCAAGCAGATCCAGGAGATCCTGTTCGAGCGCCTGGGCCTGCCGGTGCTGCGGCGCACGCCCAAGGGCCAGCCCTCCACCGCCGAGGACGTGCTGGAGCAGATGGCGGACGACTACGCCCTGCCCCGGCTGATCCTGGAGCACCGTGGCCTGTCCAAGCTGCGCAGTACCTATACCGAGACCCTGCCGCGGCGTATCCACCCGGAGACCGGGCGGGTGCATACCTCGTATCACCAGGCCGGCGCGGCCACCGGGCGCCTGTCGTCCTCCGAGCCCAACCTGCAGAACATTCCGGTGCGCACCGAGGCCGGCCGGCGCATCCGCCGGGCGTTCATTGCCGAGCCGGGGTACCGCCTGCTGGCGGCCGACTATTCGCAGATCGAGCTGCGGATCATGGCCCATCTGTCGCAGGACGCCGGCCTGCTGCAGGCCTTCGCCGACGGTCTGGATATCCACCGCGCGACCGCGGCGGAGGTGTTCGGCGCCGACCCGGACGCGGTCACCGGCGAGCAGCGCCGCGCGGCCAAGGCGATCAACTTCGGTCTGATCTACGGCATGTCGGCCTGGGGCCTGGCGCGCAACCTGGGCATCGAGCAGGCCGAGGCGCGGGAGTACATCGACCGCTATTTCCACCGCTATCCCGGCGTGCACGCCTACATGGAGCGGGCGCGCGAACGCGGGCGCGAGCAGGGCTATGTGGAAACCCTGTTCGGGCGCCGGCTCTACCTGCCCGAGATCAACAGCCGCAACGGGGCCCGCCGGCAGCAGGCCGAACGCGTGGCAATCAATGCCCCGATGCAGGGCACCGCGGCCGACATCATCAAGCGTGCGATGGTGCGCATGGCGCAGGACCTGGACGGCAACGGGCTCGATGCCCGCATGATCATGCAGGTGCACGACGAACTGGTGTTCGAGGTTGCCGAGGGTGCGGTGGAGACCCTGGGCGAGCGGGCCCGCCGCGCGATGGGCGGGGCGGCCGAGCTGGATGTCGAGCTGCTGGTGGACATCGGCGTCGGAGATAACTGGGATGATGCCCACTGAGGCCCCTGTCGGAGCCGGAGGCTGAGCATGGGGGATCTCGAATCACTGGCCCGCGGGTTCAACCGCGCGGCCCCGTGGCTGGTCGCGGGCCTGCTGCTGGCGGCCGGCTGGGTGGCGGCGGACCGCTACCTGGCCGGCGGTGACGGCAGCGACAATGTCGTGGTGGTGACCCCGGAGATCTGCGATCTCAATGAAGGGGCCTGTACCGCGCAGCACCCGGAGGGCGGCGAGATGACCCTCGAGATCACCCCGCGCCCGGTGCCCATGCTGCAGGAGCTGGAGCTGCATCTGCGGCATGTCGGGCACGATGGCAGCGACCCCGAGTGGATCGAGCTGGATTTTGCCGGGGTCGAGATGTACATGGGCTTCCAGCGCCCGCGCCTGGAACGCGTGGGCCCGGGTGAATACGCCGGCACCACCACCCTGCCGATCTGCACCACCGAGGCGATGACCTGGGCGGCGACCGTGCTGCCGGAAGGCGACGGCGACGCCGCGCGGGTACAGTATCGCTTCGTCACCGCCCGCGACCACTGACGTACTGGCTTCCACCGAGGATTGCGCGCGATGTCCCGACTTCCCTTTACCACCCTGCTGTGGGCCCTGGCCGCTGTCGCCGCGGCCGCGCTGTTGCTGTATGTCTGGCTCGTCCCGGGGCCCCCCCCAGCCGGCGAGGCCACCACTCACGAAGACATCCCGGTGGCCGACCGGGTGACCGGCGGCCCGTTCCAGCTGCCGGTCTCCACCGAGGGGGAGGCCTTCGATCTGCGCGATCTGGAGGGACAGTATGTGTGGCTCTATTTCGGCTACACCTCCTGCCCGGATGCCTGCCCGGTCAGTCTCGGATGGATCCGGATGGCGCTGGAGCAGCTCCCCGAATCGCTGGAGGACCGGGTCAGCGCGGTGTTTGTCAGCGTGGATCCCGAGCGTGACGACCGCGAGCACCTGGCGGAGTACACCGACCATTTCCATCCCCGGATCCAGGCGGCCACTGGCCCGCACGAGGCGCTGGAGCCGGCGGTGGAGCAGTACGGGGTGTTCTACGAGAAGACCGACAGCCAGTCCGCGATGGGCTACGTGATCGATCACAGCTCGTCCACCTACCTGGTGGGGCCGGAGGGCGATCTGCTGGAAATCCATCCGCACGGGACTTCGGCGGATGAACTGGTGGCGACCCTGCAGGCCCGCGCGGAACGCGAGTGAGCCCCGCGGTTTCGCACGGCTTCGCGGGTTGTGACGAGTTTCCGTCCGGAACAGGAACGGCCGGGAACTTCACTGCCGGTGATGCGTCATAAAAGGTGAGCGCCATGGCCCGGCGCTCCCCGCTTCTCTCCCTGAGCGGGAAGACCTCGCCTCCCCCTGTCGAGGTCGCTGGTGCCCCGATCCTCCTCCCCGGGATCGGGGCACTTTTTTATGGGCCCTGTTCGGCCCCTCCGTCCCCGTCCTCGGCGTTTTCTTCCTCCAGCCATTCCGCCAGCAGTCCGCGCAGGTCGTCGACGCCCTGGTTCTTGAGCGCGGAGAAGGTCTGCAGCGAAGCCTCGATGCCGGCCTCTTCCAGACGTGCGTGGGTGGCGTGCAGCTGGCGTTCGGCTTCCTGTCGCGAGATCTTGTCGGCCTTGGTCAGCACGCAATGCAGCCGCCGGTTGGCGCCGGTCCATTCGAGCATCTGCCAGTCCAGGTCGGTCAGCGGCCGGCGGATGTCCATGATCAGGACCAGGCCCGCCAGACACCGGCGATGGCGCAGGTAGCCGCCCAGCAGGCGATCCCAGTGCTCGCGCTGTTTCGCGGAGACCTTCGCGTAGCCGTAGCCGGGCAGGTCGATCAGGCGCCAGTCCTCCGCCGGCGGCAGCGTAAAGATGTTGATTTCCTGGGTGCGACCCGGAGTGCGTCCCACCCGTGCGAGGGCCTTGCGCCCGCACAGGCCGTTGAGCGCGCTGGACTTGCCGGCGTTGGAGCGCCCGGCGAAGGCGATCTCGATCCCCTGGTCCGCGGGGAGCTGGTCGAGGCGGGAGACACCCCGGGAGAAGGCGGTTTCACGAAAACGAGGTTGCATGATCGAAATCATCCTGAGCTGAGCGGGACAGTGGGAAACTTTTGTGGGTTCCCTGGCGTTGTGCTATAAACTGCGCCCCAGATTTTGATCGCCCTTCTACACGGGGCACAAGGAACGGGTCGAGGCCCGGCACGCATATACAAGCAGGAGATTCTCCACCATGAACCACAAGCTTTCCGCTCTCTTTGCTGCCCTGTCCGTCTCCCTGATGCTCCCGCTTTCGGCGGCCCAGGCGGGCGATCCCCAGCGCGGTCAGGAACTCTCGCAGTCCTGCGCCGCCTGCCACCAGGCCGACGGCAACAGCACCAATCCCGAGTGGCCCAAGCTGGCCGGGCAGCACCCGAAGTACACGGCCAAGCAGCTGCGCGACTTCCAGGAAGGCGAACTCCGCCACGATAACCTGATGGCCGGAGAGGTCGCCGACCTCAGCGAGCAGGACATGAAGGACCTGGCGGCCTATTACGCCGAGCAGAGCATCACCACCGAGACCGCCGACGAGGACGTGGTCGCCCGCGGCGAGCAGATCTATCGCGGTGGCATCCCGTCGGAAGGCGTGGCCGCCTGCATCGCCTGCCACGGCGCCCAGGGCCAGGGCAATCCGGAGGCCATGTTCCCCAAGGTCGCCGGTCAGCACGCGACCTACAGCCTGGACCAGCTCCAGCAGTTCCGTGACGGCGAACGTCGCAACGACAACGGCCAGATGATGCGCGGCATCGTCGGCAACATGTCGGACGAAGACATGGAGGCCGTGGCCCAGTACATGGCCGGCCTCCAGCCGAACTGAGCACGGTACGTACGGCCCGGGTGCGCAGGCGTGCTCCGGGTTCGTCCGGTTTACGAGGGGGCGGCCGTGGCCGCCCCCTCGTCGTTTCGGGGTCCGGAAAATGCACGGGCGGGAACCCGGACACCGGAATGAAGTCGGAAGGCGGGGCGTCTGTTCCCGCGCCCTCCACGCAGCGCCGGAACCCAGCGTCCGTGCGGAATGTCGTGGAAATTGAATTTCCGACCGCGTCCCGACACATTCGGGGCGATTAACGCAGGTTTGAACATGGCAGAATCCCATCAGCCCTCAGGGGCCTCCGAACGCAGCAACCGGACGGGCTCCGAGTCCTCGTCTCGCCGTCAGGCCCGGACCCCGCGCCGCAGCCGGATCATCGTCGAATTCCTGGGGTCGATGAACCTCGCGATCACCCTGCTGGTGGCCCTGGCCATCGCCTCGGTGATCGGCACCGTGCTGGTGCAGAACGAGCCGTACACCGAATACCTGATCCAGTTCGGACCCTTCTGGCACGAGATCTTCGCCGGGATGGGGCTCTACCAGGTCTATTCGGCGACCTGGTTCCTGCTGGTGGTGACCTTCCTGGTGGTTTCCACCGCCTTCTGTGTCTACCGCCAGACGCCGGGCATCCTCAAGGACCTGCGCCGCTACAACCTGCAGGTGAAGGAAAAGTCCCTGCGTTCCTTCCCGGCCAGCTCCACCGGGGATCTGGGGCAGTCGCAGGAGGATTTCCTCGCCCATGCCCGCCGGGTGCTGAAGGCCCAGGGTTTCCGGGCGCGCGAAAAGACGCGAGACGGCGAGACGGTGGTCGCCGCGATGAAGGGGCGCTGGAACCGCCTCGGCTACATGCTGACGCACGTGGGGATCGTGGTGATCTGCGTGGGCGCGCTGCTCGACGGCCAGTTCCTGCTCAAGGTCAACGAGTGGATGGGCAACGTCGAGATCGAGACCCGCTCCATCCCCGAATCGCAGGTGCCCGAGATCTCGCGCGTCCCGGTGAGCAACCCGTCGTTCCGCGGCAGCGTGGAGATCCCCGAAGGGGCCTCGGCCAACGTGGTCTTCCTGCCGGTGCGCGAGGGGTATCTGGTGCAGGATCTGCCGTTCCGGGTCGAGCTGGAGGAGTTCCGGATCCAGCGCTTCTCCACCGGCGCGGAACAGTCCTACGAGAGCGATCTGGTCATCCATGATCCGGAACGCGACGAACCCTACCGCGCCACCATCAGCGTCAACGACCCGCTGATCTACGATGGCTATGCGATCTACCAGTCCAGTTTTGCCGACGGCGGTACGCGTCTCGAAATGGAGGCGATCCCGCTCGGCGCAGGCGCCCTGCGCGGGGTGGATTTCCCGGGCCGGATCTTTGACGAGATGGATATTCCGGCCCCGGGAGGGGAGGAGCTGACGATCGAGTTCATCGACTTTTCCCTGGTGAACACCCAGCGCCTGCTCAACGAGGAGGGCGAGGAAGAAAACGTGTTCCTCGGTCCGCGCGTGGATTTCCGCCTGGTGGACCGCACCGGCGCGGGGCTTTATTACCGCAACTACCAGAATCCGATCCCGCAGGAAGGGGCGAAATATTTCCTCAGCGGTGTCCGCGAGAGTCCGGCCGAGGAATTTTCCTACCTGTTCATCCCGGCGGACGCGGATGACTCCCTGGATCGTTTCCGCACGTATCTGACCATGCTTCACGATGACGAGGTCCGCATGGCCGTCGCGCAGCAGGCCGCGCGGGGTTCGGAGGACATGATGGGCGGAGAAGAAGGGCGCCAGGCGATCGCGCGCACCGTCAGCATGCTCATGCAGACCTTCGCCGAAGGCGGTTACCCCGCGGTGGATGCCGAGATCGAGCAGCGGATCCCCGAAGGCCAGCGCGAGCAGCTCGGCGGCCTGCTGTTCCAGGTCCTGAACTCCGGGCTCCAGGGCCTGTACATGGAGGTCCTGGAGGAAGAAGGCGTGGTGGCGATCACCGAGGAGGAACAGCGCTGGCTGGAAGACGCCGTCTCGGCGATCAATGCCCTCAACTTCTACGGTTCGCCCTATTTCTTCCGCCTGGATGACTTCGACCATCGCGAGGCCTCGGGCCTGCAGATCGCGAAGGCGCCGGGCGAAAGCACGGTGTACACCGGCAGCCTGATGCTGATCATCGGGATCTTCCTGATGTTCTACGTGTCCTATCAGCGTCTGTGGATCGTGGCCCGTCCGAACGCGGACGGCAGCGGCACCCACGTGGTGATGGCGGGCACCAGCAACCGCCACCGGGTGGAATTCGAGAAGCGCTTCGCGCATCTTAAACGGTGGATCATCGAGCAGAAGAACGTTGGCGACGATGAATCGCCGGATTCTGCAACCAACAAGAACGACTAAGTCGCACGCAGTCGGAGGAGAGCGCCCCATGTCTGTACCCCACGAGGCCCTGGATTTCGAACGGCCCGGATTCTTCCGGCAGCTGCTTCTGCGGGACTGGGCCTACATGGCCCTGGTCCTGGCGGTGGCGGTCACGGCCTATGCCATGTACGGCCACATGATGGACCGCTACGACACCGGGGGCCTGATCCTCGCGGCCGGCATGAGCGCCTGGCTGGGCTGGTTCTGGCGACCCTGGCAGCTGTTCTCCGTGATTGTCGCGGTGCTTTCGCTGTTCGGGGTCTGGTTGTACGGGGATGACCTGGCGCGCGGCGAGAGCGTGTTCTGGCTCAACTACATCGGGTCCGGCCAGGCCGGGGTGATGTGGATGAGCGTGATGGTCTACCTGTCCACCGTGGCCTACGTGGTTGGGCTGTTCTCGCGCTCCGACTTCCCGTACAAGGCCGGTGCCGCGTTCGCCTGGATCGCGGCGGGCGCGGGCCTGATGGCCCTGATGGTGCGCTGGCGCGAGATCTATCTGCACGATCCGAGCTGGGGTTACATCCCGGTCGCCAACCTTTACGAGGTGTTCGTGCTGATGGTCGCCATGATCGCGCTGATGTACCTGTACTACGAACAGCGCACGGGTCAGCGCGGCATGGGCGCCTTCGTGATGCTGGTGGTCGCGGCCTCCACCACCTTCCTGCTGTGGTACATGTTCGATCGTGACGCCCACATGGTCGAACCGCTGGTGCCCGCGCTCGACAGCTGGTGGATGAAGATCCACGTGCCGACCAACTTCGTCGGTTACGGCGGATTCGCGATCGCGGCGATGCTGGGCGTGGCCTATCTGGTGCGCCACCGCATGGAACGCACCCGTCCGGACTCCCGTGTGCTGGCCCGCATCCCGAGCAAGGATGCGCTGGACGGGGTAATGTACAAGGCGATCGCCATCGGCTTCGCGTTCTTCACCATCGCCACCGTGCTGGGCGCCATGTGGGCGGCCGAGGCCTGGGGCGGCTACTGGACCTGGGACCCGAAGGAGACCTGGAGCCTGATCCTTTGGCTGACCTACGCGGCCTGGCTTCACATGCGCTTCACCAAGGGCTGGCGCGGTCCGGGCATGGCCTGGTGGGCGATCATCGGTCTGTTCGTGACCACCTTCACCTTCCTGGGCGTGAACATGTTCCTGTCCGGTCTTCATTCCTACGGAGAACTGTGATGAAGCGACGTCAGTTTCTCGGAACCCTGGCCGGTACGGGCGCCCTGCTGGCGTCCGGCCGCCTGCTGGCCGACTTCGCCGAGGGGCGCAACTTCATGCGCCTGGACTCGCCCGTCGATTACGGTCTCGAAGAAGGCCGCATCAAGGTGGTCGAGGCCTTCTGGTACGGCTGCCCGCACTGCTACTCGTTCGAGCCGCTGGTACAGGAGTGGAAAGCCGAACTGTCCGATGACATCGAATTCGAGTACATGCCGGCCCCGCTGAACGATGTCTGGGCCCTGCACGCGCGGGTCTACTACGCGGCGGAGCAACTGGGCATCGTGGATGCCATCCATCAGCCCTTCTACGACGCCATTCACGAACAGGGGCGCGAGATGCGCTCGGAGAGCGCGATCCTGCGGTTCGTCAACCAGATGGATCAGGATGCCGACGCCTTCCGCGAGGCGATGCGTTCGGAAGATGTGGCGCGCAAGGTCGGCCGTTCCGCCGAGCGCGTGCGCGAGTACCGTCTGGAAGGCGTGCCGTCGATGGTGGTCAACGGCGAATCCGTGGTTTCGGCCAGCATGACCACCAGTCACGAGCAGATGCTGGAGATCGTCGATCACCTGATCGCGGAGGCCCGGGGCTGAGCGCCCCGGCCCGACCCTCGAGGGAACGCATGTCCGATCCGTCGCCGACCACCGCACGGCGCCTGGTACAGTGTCTGGAGCAGGAAGGGGTCGAACGGGTCTTCGGCCTGCCCGGCGAGGAAAACATGGCGGTCCTCGATGCCCTCGAGGATTCGCCGATCGAGTTCGTCACCACCCGCCACGAGCAGGGCGCGGCCTTCATGGCCGATGTCCACGGCCGCCTGTCCGGCCGGGCCGGGGTCTGCATGGCGACCCTGGGGCCCGGTGCGACCAACCTGATCACCGGCGTGGCGGATGCCAACATGGACCACGCGCCGCTGGTGGCCATCGCCGGTCAGGCCAGCACCCACCGGCTGCACAAGGAATCCCACCAGGTCCTGGACCTCAAGGGGCTGTTCGGCCCGGTCACCAAATACGCCTCCAGTGTGGTGGAGCCCGAGATCCTGCCCGAGGTCCTGCGCAAGGCCTTCAAGTGGGCCGAGGGCGGCAAGCCGGGGGCCAGTTTCATCGAGCTGCCGGAAAACGTGGCATCCCAGCCCTGCCCGGTGGCGCCGCTGCCGGTCCACTCGGGGGCGCCGGCGGTGCCCGCGGAGGTGTCCCTGGCGGCCGCTGCACGGTTGCTGGAGCAAGCCCGGCATCCCCTGATCCTGGCCGGTAACGGGGTGATCCGGTCGGGCGCCAGCGAGGCCCTGGCGCATTTCGCCGGGACCCTCAACATCCCGGTGGCCAACACCTTCATGGCCAAGGGCGTGCTGCCGTTTCGCCACCCGCTGGCGCTGGGCAGCGTGGGCCTGCAGAGTCGCGACTATGTCCACTTCGGCTTCGACAAGGCCGACGTGGTCCTTTGTATCGGCTACGACCTGGTCGAATACCCGCCATCCCTGTGGCACCCGGAGGGCGACTGCACCCTGATCCACGTGGATGCCTCCCCGGCGGAGATCGACGGCCACTACGACATCCAGGCCGAGGTGATCGGCGATCTCGAAACCTGCCTGCATGATCTGGCCGAGCGGGTCACGCCACGCGAGGAGACCGTGCTGCGGCCCCTGCGGCAGTCGTTGATCGACGACATGAACGAGCACCGCGACGACACCGGGGTGCCGATGAAGCCGCAGAAGATCATCTGGGATCTCCGCACCGCCGCCGCCCTGGATGCCGTAGTGATCACCGACGTGGGCGCCCACAAGCTGTGGATGGCGCGCATGTTCCGCTGTGAGATGCCCAATACCTGTCTGATCTCCAACGGGTTCGCAAGCATGGGCATCGCCCTTCCGGGGGCCGTGGCTGCGGCCGCCCTGGATCCGGAGCGCCAGGTGGTGGCGGTCACCGGCGATGCGGGTTTCCTGATGAACCTGCAGGAGCTGGAGACCGCGGTGCGCCTGGGTCAGAGTTTCGTTGTGCTGGTGTGGAACGACAGCGCGTACGGCCTGATCGAGTGGAAACAAGTGCGGGAATACGGGCGCAAGGCCTCGGTGGATTTCGGCAACCCCGATTTCGTTGCCCTGGCCCGCTCGTTCGGCGCGGAAGGGGTCCACATCGAACCCGGCGACAGCCTGGAGCAGGCGCTGCGTTCCGCGCTGACCCGGCCGGGCGTCACCGTCATCGACTGTCCGGTAGACTATTCCGAAAACCTGAAACTCACGGAACGACTGGGGGATCTCGTCTGTCCCTTCTGACAGGAGTCCCGTGAGGGATGACGGGAAGGAAGGATGGCACGATGACGGAGAACGGCTCGTCCGCCGTAACCGACGAACCCGCCCGCGGCCTGGTCTGGCAGCCGGAGGCTGCGGGCCAGCGACTGCGCCTGCTGAGTTTCAATGCCCAGGTGGGCATCCATTCCTCGCGTCTGCATCATTACGTCACCAACAGCTGGAAGCACGTGCTGCCCTACGGCGGGCGCATGACCAACCTGGAGCGCGTGGCCCGCTTCATCCGCGACTTCGACATCGTCGGCGTGCAGGAGCTGGATGGCGGCAGTCTGCGCTCGCGCTTCGTCGATCTGTCCAGCTGGCTGTCCGACCGTGCCGACTTCCCTCACACCTATACCCGCATCAACCGTGATCTCGGCCAGATTGCCAAGCATTCGCTGGCGCTGTTCTCACGGGTGGAGCCGGTGCATGTGCAGATGCACAGCCTGCCCGGGCCGCTGCCCGGGCGCGGGGCCGTGGAGGCGCGGTTTGCAATGGGCAATGGCGAGGAGCTGGTGCTGTTCCTGCTGCACCTCGCGCTGAGTCGGCGCGCGCGCCGGCAGCAGCTGGACTATGTTGCCGAACGCATCGAGGACCAGCCGCACGCGGTGGTGATGGGCGATCTCAACTGCCAGCAGGACAGCCCCGAGATCCGTCGTCTGGTCGCGCGTACCGGGCTGATGGAGCCCATGGCCTGCCCGGCCACCTATCCGGCCTGGGACCCGCAGCGGGTGTTCGATCACATCCTGCTGACCCCGGACCTGCACGTGTCCGATATGCGGGTCTACAACGTTGCGCTGTCCGATCATCTGCCGGTGGGGGTCGAGATCCAGTTGCCCGTGCGGGAGCGTCTGGATGTGCACCAGGCCCCGGCCTGACCTGAACTCCCGGCACCGCCGACGGTGGCGTTCGCAGCGCCCATCGGCTGTAATGGGCGGCCGATCGAGGGAGACCCATGGCCGAGAACGACCTGCGCAAGACCGTCATCGAGCTCGAAACCTCGCTCCAGAACGAGCGCGAACGCATGCGTTCACTGCGGCGGGTGGCCCTGCGCGCCCTGGCCGTGCTGTCGGCCCGCGAGCCCGACCTCGAGGGAGCGGTGCATGACCTGACGCGAACCATCGAGGAGGATCCCGACGATACCCAGTGTCTGGATCGCATGAGTGCGCGCCTGGCGGATACCATCCGCCAGCATGATCAGCGCGATGCGATGGAAGGCGGTCTTCTGACCGCGCTGCAGTCCGGACTGGAGGGGTTCCCCTTCCTCGCCGACGATCTCGCGAAGGTCCGGCAGGCCGCGGACCGGGGGGATGCGGATCTCGTGCGGCGAAGCCTCACGCGGGTCTTCTCGGCGCTGGAAGAGAATTGCGGCCAGGCGCTGGCGGAGCGCGAACAGCTGACCGAGGTGATGGGCGAGATCCGCACGCGGCTGGATGACGTCGACTCGGCCCTGTCCGCCGACCACGATCACTCCGAACGTACGCGCGCGTCCATCCGCGAACTCCACAACAACATCTCCGGGGATGTGAGCAGCATCAAGGGGCGCGTGATCGACATCACCAATATCGACACCATGCGACGCGAAGTGGTGCAGGGGCTCGATCGGGTCGCCGACCGGGTCAAGGATTTCCGTGACACCCGCGAGGCGGAGTTGCTGTCCGCCCTGGAGCGTAACCGCGCCCTGCGCACGCGCGCCCAGGAGCTGGAACGCCAGGTCGCCGGGCTGCGGGACAGTCTGTCCGAGGCTCGGGACGAGGCCAACCGTGACAAGCTGACCGGGCTTCTCAACCGGCACGCCTTTGACCAGCGCATGGCCGGATTCCCCGCCGACGGGGGACCGGCGTCCGTGATCGTCTGGGACATCGACCATTTCAAGCACGTCAACGACGAATACGGGCACACCTCCGGTGACCGCATCCTCAAGGCCGTCGCCGAGGTGCTGGTCGAAGGCGTCAGCGAGCCCGACTTCGTCGCCCGATATGGCGGCGAGGAATTCGTGATGGTCGTCCACCAGCCGCTCGACATCGCCCGGGACCTCGCCGACCGCCTGCGCCAGGAGGTAGCATCGATCGCGGTGAGGGCCGGCAAGAAGCGTCTGAACGTCACCATCTCCGGCGGTATCACCGAGATGCGACCGGATGCGCCGGAGGGGGCCGCCTTCGAACTGGCGGACAAAGCGCTGCTGGCCGCGAAACGCCAGGGGCGCGACCGCATTGTCGCGGTCGCGCCCGCGTAACGGGAGGGTTCCAGAATGCCGGATGCACCCGACGTGATCTTTGGCGAAGTCCTGTTCGACCGGTTTCCGGATGGCCCTGAAGTCCTGGGCGGAGCCCCGTTCAACGTCGCCTGGAACCTGCACCAGCTGGGGGAACCCGTGCTGTTCGTCGGTGGTGTGGGAAACGACACCGCCGGGGCGCGCGTGCGCGAGGCCATGCGCGAGGTCGGCCTGGCGGAAGACGCACTGTATACGCATCCGCAGGCCCCCACCGGCGCGGTGCAGGTGACGGTGGAGGACGGCGAGCCCGCCTATCACATCCTGCCCGACCAGGCCTATGACGACCTGCCCGCCACGGTTGACCCCGCGGTGCCCGCCCGCATCCCGCTGCTTTATCACGGTACGCTGGCCCTGCGCAGCGGCAACCGCGAGCTGCTGGCGGCCCTGCGCCGGCGCTGCGAACGCCGCTTCGTCGACGCCAACCTGCGCGAGCCCTGGTACGACCCGCACGACGCGCGCGACCTGCTCCGGGGTGCCGATGTGGTCAAGCTGAACGCCGACGAGCTGGCCACGCTGTTCCCGAACGTCCCGGCCGAGAAGCGCGCCGAACGCTGCCTCCAGGCCTGCGACATCCAGTCCGCGCTGATCGTCACCCTGGGCGCCGACGGCGCCGAGATCCATCCGCGCGCCGGCCAGCCCGTGCGCGCCCGCGCCCCGGCGGTAGAGGGCATGCAGGACGCGGTAGGTGCCGGCGACGCCTTCGCCAGCGTCGCCATCCTGGGCCTGCGCCGCGGCTGGGGCTGGGAAGGCACCCTGCACCGTGCCCTCGAATTCGCCGCCCGCGTGTGCACCCTGCAGGGTGCCACCACCACCGACCCCGGGTTCTACCGCAGTGCGGTGGCGGCCTGGACTTAGCCCATGGCCGCCTGCGTCAGCTCGTGCGCCGTCCGGGAAGCGGTGCCGCCTGACACGGACCGTTTCCGCTGTTTTCCGGGCCCGAAGGCCCGAAGTCAGGCGCTCCAGCCGAATTCGCGGGCCTTCTGCGCCGCCAGCGCCGGGATGTCGGTGGCCACGAACTGCTCGTGCAGCACTTGCACGCCGATCATGTGGTTGATCACCGCGTCCAGCTGCACCTGGGTCGCCGCCGGGGTCTCCTCCGACTCGTGGATCTCGAACACCTGGCGCACCCCCTCGGGGTCCAGCAGCCCGGCCTCGGCGACCTTCTCCTCCGACAGGTAGCGATCCGCCAGCGCCTTCATCGCTGCCCACTTGGTGGGATCGGTGTGGGCCGGCGGCGCCATGAACGGGAATTTCTCGCGCTCGTACAGCACCTTGGGCAGCAGGCCCTTCATCGACTCGCGCAGCACGTATTTCTCGTTGCGGCCCTTGATGCGCATGGTCGGCGGCAGCTGCGCGGCGAACTCGGCCAGATGGTGGTCGAGGAACGGCGGGCGCGCCTCCATGGAATTGGCCATGTCCATGCGGTCGCCGCCCCAGGTCAGGATCTGGCCCTCCAGCATAGTCTTGATCCACACGTACTGGGCCTTGTCCAGCGGATGGCGGCCTTCCAGCATGTCATTGTCCAGGGCGTCGGCAATGGCCTTGCCCGGCTTGTAGTCCTTCATCCGCTTGCGGCGTTTCGGGTGCAGCAGTCCGGGCACGTGGTCGGCGGCGGCCAGCCAGGGCTGCAGGCAGGACGGGGTAAAGCCCATCATGCGGTTGAAGTCGGGGTCGGAGACCTCGTCCTCGGCCAGCATCGCCCCGGAGACCAGTTCGTTGGACTCGTTGAGCATCTGCTGCCAGGCCTGACGGTCGGCCTCCGGCAGGGTGTCCAGCCCGTGCAGGAACATGTCGCGGCGGAACGCCGGGTAGCCGCCGAACAGCTCGTCCGAGCCCTCGCCGGTCACCACCACCTTGTAGCCCGCGTGGTTCACGTGCCGGCTCATCAGCAGCTTGGCCACCGCCAGGGTGTTGTAGATGGTGCGCTCGGCGTGCCAGAGCGCCTCCTCGAAGTTGTCGTAGAGGTGGTCGGCGTCCAGCGACATGATGTCCTGGTCGGCGCCCACGCTCTCGGCCATCTCGCGGGCGATGGCGGTCTCGTCGTAGTCGTCGTTGTCGAAGCCGATGGTGAAGGCCTTCACCGGTGCCTGCTGACTCGCCGAGGCCAGGCCCAGGGTGATGCAGGAGTCGATGCCCCCGGAGAGGTAACAGGCGACCGGCACGTCGGCCTCCAGACGGAGCTGGGTGGCCTCCATCAGCTGTTCGCGTACCCCTTCGATCCAGTATTCCTCGTCGGTCTCGCTCTCCGGCGGGCGTTCCGAGGCCAGCGGGAAGTCCATGTCCCAGTACTTCTCCTGGCGGATCTTCAGCTTGCCGTGGGCGCGCTCGACGATGACCACGTGGCCGGGCTTGACCTGGTGGACGCCCTCGAAGGCGGTGGTGCCGGGGACCATGGTCTGCATCAGCTGGTGGTACAGGCCGTCGTCGGAGAAGCGGCGCTGCACGTCGGGGTTGGCGAACAGGACCTTCAGCTCTGAGCCGAACACGAAGCTGCCGTTGGCGGTCTCGGTGAAGTACAGCGGCTTGACGCCGAAGCGGTCGCGGGCGAGCACCAGGCGGTCGTGCTTGCGATCGTACAGCGAGATCGCGAACTCGCCGCGGAAGTATTGCAGCGCATCCTCCAGACCCTCGCGCCGGTACAGGTGCATCACCATCTCGGAGTCGCTCTTGGTGCGGAACTTCACCCCGCGCGAGGTCAGGTCGGTGCGGATGCGCTTGTAGTCGTACAGCTCGCCGTTGACCGCGGTCATGATCTCGCCGTTGCTCATGGTGAACGGCTGGCGCCCGCGGTTCTCGTCGAGGTCGATGATCGACAGCCGCGCGTGGCTGAAGCCCACGCCGCGATCATCCTGGATCTTGTAGCCAAAGCCGTCGGGGCCGCGGTGGTACTGGATCGCGGCCATGTTGACCAGGGTCTGTGCATCGACCGGACGTTCCGGGTCGGCGTGAAAGATGCCGCCAATGCCGCACATGGGTATTCTCCTTGGTTATCCATCGGGGGCGAGCGGGGCCGGGTCGCCGCGCCGCTCGCGGTCAGTCAGGCAATCGCATAACCGGGGGGTCAGCCCTCCGGGGTGTCCATCACCGCGCTGATCCGGCGCACCACCGTAGTCAGCAGGGCCATGCGCACGAACACCGCCCCGCGCGCCTGGGCGAAGTACCAGTTGTGCGGGGTGTCGTCGAGATCGGTCGACAGCTCCGCGCCGCGCGCCAGCGGATGCATGATGATGGCGCCCTCCTTCAGCGGCGACTGGCGGTTCAGGTTCAGGCCTTCGCCCATGGACTCGAAGGTGTCGCCGACCCAGGCGATGGCGTTGATGTAGACGACGTCCAGTTCCGGCAGCACCGGGTCCAGGTCGTTCACCACGCGCAGCTTCAGGCCCGCGCCCTCCAGCAGCTCGCGCTGCTCGGGGGCGAAGTTTTCCTCCTCGCGCGAGATCACCACGATCTCGTCGATCGCCTCGGGGAACAGGCTCAGCATGCTCAGCAGGCTGCGTACCGTGCGCATGCGCGAGGGTACGCCCACGATCCCCACCTTCACGTGCTTTTCCGGCGGGCAGTCGGGCAGGAACAGCTCCGGGCGCCACTTGGCCAGGGTGTAGACATCCGCCAGCGCCTGGGTGGGGTGCTCGTCGATCCCGTTGCCGGCGTTGACCAGCGGGATGCGCAGGTTCTCCAGCATGTTGTGCACGGCCTCGCCCTCGGAGGAGCGCAGTACCAGGACGTCGCCGTAGTTGTTGAACATCTCGGCGATGTCGGCCAGCGACTCCCCCTTGGCGATGCCGGTGCTCTTCGGATCGGTGATCGACATCACCGATCCGCCGAGCCGGTGCCAGGCGCTCTCGAATGACAGCCGGGTGCGGGTGGACGGCTCGTAGAAGGCGCTGATCAGGATCTTGCCGGCCAGCGGCAGATGCATCAGCGCCGGGGTCGTCTCGTACTGCGCGGCCAGGCGGAACAGCTGCAGCAGCTCCTCGCGGGTGAACTGGCGGCTGGATACCACGTGCGAGGCGGCCAGCTTCAGCAGTGGGTCGGGATTTTCCTCCACTGCCTCGAGCAGGGCGCGCGGCCGGTCGGTGCCGGCGGCACCGTCCCGCGGCTTGAGGGTGTTCAGCGGGTCATGGGGATTCACCAGAGGCATCCTCTCTTCCAGTCGCGGATGAACAGGGCAATCAGCAGGATCGGGGTCAGGGTCGCGACCGTGGTCGCGATGATCACGATGGTCGCCAGTGCGGTTACCGGGATCGTCATGTGGCCACCTCCGGGTTGCCACGGCCGGGTGAGGCGTCGCGGTCATCGTGCGCCAGTCGGTCCCAGTCGAAGGGCCGCGGGAACAGCCAGGTACCGGCGACCATCACCACCAGCGAGACCGCCGCACCCACCAGTGCGGCCACGTACCAGCCGATCATGAAGTAACTGGCCAGGCCCAGCCCGGAGCCCAGCAGCATCGCCCAGGCCGCCGCCTGCGGGTTGGCGCGGCGCCAGTACAGCCCGGCCACGATGGGCCAGATCGCGCTGGCCACGAAGGCCCCGGTGAAATACAGCAGGGCCGCCAGTGAACCCACCACCGGCACCTCGCCACGGTAGCTGGCGGCCAGCCAGGTCAGCAGGCCCAGCAGCACGACAATGATCTTCGTCGCCCGCAGCTGCGCCTGCTCCGAGGCCTGCGGCCGGATGTGCCCGCGGTAGATGTCGCGGGTGACCAGGTCGGAGGTCGCCGCCAGCAGCGAGTCGAGGCTGGAGGCCAGCGCGGCGAACACCACGATGAACACCACGATCGCGCCGGTCAGGCCGAGCACCTCGGCGGCCACCAGCGGGCCGACCATGTCCGCCGCCGGCACGTTGATCCCCAGCGCCGGGGTGGCCAGCGCCACGAACCCGGCCACAATCGGGATCGGCAGCCACAGCAGTCCGCCCAGCAGGTAGGCGCGGAAGCCCACGTTGCGGCCGAAGGCGAAGGCGCGCGACCACCACACGTTGGAGTGGAAGATCTCGCCGACCCCGAACAGCAGGTTGTTGAACAGGAACATGATCGCGGCCGGGAACAGCAGGCTCAGCAGTTCCGGGCGCTCTTCCATCAGGTCGAAATGGATGGCCTCGAAACCCACCCGGTCGATGGTCATCCAGGCGAGGAAGGCGGCGCCGGCGATGATGATCACGGTCTGGATAAAGTCGGTGCCGATCACCGCGCGCAGCCCGCCCAGCAGGGTGTAGATCACGCACACCGTCAGGATCACGGTCATGCCCACACGGTAGTCGATCCCGGCCAGAGCGTTGATCAGCACGCCGCCGGCCATCGCCATGGAGATCAGCCAGCCGAAGGCGTAGATCAGGGATACGCCGAGGAACACCCGCCAGGTGAAGGTCCCGTAGCGCAGGCGGATGAAGTCCCCGGAGGTAAAGCCGTGCGGCATCAGTTCGCGGATGCGCCGGGCCAGCGGGGCGAACAGGATCAGGCCCAGCGCCCCCAGCGAGTAGCCCAGCATACCCCACACGCCCAGCTCCAGCGCGAGCTGCGGGGCGGTCATGGTGGTGTTGGCGGTGACCCAGGTGGCCATCGCGGTAGCGCTCGCCAGTGCCAGCCCCACGTTGCGCCCGGCCAGCATGTGATCGGCCGCCGTGTAGTTGCGCCGGCCCAGCCACGCGCCCAGCGCGACCCAGAGGACGCTGAAGGCGGCCAGCAGCCCCCAGGCCAGAGAAGTCGGGAGGATGGGATCCTCGAGGGCGGTCACGACGCCTCCTGCACCCTCGTGATCTCGCGGATCGCCTCGTCCGTGGTCATGACGCGGGCGTAGCGGTCCTTGATGGTGGTGATGGTCGCCCGTTGCATCTCGGGGGTCACCGTCGCACAGCAGTCCTCGATGAGCGTCACGTAGAAACCCAGGTCACAGGCGTCGCGCACCGCGGTGGAGACGCATTCGTTGCTGTACACGCCGACGATCACCAGGGAGGAAATGTCCAGGTTCCGCAGGATGTAGTGCAGATTGGTCGAGTTGAACACGCCGCTCGCGGTCTTGTCGAGGACGATCTCGTCGCCCTTTGGTGCGACCTCGTCGACGAACTCGGCATCCTTGCTGTCGGGGGCCGCATGCAGGCCCAGGCGCTTGTGGCCGGGGCTGCGGTCGCGTCCGTCGCGGGTCAGCGAGCGGATGCGGGTATGAATCACCTCCATCTGCTGCGAGCGGAAGGCATCCTGCAGCCGGCGTACGTTCGGCAGAACGGTCTCCTCCAGCCGGTGGAAGTAGTACTCCTGCGCCTCCAGCGGGATGCCCGACACGGCGGAATCCGCGAACACCCCGTGGCCGCGCGCGGCGTCCAGGTACTGCAGGTCGATGCACAGCAGGGCGACATGGTGCTCGCGCAGCTCGCGCCGCAGTACCGGCTTGCTGATCAGGCTCTCCTGGTACTGCTCGCGCAGCGGATCCAGGGAGTCGTAGTCGGTCAGGCGGGAAACGTTGTCGTCGGCCATGCCGCGGGCTCCTTGGTCGGTTGGGGCGGCGCTACTGCGGGGCCGCCAGTGCCAGCGCACTGTGCAGGGCCAGGTTGGCGCCGGTCTCGATGTCCTCCCAGTTTGTCCATTCCGCGGCCGAATGGGAACGCCCCTGCAGGCTGGGCACGAAGATCATCCCGGTGCGGGTGATCGCACTCATGCTCTGGGTGTCGTGCGCCGCGCCGCTGGGCATGGTGATGTATTCCAGTCCCATGCGTTCGGCCTGGCCCTCGATGGTCTGCACGATCCCGGTGTCGCAGCGCACCGGATCGATCTCCGAGAGCACGTCGAACTCGAACATCAGGTCGCGCCGCCGGGCCAGGCTGGAGAGCGTGCGCCGAGCCGCATGCGCCAGGGCGGTCAGGACCTTCTCGTCGGTGTCCCGCACCTCGAACGAAAAGGTCGCCATGCCGGGCACGGTGTTCGGTGCCCCCGGGGACAGTTCGACGCGGCCGATGGTTGCGCGCGAGTTGGGGCTGCCGTGTTCCTCCAGCAGACGGTCGATCTCGCCGCCGAACTCGGCCAGGCCCTGGAACGCGTCCGCGCGCATGTCCATGGGCGTGGTGCCCGCATGGTTGGGCTGGCCCTTCAGGCGCACCTCCCACTTGAACAGCCCGGTGATGGCCTCCACCACCCCCACGCTCAGGCCGCGCCGGTCCAGCACCGGCCCCTGTTCGATGTGGGTCTCGATGAAGGCGTGCAGGGTGTTCGGATCGCGCCGCGCGGCCAGCGCGTCGTCGGCGTTCAGGCCCCAGGCCGCCATCGCGTCCACCAGGCTCACGCCCTCCAGGTCGCGCGCATGGCTGATGCTCTCCGGGGTCAGCTTGCCGGCCATCGCCTGGGAGCCGAACATCCCGCCGAAGCGGCCCTCCTCGTCGGTGAAGTCGATCACCTCCAGCGGGTACTGCAGCTCGATGCCCTGCTCCTGCGTGGTGCGCAGCACCTCCAGCCCGATCAGCACGCCCAGCGCGCCGTCCAGCGGACCGCCGCCGGGCACCGTGTCGAGGTGCGAGCCCATCGCCACCACCGGGCGCCGGCCGTCGTACTGCAGACGGCCGTGCAGGTTGGCGGCCCCGTCCTGCCACACGTCCAGCCCTGCGGCCTCCAGGCGGTGGCGGAACCACTCGCGACCGGCCCGATCGCCGTCGGAGAACGCGCGGCGGTGCAGGCCGCGGTCGGCGTCGCGGCCGATCTGCGCGAGGTCGTTAATGTCCTGCTGCAGGCGCTGCATGTTGATGGCGAAATCGGGCATGAAGGTCTCCGGTTGGCCGGGCCAACGGCCCGGGGCATGGGGGTCAGCCGCGCGGGCGGCCCCGCAGCAGCACGACGATCAGCACCAGGAACACCGCGCCGCCGACAGCGAAGAAACCAAAGGCGCGCGCCAGGCCGTGATGCTCGACCACGACCGTGATGCGGTCGCTCCAGGCATCCTCGTCGGCGTCGGCCGCGCGCAGCCGGAAACGGTATTCACCGTCCGGCAGGCCGCTGATCACGCGGCTGGTGTCGCCGCCTTCGTAGATCACGCCGGCATCGTCGAAATCGGGGCCGCTGGCGCGTTCCAGCACCACCGCCCCGGGCGCCTCCCAGTGCAGGGTGAACCCGCCATCGGCGGAGTGCTCGGGGGGATCGTCGAAGCGGGGTTCGGCCAGGGCCGGGGCGGCCAGCAGGACGAGCGCCAGCGCCAGCACCGGAAGGCGGCCGAAGCTGGCGGCGAGGCGGAGCATCCCGCTCAGGCTCCACCCTCGAACGGCTTGAGGCCGGCGCGCTGCTCGGTGGACTGCATGGTTTCCACCAGCATCGCCAGGTTCTGGTCCAGATCGGCCAGTTCGTCCGGCGGCATGGATTCCAGCGCCCGGTTCAGTTCGCCCTGGGGGGCGGCCGGGGCGCGTTCCAGCAGTTCCTGTCCGGTCTCGGTCACGTACAGACGCACGATGCGCTGGTCGCGCTCCGGGCGGCGACGTTCGACCAGGCCCTGCTGCTCGAGCTTGTCCAGCAGGTTGGAGGTGGTGGAGGCATGCACCGACAGCCGCCGCGACAGGTCGCTCACGTTAAGGCCCGGCGTGCGCTGGAGCTCCCACAGCGCCCACAGCTGCGAGGCGCTGATCCCGCAGGCCCGCTCCACCGCGCGCGAATGCCCCTGCAGCGCCCGGATGATGACCCGCAGCTGGCGGATGACCGAGCGTGCGGGGTCCTCGCCCCCGGACGGGGCGGCGGACGTTTGCGTGGCGGCGCTGGCGGATGACATGCGTTTCTCGGCAGTGATGGTGAACGAACACTATTTTTGCGCAAAAATACCTCCGGCGCAAACCGTGTCACGAAAACACGGCCCGGTGGCCTTCACCCCGTGCGACCGCACCATGCCGCCGTGCGTTCGGCGGTACTTCGGTACCCGCAGCCGGTCTTCCTGTCTGTTGTGCACAACAGACGCACCACGTACGTGCATGTGGGCCCTTTACAACGAATTAGACTTCGTTTATATAACCACACTGGTGTGCAGTGGAATGGATCGTCCGCGATGTTCCGCGCGCAGCTGTTGCAAGAGCCGCACACCGACCGGACGGCGGAGCCGGTTCCGGACATCCCGAAAAGTTTCAATTGAGCGCGAGGACAGGAAGATGATGAACAGGAAGATGCTTGCCGCGGCCGTGGCCGCGACCCTGGCCGCTCCCGGCATGGCCATGGCCCAGGAAGAAGGCGCCGGTCCGATCGACTGGGATTTCTACGGCTCCCTGCGGCTTCAGTATGAAGCTGCCGACCCGGCTGAAGAAGATAGCTACGACGGTTTCCGCGATGCCTACTCGCGCGTGGGCTTCACCGGCAGCCTGCCGCTCAACGAAGGCCTGAACGCCTTCGCTCAGCTGGAAATGCCGCTGGATCTGGCCAATGGCAAGGTGCAGGACCCGTTCAACACGGCCGATGAAGACATCCGCATCGGCAAGATCGGCCTCGAGTCGGATGTGGCCGGCACGTTCGCCTACGGCCGCGACTGGATGCCCTACTACAACGCGATCGCGTTCCCGGTCGACATGTTCAGCTCCTTCCAGTCGGGCTTCGCGACCTATACCACGTTCCGCGAAAGCGACAGCGTGATGTACTACTCCCCCGACTTCAACGGCTTCTCCTTCGGGGCGGCCTACAGCGCCAACTCGGGATATGCCGACAGCTCCGGTTCTCCGGACGACCGTTACCAGCTGACCGGTTCCTACTCGTTCCAGGACACCACGCTCTCGCTGGGCGTTGACGACGTCGATGGCGCCCAGAACACCCGTATCTGGGGCTTCTCCGCGATGCACAGCATGGGTGACCTGTCGCTGTCCGCCAAGGTCGAATACATCGACAGCGATCAGGATGAGGACGTATTCGGTGATGACGGAGACATCGCCGCCAACGTGTACGCCGCCTACGACTGGGGTCAGCATACCTTCAAGGGCATGCTTGCCAACGTCGACAACTACGGCGAAGATGTCGTGCATCTGGGTTACGACTTCAACGTCAACGATGCCCTGAAGTTCTTCGCCGAGTACTATTACGAGGAAGAGCCGACCGGTGCGATTCCGGCCGAGCGTGCGCGTGATACAGGCACGGATCCGATCCCGTTCCCCGAAGACGGTTCCAACAAGGTCTTCATGGTCGGCATGCACTACAGCTTCTGATCGCGTACCGCGCGAGTCTCAGCAAGCGGCTGTAACGGGAAGGCCCGCATCGCGAGATGCGGGCCTTCTTTCGTTGGAGGCAGGGCCGGTGGCGCAGTGTGCCCCGAAGCCCCTTCAGTGGCCGGCGTCGAACAGTTCGCCGGCATCCGGCAGCGGTACGTTGAGGTGCAGCGAGGCGGCCATCATGCGTACCAGCTCGCGCTGTTCCGCGGTGGGGTCGCCGCGTTGCTGCACGGTGTCGTCCATGGCCTGCAGCAGCCGCTGGCGGTCGTGGCGCGGCATGCGCGCCAGGCGCTCCAGCGCGCGGTCGAGGATGCGTGCCCAGGCCGCGGATTGGCTGGCCTGACGCAGTTCCTCGGGGATGGGGGCGCTGAACGGCAGGCTGCCGGTGAAGCGGCCCAGGCCGGCGATCAGCGCGGCCTCCGCCGCCTCGAGGTCGTCGGGGTGGCCGTGCAGCGCGAGGGTCGCCAGCAGGTAGCGTGCCGCGTTTTCGCGATGCCGGGCGTTCTTCCCGGCGGGATCCTTGCGCCCGTGCGTCGTTTTGCCCCCGTGCCCGTGACGCCGGTCGAGGTGTTCGATCAGCATGCGGCCGAGGGCGTACTCGGTGGCGGACAGGCGGCCGTCGGCATGGATCAGGCGTTCCACGAGTCCGGCCAGGGTCCGTTGTTCGTCGCGGCTCAGCCGAGCCAGCGCAGGGAAGGCCATCTCGGTCAGCGGAAGACGGTGTTCGGCCGCGGGTTCGGGGACCATCGCGCGGAGCTGGCGCACGCGTTCTTCGCTCTCCGGGCCGCGGGTCTCCAGGATCATGTGGAGCTGTTGTTCGCGGATCTCCGGATCCGGATGCAGGATCAGGTAGAGCACCAGGTCTGCGACCCAGTGCGGATTGCGGGCGGAGCGGGCCAGTTCCCCCGGCAGCGCGGCCAGCAGGGCGGCGGCCAGCGAGCCGGGGACGGCGCCGAAGGCCTCGCCCAGCGGCCCGTTTTCCTCCTCTTCCCGCCGCTGCTCGGCGGCAGCCTCCTGCTCGCGGCGCCGGCGTTCGCGTTCGGTCACCGCACGGCGCACCCGGTCGGTGGCCTCGCGGCCCAGGCGTTCCAGACCCTCCTCGTCGAGTGGCTGGCCCAGCCGCTCCAGGCGTTTCTCCAGCGGCGGATGGGTATCGAGCAGCTGGTCAATGGCGCCGTTGGCGAACAGCATGTGTCCGACCATCGCCGGGCTGGCGTTGAGCCCGGCGTAGCGCGCGGCTACCTTGCGCAGGGCGCCGGCCATGCCGTCCCCATTGCGGGTGAACTGCACCGCGTGGGCATCCGCGCGGTACTCCTGTTCGCGCGCGATGGCTGCGCGGATCAGGCGCCCGCCGATCAGGCCGATCCCACCGGCGGCCACCAGCGCGAAGTTGAACCACACCGGCCCCCGCATCTCTCCCGGGTCGCTGCGCGCGCGCCGTCCGGGCAGCATGCCCAGGCCCAGCAGCGCGATCATCTCGATGCCGAACAGGATGCCGACCAGCTGCGTGTTCAGGCGCATGTCGCCGGCACGGATATGGCCGAATTCGTGGGCGACCACCGCCTTCAGTTCCTGCCGGTTGAGGCTCTCGATCGCCCCGCGCGTCACCGCGATGGCCGCGTCATGCGGGGTGAAGCCGGCGGCGAAGGCGTTGATGCCCAGCTCGCGTTCCAGCACGAAGATCGCCGGAACCGGCAGTCCGGAGGCGATCGCCATCTCCTCGACGATGTTGCGCAGCCGCCGGTTCTTCGGGTCCTCGGGCTCGGCATCCACCGGGTCGCCGCCCATCTCGCGGGCGATGCCGCGCCCGCCGCCGGAACGGCGCAGCTGGTACAGGCGCCCCAGGCTGGCCCCGGCGATGACCGCGATCGCCAGGCCGGTGGTCCACAGCAGGAAGCCACGGTGCTCCGCGAGCATCTCGGCGGTGGGCATGAGCCGCCGGAGCTCCTGCCAGGGCTCGACCAGGGTATACAGCAGCAGGATGTTGAGCAGCGCCACCATCAGCACTACCACCAGGGCGAACAGCCCCAGCAGCAGCGTCAGCCGCCGGCGTGCCCGGTCCTGGTATTCAAAGAAGCGCATTCCTTCGCCGTCCCCGTTTCTCTCCCCGTTACCCCGTATACAACCGGGTTTTGTGCGCGGGGGCAAGGCCGCTGCCCGCATCGGGTGCGAGCACGCTCCCACGGGGTCAGTCGGTCCGTTCGGCGGGGGCCTCTTCGCGCCCGGGCTGGGGTAAGCGGTCGGGGTTGGCGACGCGCGCGATCCACAGCGCCAGCAGGACCGCGGGGATGCCGATCGCGGCCGAACTGACGAAGAACCAGAACCAGCCCATGAACTCGGCCATCACCCCGGTGAAACCGGCGAGGAACTGCCCGGGCAGGGTCATCAGGGAGCTGAACAGTGCGTACTGGGTGGCGGTGTAGGCGCTGTTGGTGAGACTGGAGAGGTAGGCGATGAACACCGAGATCGCCATGCCGCCGGTCACGTTGTCGGCCATGATGGCGAATACCAGCCCGTAGAGCTCCGGACCCAGCAGGGCCAGCCAGGAGAAGGTCAGGTTGGTGATCGGCGCCAGCAGCGCGGTGGCGATCAGCATGCGCATGATGCCGAAGCGCGCGACCAGCAGTCCGCCCACGGCGGCCCCGCCCAGGGTCATCGCCAGGCCGAAGGCCGCCGCGATATTGGCGATCTGATCCTTGCTGAAGCCGAGGTCCAGGTAGAACGGGTTGGCCATCACCCCCATGAAGATGTCGCTGATGCGGAAGATCGCGATGAACGCGATGAGCAGCAGGGCGATCTTGCCGAAGCGCTTCCAGAACTCCACGAACGGGCAGACGAAGGCGCCGATGAACCAGGCCTTGAAGGCGCGCCAGTAGCCGGTGTCCGAGGTGTTGTTGATGTAGTCGAGCACGCGCTGCTCGATCTGCGCGGTCCTGCGGTCGCGCTCGGCCACCTCGGGCTCGCGCACGATCAGGGTGCAGATCACGCCCACCAGCATGAGCGCGGCCATGGTGCCGTAGGCCAGGCCCCAGGTCCCCACCGCGGCGATGTGCAGTGCCCCGGCCCCGGCGGTCAGCAGGGCCACGCGGTAGCCGGTCACGTAGGCCGCGGCCATCGCCCCCTGGCGTTCCTTGCTCACCGCCTCGATGCGGTAGGCGTCGATGGCGATGTCCTGAGTCGCGGCCGCGAACGCCGTGATCACCGCCCACACCGCCACCAGCCAAAGGTGTTCGGTGGGGTCGGTGAGCGCGATGCCCGTGAGCGAGATGATGATCAGGGCCTGCGCCAGCAGCATCCACGCGCGGCGCCGGCCGAACAGCCGTGTCAGCAGCGGCAGCGGCATGCGATCCACGATCGGCGCCCACAGCACCTTGATGCTGTAGGCCATGCCCACCCAGCTGAGGAAGCCGATGGACGACAGCTCCACCCCGAGATCGCGCAGCCAGGCGGTGAAGGTGCCGCCGGTGAGCAGCAGCGGCAGCCCGGCGGCAAAGCCGAGGAACAGCATGCCGATGACGCGCGGGTGGCGGTACACCGCCAGTGCCGCGCGCCAGTCACGGCGCGGTGCGGCCTGCGCGTCGTCGGCGGCGCTCATCGACGGGGCATGTGCCGGACCGGGAGCCCGGTGCGGCTGTCAGGGCGCGTAGTCATAATCGATCCAGAACGGCGCGTGATCGGAGAAGCGCTGCTCGGTATAGATGAACGGGTCGCGCGCGGTGGCGGCGATGCCCGGCGTGGCGATCTGGTAGTCGATGCGCCAGCCCACGTTCTTCGCCCAGGCCTGACCGCGGTTGGACCACCAGGTGTACTGCCCGGGGCGGTCGTCCAGCCGGCGGAACACATCCACCATGCCGATCTCGTCGAACAGGTGGTCCAGCCACGCCCGTTCCTCGGGCAGAAAGCCCGAGTTCTTGCGGTTGGAACGGTAGTTGGTCAGGTCGATTTCCTTGTGCGCGATGTTCCAGTCGCCGCAGATCACCCATTCGCGTCCGTCCTGCATGCGCTCCGCCAGCCACGGGCGGAAGAAATCGAGAAAGCGCCATTTCGAATCCTGACGGTGGTCGCCCGAGGAGCCGGACGGCAGGTACAGCGACACCACCGACAGGTTGCCGAAGCGCATCTCCACGTAGCGCCCCTCGTTGTCCGCCTCCTCGAAGCCCAGCCGGGTGATGATCTCGTCCGGCTGCATCCGGCTGTACATGGCCACACCGCTGTAGCCGGGTTTCACCGCGTCCACGTAGGCGCTGTGATAACCGGGCGGATGGAAGGGCTCGCCCTGGATCTGGTGGATCTGGGCCTTGGTCTCCTGGATGCAGACCACGTCGGCTTCGGTGGCGGGCAGCCAGTCGAAGAAGCCCTTGCGGGCGGCGGCACGGATGCCGTTGGCGTTCATGGACATTATGCGCATGGCGCGCAACGATACCCGCGCGCGCGGCCGGCGAAAAGACCCGCCGGGGCGCTGTGTCAGAATAGGGACCGTTTCCCCTCGCAATCGACCATGGAGCCGTCATGACCGCCCACGCCTTCCTCGAATACGCCCTGCAGCGCGACGTCCTGCGTTTCGGCGAGTTCACGCTGAAATCGGGCCGCACCAGCCCCTATTTCTTCAACGCCGGGCTGTTCAACCGCGGCTCCGACCTGGCCCGCCTGGGCGAGTTCTATGCGCAGGCGATTGTCGATTCCGGGATCGACTTCGATCTGATCTTCGGCCCGGCCTACAAGGGCATCCCGCTGGCGGCGGCCGTGGCCGAGGCGCTGTACCGCGACCACGACATGGATCGCCCCTGGGCCTTCAACCGCAAGGAGGCCAAGGACCACGGCGAGGGCGGCAACATCGTGGGCGCCCCGCTGGAGGGTCGTGTGCTGATCGTGGACGACGTGATCACCGCCGGCACCGCCATCCGCGAATCGGTGGACATCATCCGCGCCGCCGGCGCCTCGCCGGTGGGGGTGGCCATCGCCCTGGACCGCGAGGAGCGCGGTGCGGGCGACCGCTCGGCCATCCAGGAGGTGGAGAGTGATCTGGGCATGCAGGTGGTGCGCGTGGCGCGGCTGACCGACCTGGTCACCCTGCTGGAGCAGACCGGCCGCGCGCCGGAACACCTGGATGCCCTGCGCGCCTACCGCGCCGAATACGGCGTCTGAGCCGGGTCAGGCCAGCACGTCCAGTTTGGCGAAGCCGACCACCAGCCACTTGGCGCCGGCGTCGGCGAAGTTGACCTGTACCCGGGCCGAGGACCCCGAGCCCTCGAAGGCCGTGACCAGCCCCTCGCCGAAGCGCGCGTGGTGCACCCGGGTGCCGATCGCCAGGCCCTCCTCGCGGGCCGATTCCGCGCGTGCGTCCATGCCGCTGGTCCGCTGGCGCGCGGCGGCAAAGCGTCCGGCGCCGAACGGCGAGGACTGCGGGCGCAGCACCTCGAGCATGTCTTCCGGGATCTCGTTGAGAAAGCGCGAGGCCGGGTTGGAGGCCTCGCGGCCGTACAGCCGGCGGGTTTCGGCGTGGGTCAGGTACAGCTGGCGCTCCGCGCGGGTCATGCCCACGTAGGCCAGGCGGCGCTCTTCCTCCAGGCGCCCGGGCTCGTCCACCGAGCGGGCGTTGGGAAACAGTCCGTCCTCCAGCCCGGTCAGGAACACCAGCGGGAACTCCAGGCCCTTGGCCGAGTGCAGGGTCATCATCTGGATCGCGTCTTCGTCGGGGTCCGCCGAGCCCTCGCCCGACTCCAGCGCGGCGTGCGACAGGAAATCGGTCAGGCGGTCGCCGGTGGTTTCCTCGTCGCGGATCTCCTCCATGTCGAAGGCCCGCGCCGCACCCACCAGCTCGTCGAGGTTCTCCAGGCGTGCCTCGCCGCGTTCGCCCTTTTCCTTCGCGTAGTGCTCGCGCAGCCCGGACAGGGCGATGGCCTGTTCCACCTGTTCCCCCAGCGGCCGCCCGGTCAGGGCTTCGCGGATCTGTTCGACCAGCTGCAGGAAACCCGCCACCGCGTTGCGCGCGCGTCCGGGCAGCGCGTTCGCCTGCACCGCGCGCTGCGCCGCGCGCAGCAACGAGATGTCCTGTTCCGCGGCCACCGCGCGCAGGTCGTCCAGGGTCTTCTCGCCAATCCCGCGCGGCGGCTGGTTGACCGCGCGCAGGAAGGCCGGGTCGTCGTCGCTGTTGCCGGCCAGGCGCAGATAGGCCAGCGCGTCGCGGATCTCCTGGCGCTCGAAGAAGCGCAGCCCGCCGTACACCCGGTACGGCAGGCGCCGCGCGATGAAGGTCTCTTCCAGCACGCGCGACTGCGCGTTGGAACGGTACAGCACCGCACATTCGCGGTGCTGGCCGCCGTCCTCGATGTGCCTGGCAATGGTCTCGGCGATGAAGCGCGCCTCCTCCTGCTCGTTCAGCGCGGTGTACAGCCGCACCGGCGCGCCCTCGAGGTCCTCGGTCCACAGCTCCTTGCCCAGACGGCCGCTGTTGTGGCGGATCAGCGCGTTGGCGGCGTTGAGGATGCTGGCGGTGGAGCGGTAGTTCTGTTCCAGCCGCACCACCTGGGTGCCGGGGTAGTCCTTCTGGAAGTGCTGGATGTTCTCGATCTTCGCCCCGCGCCAGCCGTAGATCGACTGGTCGTCGTCGCCCACCGCGAACACCGGGCTGCCGCCGGCGATCAGCCGCAGCCAGGCGTACTGGATGTCGTTGGTGTCCTGGAACTCGTCCACCAGCACGTGGCGAAAGCGCGTGCGGTAATGCTCCAGCAGCCCGGGGTTGTCGCGCAGCAGTTCCAGCGAGCGCAGCAGCAGCTCGGCGAAGTCCACCACCCCGGCGCGCTCGCAGGCCTGCTGATATGCGGTGTAGATACGCACCCACTGCCGCGCGATCGGGTCGCCGGTGTCCGGCAGGTGTTCCGGGCGCGAGCCCTCGTCCTTGCGCGCGTTGATGTAGCCCTGGGCCTGCTTCGGTGGCCAGTGCGACTCCTCCAGCTCCAGCCCGCGCAGCACGCGCTTGACCATGCGCAGCTGGTCGTCGGAATCCAGGATCTGGAAGCCCTGCGGCAGTCCGGCTTCCTGCCAGTGCTGGCGCAGCAGGCGGTGGGCCAGACCGTGGAAGGTCCCCACCCACAGCCCGCTGGCCGGATAGTCCAGCAGTTCCTCGATGCGCCCGCGCATCTCGCTGGCGGCCTTGTTGGTGAAGGTCACCGCCAGCAGTCCGTGCGGGGCGATGTTCTCCACGCCGATCAGCCACGCGATGCGGTGGACCAGCACGCGGGTCTTGCCGGAGCCGGCACCGGCCAGCACCAGAACGGGTTGCGACGGCGCGGCCACGGCCTCGCGCTGCGCCGGATTGAGGCCTTCAAGAAGGGGAGAAACGTCCATGCGCGCATGGTAGCAAACGCGGTACAGTCGAGGTCTGCAGAACTTCGCGCGCACGCCCCACGTCACAGGACCACCATGAACGACATGTCATCCCGCCATCGGCTGGATCAACCGGTTTCCGGACAGGACCCCCACCCGGACAATCTGGCGTTTGCCGAGACGCTGCTGGAGCGTTTCCGCGAAGATCCGTCTTCGGTCCCGGCGGCCTGGGCCGACTATTTCCGGGCCCTGGAGGATGCGGCACCGCAGGCGCGTGCGCCGGCGCGGGGCGAGGAGCGCCGCCGGCATACCGATCGCCCCGACCTGGAGCACGAGCGCCTGCAGATCCGCGTGCTGCAGTTCATCAACGCCTATCGTTACCTCGGGCATTTCGGTGCGCGTCTGGACCCGCTGGAGCGCGAGGCCCCGGTGGCGCCGCGCGAGCTGAGCCGCGAATACCACGGGCTGGAAGGCGTGGGTCCGGACATGACCTTCGACCCCGGCTCGCTGTTCCTCGACGGTCCGGCACCGCTGGACACCATCGAACAGGTCCTGCGCGAGACCTACTGCGCCAGCATCGGCGCGGAATACATGCACATCACGGCCACCGACGAGAAGCGCTGGCTGCAGGAGCGCCTGGAGTCGGCGCATGGGCGCTTCGGTTTCGGCGACGATACCCGCCTGGCGATCCTCGAGCGCCTCACCGCCGCCGAGGGCCTGGAGCGCTACCTGCACAAGCGCTACGTGGGCCAGAAGCGTTTCTCGCTGGAGGGTGCGGAGAGCCTGATCCCGCTGCTCAATGCCCTGGTCCAGCGCGGTGGCGCCCGCGGCCTGACCGAGCTCGTGCTGGGCATGGCGCATCGTGGCCGTCTCAACGTGCTGGTGAACCTGCTGGGCAAATCGCCGGGCGAGCTCGCCGACGAGTTCGAAGGGCGCCCGCGCGATGATCGGGGTACCGGTGACGTCAAGTACCACATGGGGTTCTCCTCCGACGTGGAGACCCCCGGCGGGGCGGTGCATCTGGCGCTGGCCTTCAACCCCTCGCATCTGGAGATCGTGACGCCGGTGGTCGAGGGTTCGGTGCGCGCGCGCCAGGTGCGCCTGGGCGACCGCCAGGGCAACCGGGTGATGCCGGTGGTGATCCACGGCGATGCGGCCTTCGCCGGGCAGGGCGTGGTGATGGAGACCCTCAACATGTCGCAGACCCGCGGGTTCTCCACCAAGGGCACCGTGCACGTGGTCGTGAACAACCAGATCGGGTTCACCACCAGCACGCTGAAGGACGCGCGTTCGACGCATTACGCGACCGATGTCGCCAAGATGGTGAATGCGCCCATCCTGCACGTGAACGGCGACGATCCCGAGGCGGTGGTGTTCGTGACCCAGATCGCGCTGGATTACCGCATGCGTTTCGGCAAGGACGTGGTCATCGACCTGGTCTGCTATCGCCGTCAGGGGCACAACGAGGCCGACGAACCCGCCGCGACCCAGCCGCGCATGTACCACCGCATCCGCGACCTGCCGACCACCCGCGAGCGCTATGCCCGTCAGCTGATCGAGGAAGGCCTGACCGACGCGCAGCAGCAGGAGCAGATCCTCGACGCCTACCGCGACCGGCTGGATGCCGGCGAGGCGGTGGCCGACTCGCTGCTGCGCGATCGCACCCGCGAGATCCGTGCGGGCGGCACCAACTGGGGCCCGTACCTGCATCAGCCCTGGGATCAGCCGGTCGATACCGGCGTCGACCGCGAGCGCCTGGCGACCGCGCTGGAACACCTGTCGACCCCGCCGGAGGGCTTCGAGCCCCACCCGCGGGTGCACAAGATCCTCGAGGCGCGGCGCCAGATGGCGCGCGGCGAACAGCCGCTGGACTGGGGCGCCGCGGAGACCCTGGCCTACGGCAGCCTGATCCAGGACGGCTATCGCGTGCGCCTGTCCGGACAGGACTCCGGGCGCGGGACCTTTTTCCATCGTCACAGCGTGCTGCACGAACGCAACACCGGCGACACCTACGTCCCGCTGCGCCGCCTGGACCCGGACCATCCGCGCTTCCTGGTCATCGACTCGCTGCTGTCCGAGGAGGCCGTGCTCGCGTTCGAATACGGTTATGCCACCGCGGCCCCCGAGGCGCTGGTGATCTGGGAGGCGCAGTTCGGCGACTTCGTCAACGGCGCTCAGGTGGTGATCGACCAGTTCATCTCCTCCGGCGAGCAGAAATGGGGGCGGCTGTGTGGCCTGACCCTGTTCCTGCCGCACGGCTACGAGGGCCAGGGACCGGAGCATTCCTCCGCGCGGCCCGAGCGCTTCCTGCAGCTGGCGGCGCAGGAGAACATGCAGGTCTGCGTGCCGACCACGCCGGCGCAGATCTTCCATCTGCTGCGCCGGCAGATGGTGCGCCCCTACCGCAAGCCGCTGGTGGTCATGACCCCCAAGAGCCTGCTGCGGCACCGCCAGGCCGTGTCCTCGCTGGAGGACCTCGCCGAAGGACGGTTCGAGACCGTGCTGGACGACCCGGAGGTGACCGATCCGCAGCAGGTCCGTCGGGTCCTGCTGACCAGCGGTCGCATCCACTACGATCTGGTCTCCACCCGCCAGACCGACGAACGCGAGGATGTCGCCGTGGTGCGCCTGGAGCAGTGTTATCCGTTCCCCTGCGACCGCATGCGCGAGGTGCTGGAGCGTTATCCGCAGGCCGAGGAATTCGTCTGGATCCAGGACGAGCCGGAAAACCAGGGCTATCTCGGCTTCGTGTATCCGCGCCTGGCCCCGCTGCTGGCCGAGCGCGGTCATGCCCTGCACGCGGTTGCGCGCCCGCCGGCGGCGGCCCCCGCGGTGGGCTATCCCGAGGTCCATCGTTCCCAGCACGAGGAGCTGCTGGAGCGCGCCTTCGGGCCGCTGAGTACCCGGGATCTCCCGCACCCGACCCCCTGAGTCCGTCCCGCAAAACCGCCGAACAAGGAAGCCCGATGTCCGCCGAGCAGACCCCGATCCAGGTTCCGCAACTCCCCGAATCCGTGGCCGATGCCACCGTGGTCGCCCTGCACAGGAAGCCGGGCGATGCCGTACGCCGCGACGAACTGATCGCCGAGCTGGAGACCGACAAGGTCGTGCTGGAGGTCAACGCCCCCGCCGACGGAACCCTGGTCGACCTGGCCGTGGCCGAAGGCGACACCGTGCATGCCGATGACGTCCTCGGCCATCTGGGCCCGGCCCCGGCACAGGCCGCGGAAGAAGCGCCGGCGGCCGGGGAGCACGTCGAGCCCGAACCCGACCCCGCCTCGGCCGAGGCCGACGAGGCCGACGCGGGGGACGAAGGCCCCGAGCCCGAACCGGTCGCGGACGCCGGCTCGCCGCCCCCGCCGAGCCCGGCGGTACGCCGCCTGCTGCAGGAGGCCGGCCTGAGCGAGGATCAGGTGCGCGGCACCGGGCCCGATGGCCGTATCCAGCGCGAGGACGTGGAGCGCGCGCAACTGGCGGCGGGTTCCGGGGTCGGGGGCAAGGGCGATGACACGTCTCGTCGCCCGGCGGCCGACGACGCCGGACGCGACAGCGCGCGGGCTGCCGCTGGCGCGGAACCGCCCGCCGGCGGCCCGCGTGCGGCCGGCGAGCGCGGCACCGAGCGGGTGCCCATGAGCCGGCTTCGGGCGCGCATCGCCGAACGCCTGCTGGAGGCCAAGCAGTCCACCGCGATGCTGACCACCTTCAACGAGATCGACATGTCGCAGGCCATGGCCCTGCGCGGGCGCTACAAGGACCGCTTCGAGCAGACCCACGGCATCAAGCTCGGCTTCATGGGGCTGTTCGTGGTGGCCGCGACCCGGGCCCTGCAGCGCTTCCCGGTGATCAATGCCGCCCTCGACGGCGAAGAGATCGTCTACCACCACTACACCGATATCGGCATCGCGGTGTCGTCCCCGCGCGGGCTGGTGGTTCCGGTGCTGCGCGATACCGGCAACGCCTCCATTGCCGACATCGAACGCCGCATCCGCGACTTCGCCGAGCGCGCCGGCAACGGCAAGCTGGATATCGACGAGCTGCGCGGCGGCACCTTCACCATCACCAACGGCGGGGTGTTCGGCTCGCTGTTCTCCACGCCCATCGTCAATCCGCCACAGAGCGCCATCCTTGGCATGCACGCGATCAAGGAACGCCCGGTGGCGGTGGACGGCGAGGTGGTGATCCGGCCGATGATGTACGTCGCGCTGTCCTACGACCACCGCCTGGTCGACGGCGCCGACGCGGTGCAGTTCCTGGTGGCGATCAAGGAGGCCATCGAGGACCCGGCGCGCCTGGTGCTGGACGTCTGAGGGAAACACTGATCAATATACACGCTCGCGCTCGAGTCGCTTTTGCGCGCGAACAAGGCGCGGTGACCGCCGTGCAGTCATTCTGCACAAGGGAGCCGCAACGCCGTGCGCGCACAAAAGCGGCCGAGCCCCTTCGGGGTTGGCACCCCGGGTTCCCCGATCCTGCGTTGCGGCCCTTGCCGGTAGAACCACTACCAGCTGCGCACCGCGCCTTGTCTCGCGGAACCCGGGGTGCCAACGCGAGCGTGTATATTGATCAGTGTTTCCCTGAGTCCGAACGCGGTTCAGCCCCGGGGCCGCGCCTGCAGCCAGAAGGTGACCGGCCCGTCGTTGGTCAGGCTCACCTGCATGTCGGCGCCGAACCGCCCGGTCGCGACCGGTTCGTGGCGCCGCTGCGCCCGCTGCAGCAGGTGGTGGAACAGGGCCTCGCCGCGTTCCGGCGGGGCGGCCGTGGTAAAGCTGGGGCGCATGCCCTTGCCGGTATCCGCCGCCAGGGTGAACTGCGGCACCAGCAGCAGCCCGCCGCCGGTCTCCCCCAGCGAGCGGTTCATGCGCCCTTCCTCGTCCGGGAACACGCGATAGCCCAGCAGGCGGTCGAGCATGCGCTCGACCGCCGATTCGTCGTCGTCCGGTTCCACCCCCACCAGCGCCAGCAGCCCGGTGCCGATCTCGCCGGTGATCTCCCCGGCGACCTCCACCCGCGCCCGGCTGACCCGCTGGATCAGGCTGATCATGCCCGCGCCCTGCCGCTGCCCGGTTCCAGCCCGCCCGCCAGGTGGGTCAGGCGATCGGTGGCGGCGACCAGCGCCCGCGCGATCCCCGGTTCGGCGGCCGAGTGCCCGGCGTCCGGGATGATCTGCAGATCCGCCTCGGGCCAGGCCTCGGCGAGCGCCACTGCCTGCTCCACCGGGCACACCACGTCGTAGCGCCCGTGGACGATGAAGCCCGGGATATCGCGCAGGCATCCGGCATCGCGCAGCAGCTGGTCCGGCTCCAGGAAGGTGTCGTGGCTGAAGTAGTGGCACTCGATGCGTGCCAGGCTCAGGGCCACCTCGGGGTCCTCGAAGTGGTCGATCACGTCGTCGTTGGGGATCAGGCAGGAGGCATGCCCCTCCCAGGCCGACCACGCCTGCGCGGCCGCCTCGCGCACCGCCGGGTCCGGGTCGGTCAGGCGCCGATGATAGGCCGCCACCAGGTCGTCGCGTTCCTCCGTGGGGATGTGATCGCGATAGGCCGCCCAGGCCTCGGGGAACAGGCGGTCGGCCCCCGACTGGTAGAACCACTGGATGTCGCGCGGCCGGCACAGGAAGATGCCGCGCAGCACCAGGCCCAGCACCCGGCCGGGGTGCGTCTGCGCATAGGCCAGCCCCAGGGTGGAGCCCCAGGAGCCGCCGAACACCACCCAGCGCTCGATCCCCAGTTCCTCGCGCAGACGTTCGATGTCGGCCACCGCGTGCCAGGTGGTGTTGGCCTCCAGGCTGGCGTGCGGGGTGGAACGCCCGCAGCCGCGCTGGTCGAACAGCACGATGCGATAGCGCGCCGGATCAAAGAACCGCCGGTGCCACGGTTCGCAGCCGGAGCCGGGGCCGCCGTGCAGGAACACCGCCGGGATGCCCTCCGGGTTGCCGCATTCCTCGTAATACAGGCGGTGGCCGTCGCCGACCTCCAGGGTGCCGGTGGTATGGGGTTCGGTCGGGGGGTAGAATGCGTCCATGGCGGGCCTCGAGTAACACCAGCCCCAAGTCTGGCCAAAAACGGCGCGGCTGTCAGTCGTCGTCGATCACCCTTCCGCGATAGACCCGGCGACCCTTCTTCTTTTCGGGTTCGGCGGCATCGGTCGCACCCGGGGCGTCCGGTGTCTCCCCCGGCTCTGCGGCCGACGCTTCTTCCTGCGTGGTGTCGGCGTCCGCATCGGCCGCGGGGCGCGGGGACGCCGCCGGGGCGTTCAGATGCCCCCGCAGGGTCATCGCCGCAGCCTGCACCATGCTCGAGCGGCTGCGGCCGGCATAGTCCAGCAGAATCTCCATGAAATCCGGATCGGCGAACGAGAGGCGACCCGCCGCCGGGAACTCGCTGCGCAGGGCACGCTTGAGCTCGCCGGCGAGGGTCAGGGTCTTGCGGTCGTACATGTCGAAGTTCCGCGCGGTGTCCGTCCCGGTGCGCATGCAAGCCCGATGCCACGGCGACCGGTCCCGCTCATGACGGCCGGGTGCCCGATAACCGAGCGCGCGGGTGAATCGAGCTGGTGCAGGAGCCCGCGCGCTCACGGGCAATCGCACCGCCCCGGTGCATCCCCTCGCGGCCGGCGTCGGGGCTTGCGCCTTCCGCGCCCCGTCCCTATGTTGCGGGCATGGAAACACCGTCCGTACCCCGCTCCATCCGCCGTCTGGCCGGCCAGGCGATTCGTGAGTTCGACATGATTCGCGACGGCGACCGCGTGCTGGTCGGCCTGTCCGGCGGCAAGGACTCGCTGACCCTGCTGTGGCTGCTGCACGACCTGGCGCGTCGCGCGCCGGTGCATTTCGAGGTGGGCGCGGTGACCATCGACCCGGAGATCGACGGCTTCGACCCGGAGCGCCTGCAGGACTACCTCGGCGGCTACGGGATCCCGTATCACTTCGTCTCCGAGCCGATCGCCGAACTGGCCGGCGAGCACATGGACAACGACTCCTTCTGCTCGTTCTGCTCGCGCATGAAACGCGGCCTGATGTACCGCACCGCGCGCGAGCACGGGTACAACGTGCTGGCGCTGGGCCAGCACCTGGACGACCTCGCCGAGAGCTTCCTGATGAGCGCCTTCCATGGCGGTCAGCTGCGCACCATGAAGGCCCATTACCGCATCGATGCCGGCGACCTGCGCGTGATCCGGCCGCTGGTCTACGTGCGCGAGCGCCAGACCCGCGACTTTGCCGAGGCGGCCGGACTGCCGGTCATCCTCGACAACTGCCCGGCCTGCTTCTCCATGCCCACCCGGCGCGAGCACATGAAGGCCCTGCTGGCACGCGAGGAGGGCGAGTTTGCCGAACTGTTTCGCAACCTGCGCACCACCCTGCGGCCACTGATGACCGAGGGGGGGATCCCGGGGCCGGATGATGCACCCGATGCCGCCGATGCTTCGCGGGCCGTGGATCCGGTGGCATCCGGGGAAACGGCCGATGGCTGAGCGACGGCAGCTGCGCGACCGCCTGATCGGGGTGATCCTGCGGGTGCTGGGGCGCCTGCCGCTGCGGGTCAACCACGCCCTGGGCGGTGTTCTGGGTACCCTGGTGTGGCTGCTGCCCACGCGCTCCGCACGGCTCACGCGCATCAACCTGGCGCTCTGTTTTCCCGACAAGGACGCGGCCTGGCACCGCCGCACCGCGCGGCGTTCGCTGCAGGCCATGGCGCGCTCGCTGACCGAGTCGCCCTGGCTGTGGCGGGCCGGGCCCGAGCGCCTGGCGGGGCTGGCGGAGGCGCCGCCGTGCTACGCCCGGCTGCAGAGCCGAGAGCCCGGCCGTGCGCTGTTCCTGGCCACGCCGCATCTGGGCTCCTGGGAATTCGCCGGCCTGCACGCGGCCATGCACGGGCCGATGGCCTCGCTGTACAGCCCGCTTCCGACCCCCGAGATCGACCGGTGGGTGCGCGAGGCCCGTTCCGCCACCGGGGCGAAGCTGGCGCCGGCCGACCGCTCCGGGCTGCGCATCCTGCAGAAGGCGCGCGATGCCGGCGAGATCATCGGCGTGCTGCCCGACCAGAGCCCGAAGGGGGCGTCGGGCGTGCACGCGCCGTTTTTCGGCCGCCGGGCCCTGACCATGACCCTGCTGCCGCGCCTGCTGCGCGGGCGCGACGACCCTGTGGTGTTCCTGTTCGCCGAGCGCCTGCCGCGCGGGCGCGGCTTCCGCTACCACGAGATCGAGGCCGGCCCCGAGGTCCGCGACCCCGATTTCGTGCGTGCCGCCGCGGCGGTCAACCGCATCGTCGAGGACCTGGTAAGGCGCTGCCCGGAGCAGTACAACTGGGCCTACAAGCGCTTCCACCCACCGCCGCCGGGACATCCCCCGGTGTATGCCCGTCGCTGACGCGTCATGTCGTTCCCTGATTCCGTGGCCCGTCTGACCGCCCGCATCCCGTTGTCCCGCTGGCTGGCGCCGGGCTGGGCGCGGCGCCTGGCCGCCTCGCTGTCGGTGCCCGGGCTGCTGCTGGGCACGCTGTTCTTCGCCGCCTCGCTGTCGCCCAGCCTGATCCCGCGGACCTGGGAGATGCAGGGCATCCTGTCCGGGATCTCCCTGTCGGCGGGCTATCTGCTCGGGGTCTTCCTGCACTGGCTGTGGGCTTACCTCGAGCTGCCGGAGGCGGGCGAACGGGTGCACCGGATCATGGTGATCGTGGCCGCGGCGCTGTGTGCGGTGATCGCCGTCGGGTTCCTGATGCAGGCCGCCCAGTGGCAGAACTCGATCCGCGAGCTGATGGAGATGGACCCGGTGGACAGCGCCCATCCGTTCCGTACGGGCGTGATCGGTCTTGCGGTGTTCGCGGCGGCGCTGGCGGTGGGGCGGCTGTTCCTGCTCAGTTTCCGATTCGTTGCCGTGCGCCTGCGCCGCTTCATCCCGCGGCGGCTGGCGAACGTGACCGGCGTGATCGTAGCGCTGGCACTGTTCTGGGCGGTGATCGACGGGGTGCTGCTGGAATACGGCCTGCGCACCGCCGACAACACTTTCCGCCAGTTCGACGTGCGCATGGAAGCGGACGTGGAGCATCCCGGTGACTCGCAGCTCTCCGGCAGCGAGGAATCGCTCATCCGCTGGGAGGAGCTGGGGCAGCACGGCCGGCGCTACGTCGGCTTCACGCCCGACACCGAACAGATGAGCGAGTTCTTCGGCGAGCCCACGCCGGCCCCGTTGCGGGTATACGTGGGGCTGAACGCCGCGGAGACCATCGAGGAACGCGCCCGCCTGGCCCTGGACGAGCTCAAGCGTACCGATGCCTTCGACCGCTCGGTGCTGGTGCTGGCGACCCCTACCGGGCGCGGCTGGGTGGATCGCGATGCGATGCAGGCGGTGGAGTACCTGCATCGGGGCGACGTGGCCTCGGTGGCGGTGCAGTACTCCTACCTGCCGAGCTGGCTGTCGCTGATGTCGGAGTCGTCCTACGGGCTGGAGACCGCGCAGGCGGTCTTCGCCGAAGTCTATGGCCACTGGCGTGAGCTGCCGGTCGACGAACGCCCCGAGCTGTATCTCTACGGGCTCAGTCTGGGGGCACTGAACTCCGAACGCGCGGCGGATCTCTACGACATCGTCGGCGATCCGTTCTCCGGCGCCCTGTGGAGCGGCCCGCCGTTCCGCTCCGAGGCCTGGCGCGAGATCACCGCGCAGCGCGAGCCGGACTCGCCCGCGTGGCTGCCGCGTTTTCGCGACAGTTCCATCGTGCGGTTCACCAACCAGGATCCGCACCTGGAGATCCCCGGTGCCGAATGGGGGAGCATGCGCATCGTGTACCTGCAGTACGCCAGCGACCCCGTCACCTTCTTCGAGCCCGAGGCCTTCTACCGCCAGCCGGAATGGATGGAAGAACCGCGCGGCCCGGACGTGACCGACAAGCTGCAATGGTACCCGGTGGTGACCATGCTGCAGCTGGCGATCGACGTGGCCGCCGCGGATGATGCCCCGGTGGGCTACGGCCATGTGTATGCCCCGGAACACTATGTCTACGCCTGGCGCCACGTGACGGATCCCGAAGGCTGGTCGGAAGACGAGCTGCAGCGGCTGAAGGACCACCTGCGCGGCGATCGGTAGCGGCCGTCAGCCGACCTGGCCGTAGCGGGTCGCATCCCCCAGCCAGCGATCGATCAGCGCGCCGCCGCGCGGCGGGTCCTGCAGCAGGCCCTCGGCGATCCGGGTGGCGCGTGGCAGAAGGTCCTGATCGCGTGACCAGTCGGCCACGCGGAAGCTGCGGTCGCCGGTCTGGCGCGTGCCCAGCAGTTCCCCCGGGCCGCGCAGCTTCAGGTCCACCTCGGCAATCTCGAAACCGTCGTCGGTGCGGCGCATCGCCTCCAGTCGTTCGCGTGCGGTCTCGCCCAGCGGCGGGCGATACAGCAGCACGCAGGCGCTGGCGGCATTGCCGCGCCCAACCCGTCCGCGCAGCTGGTGCAGCTGCGACAGGCCCATGCGTTCGGCGTTCTCGATGACCATCAGGCTGGCGTTGGGCACGTCCACGCCGACCTCGATCACCGTGGTCGCCACCAGCAGGTCGATCTCGCCGCGCCGGAACCCCTCCATCACCTGATCGCGCTCGCTGCCCTTCATGCGGCCGTGGGCCAGCCCGATGCGCAGCCCCGGCAGGGCCTCGGCCAGGCGCTCGCGGGTGGCCTCGGCGGATTCGGCCTCCAGCTGCTCCGAGTCTTCCACCAGCGGACACACCCAGTAGGCCTGGGTGCCGTCGCCGCAGGCCACGCGGATGCGCTCGATCACCTCGTCGCGGCGCTCGTGGCTGATCAGCGCGGTGCGCACCGGCGTGCGCCCGGGCGGGCGCTCGTCGATGATCGAGGTCTCCAGCCCGGCATACAGGGTCATCGCCAGGGTGCGAGGGATGGGCGTGGCAGTCATGATCAGCTGGTGCGGGGTGCCCCCGTTGCCCTTCTCGCGCAGCGCCATGCGCTGATGCACGCCGAAGCGGTGCTGCTCGTCCACCACCGCCAGGCCCAGGCGGTGGAAGCGCACGTCTTCCTGGAACAGGGCGTGGGTGCCCACCGCGACCGGGCGGTCGCCGCTGGCCAGTTCGTTCAGCAGCTGGCCGCGCTCCCCGCGTGCCTGGCGCCCGCCCAGCCAGGCGATGGGGATGCCCATGGGCTCCAGCCAGGCCGCCAGGTTGCGGGCGTGCTGGCGTGCCAGCAGTTCGGTGGGGGCCATGAACGCGACCTGGTAGCCCGCCTCCACCGCGGCCAGGGCGGCGGCCACCGCGACCAGGGTCTTGCCCGAACCGACGTCGCCCTGCAGCAGGCGGTTCATCGGGCGTTCGCGGGCGAGATCCGCGCGGATCTCGCCGATCACGCGCTGCTGGGCCCCGGTCAGCGGGAACGGCAGTCCGGCATGCAGGCGTTCCCACAGATCGCCGGGCGGATCCAGCGCCGGGGCGTGTTCGTCGGGTTCGGTCCGGGCATGCTGCAGGCGGGCGAGCTGGTGCGCGACCAGTTCCTCCAGCGCAAGCCGGGTCTGCGCGGCCGAGCGTCCGTCGATGCCAGGCTCGAGCGTCGCGGTCTGCGCGTTGGGTGGCGGCTGGTGGAGGTCCTGCACGGCCTGCTGCAGCGGCGGCAGGCCTTCACGCTCCAGTTCCGGCAACAGGTCGGGCAGCTGCCGGATGCCGGGCAGGGCCTGGCGCACCAGCTTGCGCAGCAGCGGCTGGGACACACCCTCGGTGACCGGGTAGACCGGGGTCAGGCGCTGTTCCAGCGCCGGCGGGGCGTCCGGATCGACGATCTCGGTCTCCGGATGCACGCACTCCAGCGCCCCGGCCATGCCGCGCGGTTCGCCGAAGCCGCGCACCCGGGTCCCGGTCGCCAGGCGCTTCTGCTGGGCGTTGCCGAAGTGAAAGAAGCGCAGGGTGATCACCCCGTGGCCGTCCCCCAGGGTCACCACCAGCATGCGCCGACGGCGGATCACGACCTCGCTGCGCTCGACCACGCCCTCGAACAGGGCGGCGCGGCCCGGGCGCAGGCGGTCCAGCGGGGTGATGCGGGTGCGGTCCTCGAAGCGCAGCGGCAGGTGGAACAGCAGGTCGCCACAGACATGCAGGCCCAGCCGCGCCAGGCGCTCGGCCTGGCGCGGTCCCACGCCGGTGAGTTCGGTCAGCGGGGCCTGCAGGTCCATCTGCAGTGCTCCGGGGCGCGGGGCCTCAGCCCCGCGGACACCAGGCGATGGCGTCCATCTCCACCTGTGCCCCCTTGGGCAGGGCGGCCACGCCGATCGCCGCGCGCGCCGGATAAGGCTCGCTGAAGTATTCGCTCATCAGCTCGTTGACCAGCGGGAAATGGGTCAGGTCGACGAGGTAGATGTTGAGCTTGGCGATATCGCCCAGGCGCGCGCCGGCGGCATCCAGCACTGCCGCCAGGTTGTCGAACACCCGGCGGATCTGCGCCTCGATGCCGCCGTCCACCAGGTCCATGGTGGCCGGGTCCAGCGGGATCTGGCCGGAGAGGTACAGGGTGTCGCCGGTGCGCACCGCCTGGGAGTAAGGGCCGATGGCGGCCGGGGCGGCGTCGGTCTGGATTACTTCGCGGGACATGGAACCTCCTGGTTATTCAGCGCCGGGAACCATACCGCGTCAGCCGCGCGGGCGCGAGATCCGCAGCACGTCCGGCAGGCGCCGCAGGCCGCGCATGATCTGCGCCAGGTGCTGGCGGTCGCGCACTGTCAGCTGGAAGGTCATGGCGGTGGAGTGGCCGTCCTGCTCGTTGAACGAGATGTGCTCGATGTTGGAGCCCTGGTCGGCGATGCAGGCAGCCATCTCGGCCAGCGCGCCGCGGCGGTTGGCAGTACGCGTGCGCACCGCAGCGGTGAACTGCAGGCCCGGTTCGTGCGACCACTCGAGGTCGATCCTGCGATCCGGGCGTTCGCGGCCCTCGTGCAGGTTGCGGCAGTTCTCGCGATGGACCACCAGGCCGCGCCCGGCGCTCAGCTGACCGATGATTGGATCACCCGGGATGGGATAGCAGCAGCGGCCATAGTTCAGGACCATGCCCTCGGTCCCGCGGATCGCCAGGGATGCGGTCTCGTGGCCGTCGGTCTCGCCCTCGATCTCGGCCGCCTCGCCGTCCAGGCCCACCAGCTGGCGTGCCACCAGCGAGGCCATGCGATTCCCCAGACCGATCTCGGCCAGCAGATCATCCAGCTCGGTGAGTTTCATGTTGTCCAGGAGCTGGTCCAGCTGTGCCGGGGAGATCCGCGCGAGGCTGGAATCCAGTGCCGCCAGGGATTTTTCCAGCAGGCGGCGGCCAAGGGCCCGCGCCTCGTCCTTCTGCATGGATTTCAGGCAGTGGCGGATGCCGGTGCGGGCCTTGCCGGTGACCACGAACGACAGCCAGGCGGGGTTGGGCCGGGCACCCTGCGCGGTGACGATCTCCACCGTCTGGCCGCTTTGCAGCCGGCTGGAGAGCGGCGCCAGCTGGCGGTCGATCTTGGCGGCCACGCAGCGGTTGCCGACGTCCGAGTGCACGGCATAGGCGAAGTCGATGGGCGTGGCGTTGCGCGGCAGGACCAGGATGTCGCCACCCGGGGTGAAGGTGTAGACCTCGTCGGGGAACAGGTCGACCTTCACGTTTTCCAGGAACTCGATCGAATTGCCCACGCTGTTCTGGATCTCGAGGACATCCTTGAGCCATTCGCGTGCGCGGCTCTGCGCCGTCTGCGCCAGCTCGCCCCCCGACTTGTACTGCCAGTGGGCGGCGATGCCGCTTTCCGCGACACGATCCATCTCGGTGGTGCGGATCTGCACCTCGATCGGGATGCCCTGCGGGCCGAACAGCACGGTGTGCAGTGACTGGTAGCCGTTGGACTTGGGGATCGCGATGTAGTCCTTGAAGCGCCCCGGCACCGGCTTGTACAGGTTGTGGACCACCCCCAGCGAGCGGTAGCAGGTGTCCATGTCGTCGACCACGATGCGGATCGCGAACACGTCGAACACATCTTCGAAGGTGTGCCGCTTCGAGCGCATCTTGCGGTAGATGCTGTACAGCGATTTCTCGCGTCCGGAGATCCGGCCCTCGATGCCCGCGGCCTCCATGCGCGAGCAGATCGCCTGCTCGATGTTGCGCATCGGCTCGCGGCGGTTGCCGCGGGCGTCCTGCATCGCGCGTTCCAGGACCGCGGACCGCCAGGGATGCCTGGCGACAAAGCCGAGGTGTTCCAGCTCGCGGCGCATGGCGTTCATCCCCAGGCGCTGCGCGATGGGGGCGTAGATCTCCAGGGTCTCGTTGGCGATGCGGCGCTTCTTGTCCGGGCGCATCACGCCCAGGGTGCGCATGTTGTGCAGGCGGTCGGCCAGCTTGACCAGGATCACCCGAATGTCGCGGGTGATCGCCAGCATCATCTTGCGGAAGTTCTCCGCCTGCGCCTCGGCCTTGGACTGGAACTGCAGGTGGGTCAGCTTGGAGACCCCGTCGACCAGCTCTGCGACTTCCTCGCCGAACTCGGCGTGGATGCGGTCCTTGCTGGTGGGGGTGTCCTCCATCACGTCATGGAGGATGGCCGCGCAGATCGCGCGGTGGTCCATGCGCATCTCGGCCATGGTGCGGGCCACGGCCAGGGGGTGGTAGATGTACGGCTCGCCGGTCTTGCGCGTCTGGCCCTCGTGGGCTTCGGCGCCGAATAGATACGCGCGATAGATCTCCTCGACCTGCTCGGGCTCCAGGTACGCCTCCAGCTCAGCGCACAGGTCGCTGATCAGGAAACGCGCGGAGCCCGAGGAAGCCGAGGAGACGGCCCCGGGCGCTGAAAGCCCAGCGGCCAAGGGCTCCACCTACCGTTCGTCGGCTTCGAGCTGTTCCAGGTGCCGGATCGTGGAGAAATCCAGCATCTGGTTCTGCGGACGCTCGTCGTGCTCGTCGAACACCTCGGCCCCGACCACGCCCGCTGCGATCTCGCGCAGGGCGATGACCGTTGGCTTGTCGTTGTTCTCGGGCACTCGGGGTTCCTTGCCGTGGGCGATGTGACGCGCGCGACGGGCGGCCATCATCACCAGCTCGAAGCGGTTGTCGACTTTTTCGAGGCAGTCCTCGACGGTTATGCGGGCCATGGTCTTGCTCCGGCTGTTGCGTCTGTTGCGTATGTCAGGCCGATGCCCGGGCACCGGCCAGCAGGTTGTTCAGGGTGTCCGCAGAGCGGATCTCCTGCTCCACCGTGCGCAGCCGGTTGGAGCGGAAGATGCTGGCGAGATCCCGCAGAGCCTGATCAAACTCCGCGTTGACCACGGTGTAGTCGTATTCGCGGTAATGCGTGCAGTCCGACTCGGCATCACGCAGGCGGCGTTCGATCACCTCCTCACTATCCTGACCACGGCCGCGCAGCCGACGTTCCAGTTCGGTGCGCGAAGGCGGCAGGATGAAGATCGAGCGGCAGTCCGGCACCGCGGCGCGGACCTGCCGGGCACCCTGCCAGTCGATCTCCAGGATCACGTCGAAACCGGCGTCCAGGCGTTCGTTCACGCTGGCCAGTGCGGTGCCGTAGAAGTTGTCGAACACCTTGGCGTGTTCCAGCAGCTTGCCGTCCTCGATCATGCCGAGGAAGGTCTCCGCCGAAACGAAATGGTAGTCGATGCCGTCGACCTCGCCCGGGCGCGGCTGACGCGTGGTGTGCGAGACCGAGACCTCGACGTCCTCGACGCTGTCCAGCAATGCGCCGACCAGACTGGTCTTGCCGGCACCCGAAGGTGCGGAAACGATGTACAGCGTGCCACGTGCGGGCCGGGAAGAAACGCTCATGCAGGCATCCGCCGAAGGAAGGACCGGGCGGTGCCGGATGCACCGCCCGACCGGAGAAATCGGGAAATGGTCGGAGTGAAAGGATTCGAACCTTCGACCCCTGCCTCCCGAAGGCAGTGCTCTACCAAGCTGAGCTACACTCCGACGCTGAGCTCGATATTGTGCCGTGTTTGTTCGGGGTTGTCCATGCCCCGGGCGAACGCGGTGTCAGTGATCGCGGCCCACGGCGAAGCGGGCGATGTCCGCCAGGGCGCGGCGGTGGGGGGTGTCCGGCAGCCCGGCGATGGCGTCGATCGCCGCGTCGGTTTCGGCCTCCGCCCGCGCCCGGGCGTACTCCAGCGCGCCGGTGGAGTGCATGGCCGCGATCACCGCGTCGGTTTCCTCGCGCCCGCCCTGTTCGATCGCCCGGCGCACCACGGCCTTTTCGGCGTCGCTGCCCTCGCGCAGCACGTGGATCAGCGGCAGGGTCGGCTTGCCCTCGGCGAGGTCGTCGCCCAGCTGCTTGCCGGTCACCTCGGGGTCGGCCGAGTAGTCGAGCACGTCGTCGATCAGCTGGAACGCGGTGCCCAGGTGCATGCCGTAGCGCGCCAGCGCGGCCTCGTCGGCGGCGTCGCGTTGCGCCAGGATGCCGCCGATCTGGCAGGCCGCCTCGAACAGCTTGGCGGTCTTCGACTGGATCACGTCCATGTAGCGCGCCTCGTCGACATCCGCGTCGTGGCAGTTCATCAGCTGCATCACTTCGCCTTCCGCGATGACGTTGGTCGCGCGCGACAGGATCTCCATCACCCGCATCGAGTCGATCTCGACCATCATCTCGAAGGCGCGGGTGTAGAGGAAGTCGCCCACCAGCACCGCGGCCTCGTTGCCGAAGATGTGGTTCGCGGTCTCGTTGCCGCGGCGCATTTCCGAGGCATCCACCACGTCGTCGTGCAGCAGGGTCGCGGTGTGGATGAACTCCACCAGCGCCGCCAGGGTGACGTGCTTGTCGCCCTCGTAACCGCAGGCCCGGGCCGACAGGGTCGCCAGCAACGGCCGCAGTCGCTTGCCGCCACTGTGGATGATGTAGTGTCCGAGCTGGTTGATCAGCACCACGGGGGAGCTGAGCCGGTCGCGGATGCAGGCGTCGACTGCCTGCATGTCGTCGGCAGCGAGCTCTCGGATGGCGTCTATGGACATGCGGTTCGGCAGGCCGGTGAGGGTGGGGTCGGTTTCGGCAGGCCCGCACGCGCGCGCCGCCTCCAGCAAATGAAGAGCCCGGCATGCTAGAAAGGGGGTGGCGGGGTGTCAAGCAATACGGGTGGCCGAAACGTTGACCCCCGGCGGGGGTGCTGCTAGCATTGCCGCCCTTTCGCGAGACCAGTCATCAGCACCTGGTCCATACAGGTCATCGCAACGGAGTCCCAGGGAAATGTACGCGATCATCGCAACAGGTGGTAAACAGTACCGCGTCGCCGAAGGTGACGTGATCCGCATCGAAAAGCTCGACGCCGAAGTCGGTTCCGAGGTCGATTTCGACCAGGTGCTGATGGTGGGTGCGGGTGACGATGTCCGCGTCGGGGCCCCGGTGGTCGATGGCGGCAAGGTCACCGCCAAAGTCGAGGACCACGGCCGCGGCGACAAGGTCCGCATCATCAAATTCCGGCGCCGCAAGCACAGCATGAAGCAGGCGGGCCACCGGCAGCACTACACCACCGTGCGCATCACCGGCATCGCCGGCTGAGCTGCGGCACGACAGTACTCGGGAGAACGAGAACATGGCACACAAGAAGGCAGGCGGCAGTTCCAAGAACGGGCGCGATTCCGAGAGTAAACGCCTTGGCGTCAAGCGGTTTGGCGGCCAGATCGTGAGCGCCGGCAACATCCTCGTGCGTCAGCGCGGTACGCAGTATCATCCCGGCGAGAACGTGGGTTGCGGCAAGGACCACACGCTGTTCGCCAAGGTGGATGGCGAGGTCGTGTTCAAGAAGGGCGGTCGTTTCAACCGCCGTTTCGTGACGGTCCAGCCGCAGCAGTAATCCGGCTGACCGCTACGCGGATCGCCGTAAAGCCCCGTTCTGCGGGGCTTTTTTTGTTTCTATCCCCTCCGGAGGCGAAGGATGCAGTTCATCGACGAGGCGAACATCGTGGTCAGGGCCGGCGATGGCGGTAATGGCTGCGTGAGCTTCCGCCGCGAGAAGTACATCCCCTTCGGCGGGCCGGATGGCGGCGACGGCGGGGACGGAGGTTCGGTGTGGCTGGTCGGGACCGAGCGCCTGAACACCCTGGCCGACTTCCGCTACCAGAAGCGTTTCGACGGGCCGCGCGGGAAAAACGGCATGGGTCAGAACCGCACCGGCGCGTCCGGCGAAGACCTCGAGATCGCGGTGCCGGTGGGCACCGTGGTGCGTGACGCGGAAACCGACGAGCTGCTGGGCGACATCACCGCGGACGGCCAGCGTCTGCTGGTCGCCCAGGGCGGCTATCACGGGCTCGGCAACACCCGCTACAAGAGCTCCACCAACCAGGCCCCGCGCCAGAGCAAGCCGGGCACGCCGGGCGAGCAGCGTCGCCTGCAGCTGGAACTGCGGGTGCTGGCCGACGTGGGGCTGCTGGGGCTGCCGAATGCCGGCAAATCGACCCTGCTGTCGCGCGCGTCGGCCGCGCGTCCGCGGGTGGCCGACTACCCGTTCACCACGCTTTATCCGCAACTGGGCGTGGTCAGCGTGGGGCCCGAGCAGAGCTTCGTGATGGCCGATATACCCGGGCTGATCGAGGGCGCGGCCGAGGGTGCCGGGCTGGGCACCCGCTTCCTCAAGCACCTGGGGCGCACCGAGCTGCTGCTGCACCTGGTGGACGTGGCCCCGCCGGACCCCGAAGCGGACCCGGTCACCGACATGCAGACCGCGCTCACCGAGCTGCAGCGGCACAGCGAAGAACTGGCGGCGCGCCCGCGCTGGCTGGTGCTCAACAAGTGCGAGCTGCTGGACGCGGAGGCGCTGGACGCGCTGGGCGAGCGCATGCAGGCGGCGCCCGGCGGCGACGTGCCGCAGTACCGCATCTCCGCCGCCACCGGCGACGGCGTGGACGGTCTGCTGCAGGCCGTGATGCGCGAAGTCGAGCGCCGGCGTCTCGACCCGGCGGAGGGCGAGCCGGAGGGCGAAGCATGAGCCGCGCCCTGCCGCAGGCGCGGCGCGTGGTGGTGAAGATCGGCAGCGCGCTGATTACCGCCGATGGCACCGGCCTCGACCGCCCGGCCCTGCAGGCCTGGGCCCGGCAGATGGCCGAACTGCGGGAGCAGGGGCTGGAGGTGATCCTGGTGTCCAGCGGGGCGGTGGCCGAAGGCATGTATCGCCTGGGCATGACCGAGCGGCCGCACCAGCTGCATCAGCTGCAGGCCTCGGCCGCGGTCGGTCAGATGGGGCTGGTGCAGGCCTACGAGCAGGAATTCGCGGCGCACGGGCTGCACGCCGCCCAGGTCCTGCTGACGCATGACGACCTGGCCGACCGCGAGCGCTACCTGAATGCGCGTTCGACCATGCAGGCCTTGCTGACCCTCGGCACCATCCCGGTGGTCAACGAGAACGACACCGTGGCCTACGAGGAGATCCGGCTGGGCGACAACGACACCCTGGCGGCGCTGGTCGCCAACCTGGTGGTGGCCGATCTGTTGCTGATCCTGACCGATCAGGAGGGCCTGTTCGACGCCGATCCGCGGCGTGACCCGCAGGCCCGGCGGATCGCCGAAGGCCGCGCCTCCGACGTGACGCTGCAGCAGTTCGTGGCTCCGGAGTTCGGGCGGCTGGGACGCGGCGGCATGGCCACCAAGCTGTACGCCGCGGAGCGTGCCGCGCGTTCCGGTACTCATACCGTGATCGCCTCGGGGCGCGAGGAGCGCGTGATGGCGCGGGTCCTGGCCGGCGAAGACGTGGGGACCTGGCTGCAGCCGGACCGCGAGCCGCTGGCCGCGCGCAAGCGCTGGATCGCCGACCAGCTGCATTCGCGCGGTGTGCTGCATCTCGACGAGGGTGCCGCGCGGGTGCTGCGCGAATCCGGTCGCAGCCTGCTGGCGGTGGGCGTGGCGCGGGTCGAGGGGGAATTCCGCCGCGGCGAGGTGGTGACCTGCGTGGCCCCGGATGGCTCCGGTGTTGCGCGTGGACTGGTCAACTACTCGGCGGCCGAGGTGGAGCGCATCCGCGGTCTGCGCGCCGATCAGATCGAGGCGGAGCTGGGTTATCAGTTCGAGCCGGAGCTCGTGCACCGCGACAACATGGTCCTGCTGTAGCGACACGCGCACGACATGCGCACGCAAACAAGCCCGCCCCTTCGCAGAGGGGCGGGCTTGTTCTGTCCTCGGGCTGCCGGCCGGGCCCGCAGGCCCGACGGTCTTACGCCTGCAGGGCGCGGATCCGCTGGTTCAGGCGGCTCTTGTGCCGGGCCGCCTTGTTCTTGTGGATCAGACCCTTGTTCGCGGTCTTGTCGATGATCGGGACCGCCTGGCGATACGCCTCGCGGGCAGCCTCGACGTCTCCCTGACGCAGCGGCTTGAGGACCGCCTTCATGTACGTACGGAAACGCGACCGCAGCGCCATGTTGTGGGCGCGGTTCTTCATGGACTGACGGGCCCTTTTACGGGCAGAAGCAATATTCGCCAAAACTCTATCCCTCGCGTGATTCGCCGGGTTCTCTGAAAGGCGACAAAGCATACTCGGGGCGCCGGTCAGGGTCAAGCTCGTCTTCGCCTGCAAGCAGGCTCCTACGCGAACCGGGCCCCGGTCGCCCCCGGAATGGAATCCCGGAGCCTGTGCGTCTACATTGCAGGCATCACAACACAAAAAGGAGCATGGAGATGAAATACCCCGCCGCCCGCAACAACGCCGTGGTCCCCGGCTTCGTGCTGGTGCTGCTGGCCCTGTTCGCCGCCAGCCTGGTCCTGGTCCCGCAGCAGGCGCGCGCCTTCGAGCCGGAGGCCAAGGTCGCCTACCACGCCGATTTCGCCGATCCGCGGCGCTTCTCGGCAATGCTCACCAGCATCAACAACATGGTCACCCATTACGAGCGCGAGTTCATCGAGGCGGACGTGCGGATCGTGTTCGTGTCCCACGGCATCCGTTTCATCGCCGATGACGACCTCGAAGACACCCCGTTCGAGGCCGACGAGGAATTGCTGGAGGAGCGCGAACGGCTGCAGAGCCGCCTGCGCACCCTGGCCAACACCTATGGTGTGACGCTGGAGCTGTGCGACATCACCCGGGGTGACATCGGCCTTCCGGAAGAGGATCTGATGGATGGCGTGGACATCGAGCTGGTGCCCTCCGGCGTGGTGCGCCTGACCGAGCTGCAGAACGACGAAGGCTTCGCCTACCTGAAGATCGAGTAATCCTCCCTTCCTCCTGACGGCTGCCCGCGGTTCTCCGGGGCAGCCGTCGCCGGGCCTGGCGACGGGCGAGTCGGTTACACTCCGGTCCGCTCATTGTCTGTGTGGTGCCGGCTTCCGCATGAACCGACTGTTCCGATCCACCGCTGTGGTCAGCGGCATGACCATGATCTCGCGGATCATGGGCTATCTGCGCGACATGGTGCTGGCGGTGACCTTCGGGGCCAGCGCGGCCACCGACGCCTTCTTCGTCGCCTTCCGCATCCCCAATTTTCTGCGCCGGCTGTTCGCCGAGGGGGCCTTCAACCAGGCCTTCGTGCCGGTGTTTGCCGAATTCCGCGAGAAGCGCGGGCGCGAGGCCCTGCGCGATTTGCTGGACCATACCGCCGGGGCGCTGATGGCGGCAGTCTCGGTGATCACGCTGCTGGGCATCCTCGCGGCCCCGGCCCTGATCTGGGTCTTCGCGCCCGGGCTGGCGCAGGCGGAAGGCCGCCAGGACCTGGCGGCGGACATGCTGCGCATCACCTTCCCGTACCTGCTGTTCATCTCCCTGACCGCGATGGCGGCGGGCATCCTCAACAGCATCGGGCGCTTCGCGGTGCCGGCGTTCACTCCGGTGTTTCTCAACCTGGCGCTGATCGGCGCGGCACTGTGGCTGGCGCCGATGTTCGCCGAACCGGTGGTCGCGCTGGCCTGGGGCGTGTTCATCGCCGGGGGGCTGCAGCTGGCTTTCCAGATCCCGTTTCTGTGGCGGGCCGGGCTGCTGCCACGGCCGCGTTTCCGCCGGGCGCACGAGGGCGTGCGCCGGATCGTCAAGCTGATGCTGCCCGCGATCCTCGGGACCTCGGTGGTGCAGATCAACCTGCTGGTGGACACCCTGATCGCCTCGTTCCTGGTGGCGGGTTCGATCTCCTGGCTGTATTTCGGCGATCGCTTCGTCGAACTGCCGCTGGCGCTGTTCGGCATCGCCATCGGCACGGTAATCCTTCCGCGCCTGGCGAAACAGTTCAACGAGGAGCGGCCCGAGGCCTTCGGCCGCACCCTGGACTGGGCGCTGCGCACGGCGATGCTGGTGGCCCTGCCGGCGATGGCCGGGCTGGTGGTGCTGGCGGTGCCGATCCTCGCGACGCTGATCCAGTATCAGGAGTTCACCCCGCACGACACCCACATGACCGCACTGGCGCTGGCCGCCTATTCGCTGGGGCTCCCGGGCTTCATCCTGATCAAGGTGCTCGCGCCGGGCTTCTTCGCCCGCCAGGACACGAAAACCCCGGTGCGCATCGCGATCATTGCCATGCTGTGGAACATGCTGCTCAACGGCCTGTTCGTGCTGCCGTGGTATCTGTCCGGGGTGCCGGGTGCGCATGCCGGGCTGGCGCTGGCGACCTCGGTCTCGGCCTACATCAACGCCGGGCTGCTGTACCGCGGGCTGGTGCGCGAAGGGATCTACCGGCCGGGGCCGGCCCTGCGGCGCCTGCGCTACGGGCTGCCCGTGGCCCTGGCGGTGATGGTGGCGGTGCTGGTGTTGCTGTCGCCGGCGCTGGACGCATGGACGGACTGGTCCATCCCCGAGCGCGGGACCGCGCTGACCGGGCTGATCGTCGCCGGGGTGGCCAGTCTCGGGGTGACCCTGTGGCTGGCCGGGCTGCGTCCGCGGCATTTCCTGTTGCGCGAGGCCTGATCTCGCGGGGCACGCCGGGTTATACTTGCCGTTTTTCCTGGATACGGGGCAATGCGGCTGATTCGAGGGCTGGGAAGGCCCGACGGTACGGATTCCGGGCTGACCGCGGTGCGTGGCGCCGTGGTGACCATCGGCAACTTCGATGGTCTGCACTGCGGGCATCAGGCGGTGGTGGATCGCCTGCTGGCGGCCGCGCGCGAGCATGCGGCGCCGTCGGTGCTGATGACCTTCGAGCCGCTGCCGCGCGAATATTTCGCCGAACACGCCGGGGCGCCCACGCCGCCGGGGCGGCTGCAGCGCCTGCGCGACCGTCTGGTGGCGCTGGACGGCCGCGGCCTGGACGCCGCCTGGGTGCTGCGTTTCGATGCCCGCCTGGCGGGGCTGCCGGCGCGCGACTTCCTCGAGGAGGTCCTGTATCGGCGGCTGGGCGCGCGCCACGTGCTGGTGGGCGATGATTTCCGCTTCGGCCGCGGGCGCGAGGGCGACAGCGCCCTGATGCGTGCCGAAGGGGAGCGGCTGGGCTTCAGCGTGGAGTCCACGCCCACGGTCAGCGATGCCGACGGGCGCATCAGCAGCACCCGGGTGCGCGCCGCCGCGCGCGAGGGCGGCTTCGACGAGGTCGCGCGGCTGCTTGGACGGCCGTACCGGCTGCATGGCCGGGTGGCGCATGGCGATCGCCTTGGGCGCACCATCGGCTTTCCCACCGCCAACGTGCGCCTGGGCCGCTGGCCGCTGGCGCTGCGCGGGGTGTATGCCGGCTGGCTGCAAGGCGCGGGCGGCGAACCGCTGGCTGCGGTGGCGAACATCGGCTGGCGGCCCACGGTGCAGGGCACCGAACAGCGCCTGGAGATCCATGTGCTGGACGCCGCCCCCGAGCTCTACGGCGCGCGCGTGGCGTTCGAACCGCGCGCGCTGGTTCGCGGCGAACAGCGCTTCGACGGGCTGGATGCCCTCAAGGCGCAGATCGCACGGGACGCCGACACGGCGCGTGAATGCCTGGCGGGCGATGAACCGGGCCGTGTGCCCCGTACCGTCTGCTGACACCGGTCGAAACTGCCGAATCCTTCAACTCCACAGCAACCGGCCCCGCGGGGCCCATCCGGAAGAGCCATGGCCAAGAAACAGGCACCGCCGAATCCCTACAAGGATACGCTCAACCTGCCGCAGACCGCCTTCCCCATGCGGGCGAACCTGGCAAAGCGCGAGCCGGAATGGCTGGAGCAGTGGCGGGCGGAGGACCGTTATCGCCGCCTGCGCGAGCACTGCGCCGGACGCCCGCGGTTCGTGCTGGCCGACGGCCCGCCGTACGCCAACGGCTCGATCCACGTCGGCCACGCGGTCAACAAGATCCTCAAGGACATTATCGTCAAGAGCCGCACGCTGGCGGGCTTCGACGCCCCCTACGTGCCGGGCTGGGACTGCCACGGCCTGCCGATCGAGCTGCAGGTGGAGCACAACATCGGCAAGCCGGGACACGAAGTGGACGCGGCCTCCTTCCGCGAGGCCTGCCGGGCGTATGCCGCCGAGCAGGTAGCGGGGCAGTCGGCCGACTTCCAGCGCCTGGGCGTGCTGGGGGACTGGGAGAACCCGTACCTGACCATGGACTACCAGGTCGAGGCGGACACCGTGCGCGCCCTCGCCCGTATCTACGAACGCGGCCATGTGCAGATGGGCGAGAAGCCCGTGCACTGGTGTGTGGACTGCGGTTCCGCGCTGGCCGAGGCCGAGGTGGAGTACGAAGACAAGATCTCGCAGGCGATCGACGTGCGCTTCCGCGTGGTGGACGACGTGGACCTGGTGCGGCGTTTCTCCGGGGCGGATGCCGACGGTCCGGTGAGCGTGGTGATCTGGACCACCACGCCGTGGACCCTGCCGGCCAACCAGGCGGTGGCCGTGCATCCGGAGCTGGATTACGCGCTGGTGGAGCTGGAACACGAACGCCTGCTGCTGGCGGAAGAGCTGCTGGAGGACTGCCTGGCCCGCTACGACCTGGGCGAAGGCCGCGTGCTGGCACGCGTGAAGGGTGCCGCGCTGGAAGGCCTGGTGCTGCAGCACCCGTTCCTGGAGCGCGAGGTGCCGCTGATTCTCGGCGACCACGTGACCACCGAGGCTGGTACCGGCTGCGTGCATACCGCCCCCGGCCACGGTCAGGACGACTACGCCGTGGGCCTGCAGTACAACCTGCCGGTGGACAACCCGGTGGGCCCCGACGGGGTGTTCGTGGAGGGCACGCCGTATTTCGCCGGGCAGAACGTGCACCAGGCCAACGGCCACGTGATCGACGTGCTGCACGAGAAGGCCGCGCTGATCGTGGCGCGCAAACTCCACCACAGCTACCCGCACTGCTGGCGGCACAAGACCCCCATCATCTTCCGCGCCACGCCGCAGTGGTTCATCAGCATGGACCGCGAGGAACTGCGTGCCGACGCCCTGCGCGCGATCGGCGAGACCCGCTGGATGCCCGACTGGGGACAGGCGCGCATCCACGGCATGGTGGCCAACCGGCCCGACTGGTGCATCTCGCGTCAGCGCCACTGGGGCGTGCCAATCCCGTTCTTCCTGCATCGCAAGACCGGCCGCGTGCACCCGATGACCCCCGAACTCACCGAGCAGGTGGCTCGGCGGATCGAAGAGGAGGGTATCGAGGCCTGGTTCCGCCTGGAGCCGGAAGAACTGCTGGGCGAGGAGGCCGCCGAGTACGTCAAGCTCACCGACACCCTGGACGTGTGGTTCGACTCCGGCGTGCTGCACAGCACGGTGGTGGAGAAGCGCCCCGAGCTGGGCGGCCTGCCGGCGGATCTGTTCCTCGAGGGTTCCGACCAGCACCGCGGCTGGTTCCAGTCCAGCCTGCTGACCAGCGTGGCCATGCGCGGTGAGGCGCCCTACCGCGGGGTGCTGACCCACGGCTTCACCGTGGACGAGAACGGCGAGAAGATGTCGAAGTCGCGCGGCAATGTCGTCGCGCCGCAGGAGGTTGTCTCCACCCTGGGCGCGGACATCCTGCGCCTGTGGGTGGCGGCGACCGACTTCTCCGGCGAGATGGCGATCTCCGACAACATCCTCGACCGTACCGCCGATGCCTACCGGCGCATCCGCAATACCATGCGCTTTCTGCTCGGCAACCTCAGCGGTTTCGACCCGCAGCAGCACGCGGTGCCGCTGGACGAGCTGCTGCCGCTGGACCGCTGGATCGTGGGCCGCGCGCTGCAGGTGCAGGAACAGATCACCCGTTCGTACGACGAGTTCCTGTTCCACCCGATCTACCAGCGAGTGCACAACTTCTGCTCGGTGGAGCTGGGCAGCTTCTACCTCGACGTGATCAAGGACCGCCAGTACACCACGCCGGCGGACTCGCACGCGCGGCGTTCCGCGCAGACCGCGCTGTATCACGTGGCCGAGGCCCTGACTCCCTGGATCGCGCCGATCCTGACCTTCACCGCCGAGGAGATCTGGGAGCTGCTGCCGGGCGAACGCGCGGACTCCGTGCTGTTCGCTACCTGGTACGAGGGCCTGGCCCCGCTGCCGGAGGACGCGACGTTCAGCAACGCCGACTGGGACCGCATCCTGGAGATGCGCACCCACGCCGCCCGCGCGCTGGAAACCGCCCGCAACGAGCAGCGCATCGGCGCCTCGCTGACCGCCGAGATCGACCTGCACGTGCCTGCCGATGCCCCGGTGCGCGCCCCGCTGGAACGCCTGGGTGACGAGGTGCGGTTCGTGTTCATCACCTCGGAGGTGCGCCTGAGCACCGAGCCCGCCCCGGCCGATGCGCATGTCGCGACCCTGGAGGACGGCACCGCGATCGGCGTGGTGGTGCACCGCAGTGAACACGCCAAGTGCGTGCGTTGCTGGCACCTGCGCCCGGACGTGGGCGAGAACCCGGCGCATCCGGAACTGTGCGGGCGCTGCGTGACCAACGTGGAGGGGCCGGGCGAGACCCGGCGGTTCGCATGAGACTGCCGGGGCATTCCGGGCTGGCGCCGGGGCTCGCCCTGGCCGCGGTGGTGCTGATCCTCGACCAGATCACCAAGTTCTGGGCCGAGCGCGCGCTCACCCAGTTCGCCTCGGTGGAAGTGGCCCCGTTCTTTAACTTCACCCTGCTGTACAACCCGGGGGCCGCGTTCAGCCTGCTGGCCGATGCCGGCGGCTGGGGCCGCTGGCTGCTGTCCGGGATCGCGATCGCCGCCGGGGTGCTGATCACCGTCTGGCTGGCTCGCCTGCCGCGCGATGCCTGGCTGACCATCGCCTCGCTGGGGCTGATCGTGGGCGGGGCCATCGGCAACCTGGTGGACCGCCTGCGCATCGGCAAGGTGGTGGATTTTCTCGACTTCCACTGGGCCGGGCATCACTGGCCCGCATTCAACGTTGCCGACATGGCGATCACCGTGGGCGCGGTGCTGCTGATCGTGGCCGCCTTCACCGAGGGCGAGGCCACCCGCCGCAGCTGACCCGCCCCGCGTCCGCAAGCGAACTGGAGCAAAGATGACGACCGTAGTAAAAGAAAAGCGCGTACGCATGCACTACCGGCTGGTGCTGGAAAACGGCCTGGTGGTGGATTCCACCGGCGAGGAACCGACCGAGCTGGAGGTCGGCGCCGGCGAGATCCTGCCCGGGCTGGAAGACCTGCTGATCGGCCTGCAGCCGGGCGATCAGCGGGAATTTGCGATCGAGGCCGGGACCATGTTCCCTTGGCCCGAGAAAGAGGCTTTCCAGTCGGTGCCCCGCAACCAGTTCCCGCCCGAGGCGGAGCTGGCAGAGGGTCAGATCTACGAGTTCACCAGCCCTTCGGCCGAGGCCGTGCCCGGCCGCATCAGCGAATTGAGCGAGGAGACCGTGACCGTGGACTTCAACCACCCGCTGGCGGGCAAGAACTTCACCTTCGAGGTGGAGATCCTGGAAGTGCACCCGGCGGACGAGTGATCCGCGAGGAGAACAGGCCATGAACATGCAGGTCCGGCTCGCCAACCCCCGCGGCTTCTGTGCCGGCGTCGAACGCGCCATCGAGATCGTGGAACGCGCCCTGGAGATCCACGGCGCCCCGCTGTACGTACGCCACGAGGTGGTGCACAACCGCCACGTGGTCGGGCGCCTGGAAGACGCCGGCGTGGTGTTCGTGGAAGAGCTGGACGAAGTGCCGGACGGGAACGTGGTCATCTTCTCCGCGCACGGCGTACCGCGCCGCGTGGAGGAAGAGGCCGAGCGCCGCGGCCTGACCGTGTTCGACGCCACCTGCCCGCTGGTCACCAAGGTCCACCTCGAGGTCTCCAAGCATGCCCGCGAGGGGCGCGAAGTCGTCCTCATCGGCCATGCCGGGCACCCCGAGGTGGAGGGCACCCTGGGCCAGTTCGACACCTCGAAGGGCGGGCGCATGATGCTGGTGGAAACCGTGGAAGACGTGGAACGCCTGGAGGTGAGCGAGCCCGACCGCCTGGCGTTCGTTTCGCAGACCACGCTGTCGATGGACGACACCGCCCACATCATCGACGCCCTCACCGCGCGCTTCCCCAACATCGAGGGGCCGCGCAAGATGGACATCTGCTACGCCACGCAGAACCGCCAGGACGCGGTGAAGACCCTCGCCGACGACTGCGACCTGCTGCTGGTGGTCGGCTCGAAGAACAGCTCCAACTCCAACCGCCTCGCCGAGATCGGCGCGCGCGCCGGCGTGCCGTCGTACCTGGTGGACGGCGCCGCCGACATCGACCCCGCCTGGCTCGAAGGCCGCGACCGCATCGCCGTGACCGCCGGCGCCTCCGCTCCCGAACTGCTGGTGCAGGAAGTCATCGACTACCTGCGCGAGCGCGGCGTGAACGAGGTCAGCGAAGTCGCCGGCCAGGAAGAGACCATCACCTTCTCCATCCCCCCCGGCCTGCGCGACACCGCCTGACCCCGGTAGGAGCGGCCTCGGCCGCGAACAGGCTGCTCACCATTCGCGAGCAAGCTCGCTCCTGCAAGCCCCCGCCCCGTAGGAACGGCCTTGGCCGCGAACTGGAGTTGTCCTAATCTGGACCCTTTCGGATTCGCTGCCGCGGTGCCCCATGCTTTCTCCCGAACAAACTTCGCAGCTCGAGCACCTCGCCAGAGAGCATGGCTGGGAGCTGCTGGTCCTGTTCGGCTCCACGGCGCGGGACGGCACCGGCCGGGACATCGACCTTGCCGTTCAGCCGGCGGAGATGCCAGGCCTGATGACCCAGGGCCGCTGGCAACGGCAACTGGAAGAGATCCTGGAACCCTGCCCGGTTGATCTGCTGGTTCTGAGCGAGGGCACTTCCCCGCTGACCCGGTTCGAGGTCTTCCGGGATGGCGTCTGCCTGTACGAAGCACAGGCCGGGCGCTTCCACGCCGAGCAGGACCGGGCCTTCTTCCTGCACGCCGACTCCGTACTCTTCCAGCAACACCGGATGGAGGGCACGGATGCCCCCTGATACCGCCGAGGTGGTCGGGCGCAAGCTCGACATGCTCCATCGTTTCCTGACGGACATGGAGTATTACGCAGCTCTGGACGTGTCCGTGCAGAGGCAGGAGCACTATGCGATTGAACGACTGCTCCAGCTTTTGTGTGAATCGGCGGCCGATATCGGGCTGCAACTCCTGCGCAGGGATGGCGACCGGCTGGCCTCGGCCTATCGCGAAGTTTTCATCGCTCTGCGCGACCGCCATGGCCTGGATGCCGGGCTGGCCGACCAGCTGGTGGACGCCTGCGCGATGCGCAACGTACTGACGCATCTTTATGACACGATCGATCTGGATCGCGTGATCGGCGCCGTCCCCGACGCCCTGGAGGTGTATTCCGCCTTTGCCAGCTGGGCCGGGGAGCGCGTCCGGTCGAGCCCGTAGTCATTCTTGCCGGGTATCGGTCTCCCGGGCGCCCCGGTGTACCCTGACGGCTTCAATCTCCCCGGAACATCTCGACCATGACGGAAACCGCCCCCGCGCGCCACGACTTCCGCCTCAGCATCGTCTGCCCCGACCAGCACGGGATCGTGGCCCGGGTGGCCGAGGCCATTGCCGGCACCGACGGCTGGATCACCGAAGCCGCCCAGCACACCGACGCCGAGGCCGGCTGGTTCTTCATGCGCTGGGTCTTCGCCCTCGACCCCGCGCGCGAGGGCGAACTGCGCGACCGCCTGCTGCATCTGGGCGAAGACATGCGCATGGACTGGGTGCTGGCCGACTCGCGCAGCCGCCAGCGCGTAGTGCTCATGGTCAGCCGCGAAGGACACTGCCTCAGCGACCTGCTCGCCCGCTGGAACGCCGGCGAGCTGCCCATGGACATCCCCGCCATCCTCTCCAACCACACCGACCACGAGCCCCTGGCGCGCTGCTACGGCATCCCGTTCGAGCACATCCCCGTCCCGCGCAACGACCGCGCGAGCGCCTTCGCCCGGCTGCAGGAACGCCTCGACGAACTGCAGCCCGACACCGTGGTCCTCGCCCGCTACATGCAGATCCTCCCGCCGTGGATGTGCGAGCGCTACCCGCAGCGCATCATCAACATCCACCACAGCTTCCTGCCCTCGTTCTCCGGCGCGCGCCCCTACCACCAGGCGCACACCCGCGGCGTCAAGCTCATCGGCGCCACCAGCCACTACGTGACCGAAGAACTGGACGCCGGCCCCATCATCGAACAGGACGTCACCCGCGTACGCCACGACGACAGCGTGCAGGACATGATCCGCAAGGGCCGCGACGTGGAACGCTGGGTCCTCGCCCGCGGCCTGCGCTACCACCTCGAAGGCCGCGTGCTCACCCACGGCAACAAGACCGTCGTCTTCGACTGAGCGCCCATCCTCGCGTTGTTCATGAGTTTGTTTTGTTCAATAATATTGAACAAGCTTAATCTTTGAACAGGCGCCCGGTCATGGATGGTTTACAGGAACAACAGCTTCTGGAACAGGCATGCGAATGCCTGGAAGGCGCGACCGGGCTGCACCCGCAGATCGAACGTGCATCATCCCTTTACCTGCGGGTTGCCCCGGAACGCACCCAGCGGTGCTTCGAGGTCCACACCGTGCCCCGTCTCACCCCGGCCAGCGTGAGCTGGATCGCCGCCCGTCTCGAGCCCGAATACCCCGTACTGATCGTCAGCGAGTATGTGAACCCGCGCCTGGCCGAACGCCTGAAGAGCATGGATATCGGCTATCTGGACCTGGCCGGAAACGCCTACATCAATGCCCCGCCGGTGTACGTCTACGTCCGGGGCAACAAGCCGGTGGCCGCGGAATCGGTGGACCGCGACCCGGCAGGCCGCGCTGCCTTCCAGAGCGCCGGCCTGCGCGTCGTCTTCGCCCTGCTGTGCGCTCCCCGTCTTCTCCACGCGACCTACCGCGAGATTGCCGATGCCGCCGGCGTCTCGCTCGGCAGTGCGAGCCGCAGTCTTCAGGCACTGCGCGACCAGGGCTTTCTCCTCGAAACGGGATCGCGAACCCGCCGTCTGCACAACCATCATGCCCTGATTCAACGGTGGACCCTCGCATACCCGGAACAACTGCGGCCCAGGACGTTACTCGGGCGTTACCGCGCCCCCGGGCCCAAGTGGTGGGAGGACGCCGACCTGGGACCGTACGGTGCCGTCTGGGGAGGGGAGGTCGCGGCCGCAAGGCTGACCGGATACCTGATCCCGGAGCGGGTTTCCATCCACACTCGCATGACCCCCAACCGGGTGATGGCCGCCTTCGGCCTGCGCAAGGATCCGGATGGAGACATCGAACTCCATCAGACCTTCTGGCCGCCGGAATGCCACACCGAAGGCCCGGACCTCGCGCCGCGACTGCTCGTCCATGCCGAACTCATGGCCAGCGGCGACGAACGCAACATTGAAACTGCAAGGATGCTGTATGAGCACGGTCTGGCTGGACGTCTCGAACCGGATTGACCCATTACTAGCCGAAGTGCTGGGTGAGGTGGGTCGCCTGGCCGCCGAGCTGGGTATCCCATTTGTAGTGGTCGGGGCCACCGCGCGGGATATGGTTCTCCATCATGGTTTTGGCCTCGAGGTCCGGCGGGCCACTCGGGACATCGATCTCGCGCTGGAGATCGCACACTGGGATACATTCCAGGGTCTCGAAAAAGGTCTCCTGGCCACTGGTCGTTTCCGCACGGATCGTGCCGCGCAGCGCCTGCTGTACATTGCTGCGCAACAACCTGTGCGGGTCGATCTTATCCCGTTTGGCGGGATCGAAAGGCCGGCTCATACCATCAGCTGGCCACCCGACCACGTGTTCCATCTGAATGTGCAGGGGTTCGCCGATGCTTCCAGGACCGCCCGCCTAGTGCGGGTCAGGAGCGACCCACCAACTGACACGCAATGCATCTCTCCAGCGGGTCTGGCCCTGCTCAAACTCATCGCCTGGGATGACGGCCGGCAGGATGGCCGTCGACGGCGCGACGCGGAAGACCTCCGGTATCTTGTCGAGACGTATCTGGATGCCGGCAATCGTGATCGGTTGTTCCGTGAATATGTCGGCCTGCTTGACCACGAAGACTTCGACTATCTGGAAGCCGGAGCGTACATTCTCGGTGGGGATCTGGCCTCGATCATGGCGCAGGCAACTCGGGCCAGTGTCATCAAAATCCTGGAACAGGAGACAGCACCGGACGGGCGGCTTCAGCTTGTCGGCGACATGGTCGCCAACCTGCCGCATGATCCTGCGGGCACCGCCAGCATTCTCAGACTGCTCGAAAAGATGCTTGTCGGCATCCGGGCTTCCGAGACCGGGACGCCCAACACCGAGTGAAATCGATGGTAGCGGCGACCTGGTCATCGGAGAGCGTGCTCGCACGGAGGCCGCCTTTGCCAGGGCATGGCGCAACGGCATGCTGACTGACGGGCGACTCATGGGGTGGCTCCTCATGCGGGGGTGCGCTTTACATTGAAGTTGACGCTCGGACCCGAGGCTTGTCAGCAACCCCGGATGCTATAGTTCTCCTGTACTCAGGGGACGGGCAGAGCATGGAATCCGCGGGTTACGCCAACATCCCGAAGGCCGAAGAGGCGGTGTCGCCGCGCGAGCGGGTGACCGGGCTGGCGCATGACGCCGCGGCCATCGTGCGTGAGGAATTCGGCGACGATGCCCGGGTGATCTGGTTCGGCTCCTGGCCGCGTGGCACGGCGCGCTGGAACTCCGACATCGACCTGGCGATCGTGCCGGCCCGGCACGTTTCCGTCAGCGACTGGGGCCGGCTGCGCGGCCGCATCGAGGACCTGCGGACGCTCTACACCTTCGATCTGGTCGATCTGACCGAGGCCGGCGACGAACTGCGCCGCGACGTCGAAGACCACGGACAGGCCCTCTGAGCAAAGCAGTCGAACAGAACTGCTCCCGGCTGCCGGATCACCTGCCCGCTTTCCACCACCTGAACTCGCCGCTGAGCGCTACAGGACCGTGCGGCGGGCGAGGTGCAGGAGGCGGGCGGGCAGTTCGTAATCCAGTTCCCAGATGATGCTCATCGGCTTGCTGCCTTCATGGCGCTGGTAGCGCACCGGGCCGCAGAAGGTGAACGGCTGGCTCAGTCCGGTGGCGTCGCGCTTGGCCGGGCGTATGAACAGCATGGGGGTGTAGCCGAGCTGTTCGTGGTGGATGTAGCGCTGCCCGGTCTCCGAGGTGGGTGAGGTGCCGGACTGCGACTGCCAGTGGAACCGCCGCTCGTTGAGGGCATAGTCCTCGTACATGGTGGTGGGCGAGAACTCCTGCTCGGATTTCTCCAGGGTGACGAACAGCGCATCCACTCGCCGTTCCGGCACATGCCGCACACCCTCCTGCTGAGTAATCGGCTTCTCCAGGCTCCCGAGGCCCAGCGCCAGCAGGATCTGCTCGCGGGTGTAGGACGCATGCAGCTCCAGCGGCCCCGTCTGCTCCGGGAATGTGATGCCGCTGGCCGGCACCATGCGCTCGCGCCGCCATTCGGCGACCTCCTGAAGATCCCGGTAGAGCGGGCGTTGTTCGCGGACGAAGCGGTCCACCGACGAGAGGTCGCCGTTCCCCGGGCGCGACTTGCCCCATAGCGTGCTGTGGATGAGGGCCAGCCGGAGTCGTTCTTCCTCGCTGAGCTCATCCACGTTCGACGCGGATTCCGCCAGATGGCTTTGCAGGGTTTCCAGCAACTGCTGGTCATCACAGCGGACCAGGCGTTGCAGCCCGCGCTTGAGGCCGTTGGCATACGGTTTCAGTGCCTCGGTCGACTCCCCACCGCAGTCCGCGCGCAGCCGTGAGGGCAGGTCCTTGCGCAGCAGGTCCTCGGCGTCGTCCATATGCAGGCAGTCGAGCATCTTGGGCAGGCTGGCGGAGTCGATGTCCTCCTGGAAACAGCCCTTCAGCTCGCGCACGATCTGCGGGCGTTGGCGGTTGATCTGCGCGCGGATGTTGTCGAGGACCCGCTGGGTGGCCAACCGGTCGAGGTGGATCAGGCAGCCGCTGGGCAGCCAGGGGAAGCCCTCCTCGATCTGGTGATCCACCCGCTTCTCCGGCCGCGCGCTGAGCGCACGGAACCGCGCGGCGTAGCGAAAGCGCCGATCCTGCGGCGCGACGAAATCCAGCACCGTGAGGTGCGGCTTGTCTTCATGCAGCCGCAGCCCGCGCCCGAGTTGCTGCAGGTAGACCGTCAGGCTCTCGGTCGGGCGCAGCAGCAACAGGGTGTCCACCTCCGGCAGATCCACGCCCTCGTTGTAGAGGTCCACGGTAAAGATGAAGCGGATGCGCCCCTCGCGCAGGTCGCGCTGCACCGATTCGCGCTCGTGGTCCGGGCTCTCGCCGGTCAGCACCGCGCTGGGCACCTGCTTGGCTGAAAAATGCTCGGCCATGAACCGCGCATGGGCGCGGCTGATGCAAAACCCCAGACCCCGAACCGAGCCCAGGTCGGTCGCGTGTTCATGGGCCTGCCGCAACACCCAGTCGGCGCGCGCTTGGTTGCCGGTGAAGACGCCCTCCAGTTCTTGCGCGTCATAGCCCCCGCGCTGCCAGCTCACCCGGCTCAGGTCCACGGACTCGTGGTCGGCCACGCCGAAGTAATGGAACGGCACCAGCAGGCGACGCTCGATCGCATCCGGCAGGCGGATCTCGTGCGTGTAACGCTGGCCGAAGTGCTGGCGGATGTCGTCGGCATCCGTGCGCTCCGGGGTCGCCGTCAGGCCCAGCAGGCATTGGGGCCGCACATGGTCCAGGATGCGCTGATAGCTCCCGGCGCTACTGTGGTGAGCCTCATCCAGTACCACGTAATCGAAATGCGCCGGGTCGAGGCGATCGAGGTCCCGCGCGTTCCAGCTCTGCACCGTGCAGAACAGGTGGCGGTCCTGACTCGGGCGCGCCCCGCCCACCAGCACGTCGCCAAATTCGTTGTCCTGCAGCACCTGACGGAAGCTGGCCATCGCCTGACGCAGGATCTCCTCGCGGTGGGCGATGAACAGCAGCGACGGCCGCCCCTTGTCCGCCTGCTCGCGCGCAAACCGGCGATAGTCGAACGCCGCGATCATGGTCTTGCCGGTCCCGGTGGCGGCGATCACCAGATGGCGGTCGATCCCCGAACGGCGCTCGCGCTCGATGTCCTCCAGGATCTCCTGCTGAAAGGCATATGGCCGCAGATCGAAGAATGTGGCAGCGTCTTTCTGCGCGGCTGGCCCTGCGCTGGATTCCGACTCCAGCGCCTGCTGCAGGCGAGGCAGGTCTTCCGCGGTTAGAGGCTCAAACTCGGCCGGGTCTGCCCAGTGCGCCTCGAACGAGGCCTGGATCTGGCGCCACATATGCGGCAGCTCGTACTCGCTGACCTTGGCCGTCCACTCCAGCCCCTCATCCATCGCCACGCGCGAGACATTCGCCGAGCCGATGTAGGCACTGCCAAACCCCGTGTTCCGATGGAACAGGTAGGCCTTGGCGTGCAGGCGCGTGCGATGCGTGTCGTACGAGATCCGAATCTCGGTGTTCGGCAGGCCCAGCAGGAACTCGATCGCCTTGAGATCCGTGGCCCCGAGGTACGAGGTCGTCGCGATCCGCAGCCTGGGCGAGCCATCGGCCGTTGGGGTCTCGGTGAAGCGCTTGAGCGTCTCGCGCAGGGCGCGAATCCCGCTCCACTTGATGAAGGACACCAGCCAATCGGCCCGCTCCGCACTGGCCAGCTCCTTCTCGATCTGCGTCACCAGACTCGGCGTGCGATCGGACCCGGTGAGCAGGCTGGACAGCGCCAACGGTATGTCTGGCCGCGGTGTCTCCTGTTGCCCCACCTGGTCGGCGGTCGGCGAACGCACCTCCAACAACTGCCGAAACGGCGGCTGCGGCAGGTCCTCCTCAATGCCCGACAGCGGATGCCCGGCCGCCGCCAGCGCATCCGCCAGTATCCGCACGGCCCGGGTCCAGTCCTCATGCCCCTTCTCGCGCAGCTCGCCGGCGCGCTCCGCAAGCCGTTGGGCCAGCTCGGCGGCCAGGGTCATCGCCAGGTCGTCGCCCTCCAGCCCCTGGCTCCAGCGGGCGTGGTCCTCCAGCCCCAGGGCTTCCAGCGCCTGCCGAACCCGCGGCGTATCCAGCCGTTCATGCAGGCCGACCCATTCGCCCCCGGGCAGGGACTTGGCGGCGCTATCCCGGCTCATGCGGACCGTCCTGCAATAAAGGCTTCGAGCAACGGGATGTCCGCGGGCGCGAGGTCGAGCCCGGGCGCCTCCGCCGGCGACACCCAGCACCAGCGATCGTGCACCGTCAGCACCGGGCTCTCGTCATCCGTCCACGCTCGCAGCGCCACCAACTCAAGGCTTCCGTTACCCGGAATCGGCGTGCGCCCGATTTCTTCCCCCACCCGAAGCTCCATCGCCAGCTCTTCACGGAATTCGCGGCACAACGCAGCCTCCAGCCTCTCGCCCGGCTCCGCCTTGCCCCCGGGGAATTCCCAGTACCCCGCCAGCGCCTGATCGGCCCCGCGACGCGCCACAAAGATCCGGCCCTGCGCGTCCTCCAGAATGCCGCAGACCACCACCGCCTGATTCGCTTCCTTGAGCGTTTCCAACACCGGCTCCCGGTTCGTCTCTGGCCGGATCGTACCAGGGAACGCCGCCACAGCTCCCGGCGGAAGCCCAATTCTCGGGCCACGCGTGGTGCCTCCGCTCGCCACGCTACGCTGCAATAACCGTGATATACCGATTCTGTATAGCACCGCGCTCTGTCACGCCCGAGCCCCCGCTCCCCATGTCTCGCCCCGAATCAGTCCACCCGCAAGCCTTTAACGTGGGCCCCTGCGTCTCCCCTACGTTGACCGATAGGGCCCCTGTAAGACTTTGACCAAGAGACGAAAATCGTTCGTCCCAGCGCGCGGGGCGCCCTGCCACTCGACGCGACGTCCACTACCATGATAAAAGCATGGTTTACCGCATTGGTGTGCCACCGAGAGGAGAACGCCAGGATGATATGCAGAATCTGTATATCACCAATATGACAGATTCTGTCTAATCTACTGTTGGGTGACAAGATGAGCAGTGCCGACAAACTCGCTGAAGCCAGCTTTTTTCTGGAGCTATTGGATGCTCTAGAAAATAGAAAGCGCCCGCTTACGAGCGGTGCAACGGCAGCGATGGAAGTCTCCTACTTGCTCAGTGCTGTCCTCAACTCTCTTTATTCAGCTCTTGAGCAGGCAAAGCCAATTGCGGGTGTTGAGGCAGTCAAGGCATACAAGGCCACCCGCTCGGCGCTACTAGGTGGCCAGGGTGTTCGCAACATCACCATTCACGAGAAGCATGTCGGCATTGATCATTCTGGCTACATTCCGCCACCGGGTAACGCGGTTAACTTCGACCTCCGCAAAACGCCACGTTTAATCCAAGAAGAGCGAGCTGCTTCAAAGGGTGTCGTAGTGCGTATGGGCGCCAAACACTATATCGAGCATGAGGGCAAGCTTACTGATGTCACTGAGCTTTGCTTTCGCCAGTTCTATGAGCTGCGTGCATTCCTTAGCTCTCGCGGGATTGTCACCCAACAAGACGCTCAAGCGGACAGCCCCGCCTCCGGCGGGCCTGCCGCTTAGCTTCGGCGTTAGGGCGCAAGAAGTGAGGAGTTTATGACGAAGAGACAACCATACGATTTTCCTGACCTGTTCAGAGACTTCGCTTTAATGCCTCGGTTTACGGATGACATAGAATCCCTTGTAGGTCTCGCCGAGCGCGAGGAGTGGGACTACAAGCACACTGAACAGCATCATCCGCATCCCGTGCTACGCAACTACATAACTTACACCTACCGCAGGGTGGCGGAAGAGAAGAAAATTACCGTTACGACGGACGAGGAATATTCCTGCTGGAACTCAGGCCTTATTACAGATAATCAAGAACCGATATTTCTTCTTTTTTCTCGCAACAAGCTTGAGGATTCTGATCCGTACTGGCATTTCTGGAAGTTTGCGAGAAAAGGCGAGTGGGAATTGAATAGATTTCCTTCATTGCCGGAAATGGCTCATTACTTTGCGGATCCTTCGGTGCTGGTTTTTGACACGAGGAAAGAGCTTAGGGTCAATGTGGAGCATGTGGTTGCCGACAATATTGAACGTTTCCCGGAATCCCTTAAGGGTATGAATCCCTACGGATTGCAAAATATAGTCAAGGGTGCGATTGATTCAGGGATCGAGCGAGTAAAAAGAAACTATAAGACGGCGATTCCTCAATACTACCAGGGTAGCATTCAGCTTCTTCTGCCTCTCAGTCTTACAGATCCAGCCAAGGCGGATTTGGCGCTTGTCGTGGAGCGTTTCTCCGACTTCTATCGGGCGGCGACTTGCCTCACATTAGACATGGCTTATAACAATGCCCGACAGCTTGCGAGGCCTGATCGTGACTGGCTGCAGCCCTAACAATAGCGTCAACACGGACCGGCTTTTACGCTGGCGCTCCAAAGCCGGCCGGTTACGCTAAGCGTTACAGCAGCCCAAGAGCGCAGTGACGGTGCCATGGGCAGGGCCATTGAGCCATCTTGCCTCAGTTCGGCCTGTCGTCTGGCGGGGTGGCCTCTTCTTCCTGTTCGGTCTCGGACGCCGTGTTCACTGGGTCAGATTTCATTTTCGGCGGCGGTGGCACCCATGCCCGGAGTCGCTGGCCAACCTGTTCGTAGAAATGGGGCACGGCACGCTCAAGTTCCTCGATGAACACCTTGTTGCCGGAGAAGCGGGAGGCTTGATCGGTGACATAGCGCACTTCGAAGGCAGTTGGAGCGGCGTCGGTATTCTCGGACTCGAGGTGTTCAGGGTCTTCCAGTACGAGGCCGAGAGGGGCCTGCGTGGATTCGGCCTTGCCCGGACGGATCGCCTTCACGAAGAAGCCCTCGGATTCGACGTTGTCGAGCTGGCGGCGTAGCCAGTTGACGCGGGCGCTGGTCTTCTTTTTGTCCTTCGGTGCGTCGAGCCGCATGCTCATGACGATCACGCGCTTCTCCAGGTTCGCTTCCACGTGAAGCTCGGCTGCGGCGTGCGGGATGTCCAGTTCGCAGCGCAGTACGTGTTCGCAGGCGAGGAGCTCGCAATCACTTTTCAGGCGGGCCTGCGGGTCGGTGCGGTGGGTTCGGCTCAGGCGCAGTTTGACGGCCTGGCCGAGTTTCCGTGAAAGAACCAGGCTCAGATCGCGTTGTTCCTGGTGCCAGCTGGAAACCGTGTTTTCGACCTCTTCGGAGTTCTTGTTCAGCTTCGCGCCATTCTTGACCTTGGCGACGACGTCTTTCCATTCCCGGTTCATGCTGTCGAAGCGGCTGACGCCGCTCGAGTCATGATTCAGATACCGGGTCACTTCCGCGAGGATGAAGCGCTGGTCGGGTGAGCTGATCCCGTCGGCCTCCAACAGGAGGGTGGCCTGCGTGAGGATGTACATCCAGGACCAGTGATAGAGCTCGACGTTGCGCGTCTGGTTTTTCGGCAGCTTGATCGGGTGGTGGGTAGGCTGGGCCACGAACTGGTTGGTGATGGTGATCACCGCATCGATCTTGTGAGCGCGGGCCTGCTGGACGTAGGACTGGAGTTGTTCCTCGTCCACTTCGGCATTGCCGATCTTGGCTTCGATCAGGGCGGTCCAACGCTTCTTCCCGGTATCGAGGACCAGCAGGCCGTCGGGGCGGTCGTTCTTTTTGGAGCTCGATTTCGCGCTCTTCTCTTCCTTGAACGTGACTTCGGTCCAGGCGCCGAGCCTTGCACGGTTGCCTACACGGACGCCCAGGGAGCCCAGCATGGATTGGCGGAGCTCGTAGATGCTTCGCATGGCTGCCAGGACGATGGAGGCTGCTCGTTGTTCTTTGTTGGAGTCGGCGGTGACGGGGATCAGCCGGGCAGCTTCGCCTGACTCGATGAACTCGGGTAGCTCGGCCATGGTTGGTTCCTCCTGGCTCCGGGCGAATCGGTAACGCGGCATCCTTGCGTGCCAGCTTGTGGAAACCATAGCCTATGTGTGGTTCAGCGTCGATTTCGCTAGTGGCGCTTTGCCGGCGGGCCGGTCAGTGGGGCCTTTCGGGCCGGAGTGGGGGATAGAGATCGATTGCGGTGGCGGGGCTTTCGCGACAAGCGGGGGCCATTCCGCGCAACTTTGGGAGAGCCCCGGAAGTGACAACACTCATACCTTCGCTGAACAGCTGCCTGCCGCGGATGACGTCGGGCGAGAAGCGCTTTGCGCGGCGACTGGAGCACTTCCTGGAGGATGACTACCTGTGCTGGTACGACGTGCCGGTGGGCGGGCGGTCGGAGCATCCGGATTTCATCGTGCTGCATCCGCAGCGGGGTCTGCTGATCCTGGAGGTGAAGGACTGGCGGCTGGAGACCATCCGGCAGATCGATCGCCAGGAGGCGACCATCCTGACGGACCGGGGCCTGAAGGTGGTCCCCAACCCGCTGGAGCAGGCGCGCCAGTATGCCTATCAGGTCATCAAGCCACTGGAGCGCGATCCGCAGCTGGTGCATCCGCCGGGATCTTCGCTGCAGGGCCGGTTGATGCTGCCGTTCGGGCACGGGGTGGTGCTGGCCAACATTACCCGCGCGCAGTTCGAGCAGCAGGAGCTGGGCGAGGTGATTCCGGCCAATCGGGTCATCTGTCGCGACGAGATGACGGAGTCCCAGGATCCGGAGGATTTCCAGAAGCGGCTGTGGGACATGTTCACTGTGCAGTTCCCGCACCGGTTGTCGCTGCCGCAGATCGACCGCATCCGCGGCCATCTGTTCCCCGAGATTCGCATCCGCCAGGGCAGCCTGTTCGACGATGCGTCCGACGCGGACGAGACCGAATCCCCGGCCGAAGTGCTCCCGGACCTGATGCGGGTGATGGACCTGCAGCAGGAGCAGCTGGCCCGCAGCCTGGGCACCGGTCATCGGGTGATCCATGGCGCGGCCGGGGCGGGCAAGACGCTGATCCTGGTCTACCGCTGCCTGCATCTGGCGCGGGCGCTGCGCAAGCCGCTCCTGGTGCTGTGTTACAACCGCACCCTGGCCGACCGCCTGCAGGCCATCCTGGCTGAGAAGGGCGCGGGCGATCAGGTGGCGGTGTACAACTTCCACCGCTGGTGCCACGCGCAGCTGCGTACCTACAACGTGCCGCCCCCGCCGAATAACACGGACAAGCGGGCCTTCTTCGACCAGCTGGTGCAGCAGGTGATCGACGGCGTCGACCAGGGCCAGATCCCCGGCGGGCAGTACGGCGCGGTGATGATCGACGAGGGCCACGACTTCGAACCGCACTGGTTCCGGCTGGCCACGCAGATGGTCGATCCGGACACCAACTCGGTGCTCGTGCTGTACGACGACGCTCAGTCGATCTACGGCCGCAGCCAGAGCCGGTTCAGCTTCTCCAGCGTGGGCGTGGAGGCCCGCGGGCGCACCACCATCCTGCGGGTGAATTACCGCAACACCCGCCAGGTGCTGGACCTGGCCACCCGCTTCGCCCGCGAACTGCTGGACCCGCAGGAGGCCGAGGAAGACGGCATCCCGCTCGTGCCGCCGGAAAGCGCGGGCCGCGAAGGCCCGGAGCCCGCGATCATCCCCCTGCCCGCCCAGCCGCAGGAGATCGAATACATCGCCGGGCACTTCAAGCGGCTGCACGAACAGGGCCGCCCCTGGAGCGAGATGGCCGTGCTGCACCGCCGCGTGCCCGCCGCCGGCAAGATCCGCGCGGTGTTCGAGCGTGCGGGCATCCCGCTGGAAAACCTCGGGGACCGCAATCGCCAGAAGTCGGCCACCCCGGCCGACACGGTCAAGATGGTGACCATGCACTCCAGCAAGGGCCTGGAGTTTCCCGTGGTGGCCCTGACCGGCCTGGGCGAGATGGACACCGCCGAGGAGCGCGAGGCCGAAGAGGCCCGCCTGCTCTACGTGGCCATGACCCGGGCCATGGACGAGCTGATCGTCACCGGCCCGCCGCAGGCCCCCTTCCTCCGCCGCATCGGCGAGGCCGCGCAGGCCTGAACCCGCGAGCCCGGGCGGGCGCTGGCGGTTACCCTCTATGCTGCGACGGGTTTAAAGGGGCGAGCATCCTCCACGACGAGACCATGACCCAGACTGGCGATCGCGGCGTGGACCGCCTCGATCCTGGAGCGGTGATCCACGTCGATTAGCCGCCGGATCGCACCCTCATGGCTGCCCATTCGGCGTGCCAGTTCCGAGTTGCTGACCCCTTCCGCCCGCATGGCGACCCGGAGCGCGAGTTTGGCGGCGATCAGGGGCGACACCGGCGCGATTGCCTCGCCCGGTTCCGCGTCGGTGGGGGAGGGGATGGGGCGCCCCTCCATGACGTAGCCAGCGAGCGCCGCGCCCAGGGCCTCGCCCATTTCGCGCAGCGCCTCCTCTTGAGATTCCCCGTCCGTCAGGGCCTCGGGCACGTCCCGGCACGTCGCCAGGTAGTGGCCGCCTTCGTCGCGTTCGAGTTGTACGGGGTATGCGTAGCGCATGGCTCTGTCCTCAAATGTCGTTCGGGTCGATACCGAGCTGCTTGCACATGGCTTTCAGCAGCCCGGGGCCGATCTCCTTCTTACGGTCCTTCAGGGTCGTGAAGCGGTCACCGTAGTAGATTCGGCCATGGCTCCCTTTCCCTTGGTGCTCGACCAGTTGAACCGGCGTGCCGGTTTTCTTTCCCAGCCTCTGCAGCCGCTTCAGGTATTCGTTTCCATTCATGTTGCGGCCCACTAATCCCTTGCCCATAGACTCGTACATTTGTGTACGAGTCGTCAAGCTGTTGTGTAGCTGATGCTCGGTCCGGGCTCCAGTTTTTCACCGTAGTCAGGGACCTACGGCTCTCCATGCGCGTGGGCGGGCCCTTGAACCGACGTCCTGGACCGCCAAATAGCTTGATCGGGAGCGAGAACTTCGGGGGCAATTGCCGCTTGCCCTGCGGTGTGCCACCTGTTGAAGGAGTCCACCAAACGGTAATGGACCACACGAATCCTTCCCCATCGCCGCCGGGGTCACCTTTGACCGCCTCGTGGACGGCGTCTAGCGTCAAAGGAGAGGGGCAGGGAACGGCTCCGGCAAACCCGTTGCAACCTCGCGGAATCGCGAAGGAGGCATACCATGCGCAGCGTAGACAACATGCCGGCCCTGGACTGGGAAAACGGCAGGAACGCCATGCGGGCGAAGTTCCAGGTGATGCACGAAGAACCGGTGGTGCTGAAGATGCCCGCCGACATGGACTGGTCGGTGAACGGGGGCGAGTTCGGCTGCACGCTGGACGACGGCGGCATGCCGCGTGACTGCGAGGGCGGCAGCCTGCTGCATCGTCTGGCGGAGCTCAATGACATGCCGGCTCTGAAAGACATCGCGAAGGCCTGCGACTACTCCAGTTCCCGCGTGGACATCGACGCCGCCGGCTCCCGCATCATCGTGCACGACTGACCGGTCCTGCACCGGGCGTGAGTCCTATGCTTCTGCGTGGAACTCGCGGTATTCCTCGAGGAAGGCGAGGCGGGTGGTGTCGGTCACCCGGTCGATGAACAGGGTGTCGTCGAGTGAGGGGGGCTGATAGTCAGCCTGGCGCCTCGGTTACCTGACGGGAACGATGCCGGCGATTCATGCAGGAAAGGAAAAATATCTGTGAAAACCACGAAATACTTCCGGGCGACTCGGGGCAGGCCGGACCGTGCGAGAATCAAGGACGAATGGATCCAGTACGTGGTGCAGCATCCCGAGAGAGAGCACGTGCAGGCAGATGGCCGAATAAGGCGATGGGCCAGGATCGAGGCAATGGAAGGCCGGTACCTGCGGGTGATTCTGCTGGACGATGGCGAGACGATTCACAATGCATTCTTTGATCGGGGGTTCCGGCCATGAAAGTCAGCTATTTCGATGACAGCGATACTCTGTACATCGAGTTCCGCAGCAGCGACATTGCGGAATCGAAAGACCTGGACGAAAACACCATTCTGGATGTGGATGCCAGCGGCAATGTCTGCGCGATCACCTTTGAACATGCAAGCCAGCGTACCGACGTTAGCCATCTCATTGTCGAGGGTATTGCGGCATAAGCTCTCCTTTTTTTGACGCCATAAAGCGCCCGGCGCCGTAAGCTGCACCGGGCGTGAGTCCTATGCTTCTGCGTGGAACTCGCGGTATTCGTCGAGGAAGGCGAGCCGGGTGGTGTCGGTCACCCGGTCGATGAACAGGGTGCCGTCGAGGTGGTCGATCTCGTGCTGGAACACGGTGGCGAGGAAGCCTTCGGGTTCCAGGTGGCGGGGCGTGCCGTCGGGCTCGTGGTAGTCGACGGCGATGTGGCGCGGCCGGGCGACTTCGCCGCGCAGGCCGGGCACGGACAGGCAGCCTTCCCAGTAGCGTTGCAACGTCGGGTCCAGCACGGTGACCACCGGGTTCACCAGCACCAGGCGGCCGGTGGGTACGGCATCGGGGTAGCGCGTGTTGCCGGGCTGAATCTCGATCACGGCCACGCGCCGGGTGTCGCCGATCTGGGCGGCGGCGAGGCCGAGCCCTTCGCTGGCGTGCATGGTATCGACGAGGTTATCCACCAGGGCCTGCAGCCCGGGGCTGCCGGAGTCGCTATCGGCCACCGGGTCGCAGACGCGACGCAGGTCGGGGTGGCCCATACGCAGGATACGACGAACGCTCATGGCATCGATGGTGCCACAGCGTAGAAGAACGTTCGCAGCCCGGCGCGTTCGAAGCCGGCCAAAGGAGATCGCATGGGGCAGTGGATCGTCGGGGTGGATCTGTCCGGGCCCGGGAGTGCCGGGCAGACGTCCCTCGCCGTTTTCGCTGAACGCGGCGGGGCGCTCCGGCTGCGGGAGCTGCTTGCGGGGGCGGACGATCAGGCGATCCTGGAGCGTGTGCCGGCCGCGGCGGTGGTGGGGCTGGATGCACCGCTGTCGTACTCGCCCACCGGGGGCAGTCGCACGTCCGATCAGTCCCTGCGCCGCCTGGCGGTGGAGTGCGGCCTGCCGGCCGGCACCGTGATGGCGCCTTCCGCGCCGAGGATGAGCTACCTGACGCTGCGCGGTGTCGCGGTCAGCCGCATGCTCGCCTCCGAGCGCCCGGATGCCCGCGTGGCGGAGGTGCACCCCACGGTCGCCATGGCGCTGGGCGGGGCTTCGGTCGAGACCCTGAAGGCGATGAAGCACGCGGCGGACGCGCGACGGCAACTGCTGGCATGGCTGGATCGGCAGGGTCTGAACGGGGTGCTCGGTCTCGCCGATGCCAGCGACCATTCGGTTGCCGCCTGCGCCGCGGCATGGGCCGCCTGGCAGTGGAGCCGGGGCCGTTCCGCATGGATCCACCCGGCCGAGCCACCGCAACACCCGTACGATTTCGTCTGCTGAGCTTGTGGCTCAGCGCATTGTGGACGGACGTGGGCTGGTCAACGTGCCGGCGAGCCGAACGCCGGGGGTTCCCGTTCGGTCCCGGAAGCGGCAAAGTCGGGGTTTTCAGGGAACCGGTTTGTGGAGCATGCATGGACGAGAACTATGACGAGGCAGCCCGCCGCCACTGGGGAGATGCCCGTTTGCTGGACGAGCGGAGCCGGTGGGAGAACGCGGACCAGCTCTACGGTCTTGCGGCCGAGTGCGCCTTGAAATCGGCGCTGAAGAGGGCCGGGTATTTTCGTGAGGATCAGCACTGCAAGCACATCAACGTTCTGTGGAGGAAGATTCAGGCGACTGCATTCCGGAACCAGTTTCCGGGGCTTGCTGGAGAGCTGGCAGGCGAGGAGCGGTTTGCGGACTGGGATGTCGAACAGCGGTACGCGGCAGACGGCGCGGTGCCGAAGGCCGCCGTGGAGCGGCACTGCGAAGGGGCGCGCCGCTTGTTGGTGGCAACTGGCCTGTTCAGGGGGTAATGGATGGTTCGATTCCACGATGCGCTCCAGATTGCGGAATCGTTCGCGTGTGAACGACTGGCCCGCTTCAAGTGTGTGTACGCCATTCGGGATTTGCTGGGTCGGGTCTCTCTGGCGGTGAACGTGTCCGCGGAAGAGCTGCCGGAGCGCGCGCAGCTCTCCGGTGACCTGAATGCGCGCCTCGGACGGTTTGCCCCCGGTGCCGACGAAGCCGTGCAGACGCGCGACGACCTGCTCATGCCGGAGGAAGTATTCGAGTCGCCGGAATGGGTCGGGCTCGACGGTGACGACATCCTCGAAATTCGTCTGGTGGACCGCCTGATGAACAACCAGGACTGGTTGCGAACGCCCGTCACCGACCAGCCCCCGCTGCCAACGGCGGTGGCCTTCAGCCTGAAGGGTGGGGTGGGACGGTCAACCACGCTGGCGGCCTGGGCTCATCATCTGGCGGGCCGGGGCATGAAGGTGCTGGTGGTGGACCTGGACCTGGAGGCTCCCGGGGTCCAGAACTTCCTGCTGGGACCGAGGCGCGAGGCTGCGTCCCCCTGGCCGGATTACGGCGTGGTGGACTGGCTGGTCGAGGGCCGAGTGGGGCAGGCTGATCGCGAGTTGTTCGAAGGGATGCTGGGAAGCGTCGAGCTGGCACCCGGAACGCCCGGGGAGATCCGGCTGGCTCCGGCCTTTGGTTCCCGGACTCGGGATTATGTCGCCAAGCTGGGGCGTGCGTATCTGTCGGTCAGGGTCGACGGGGCGGAATACGGGTTCGCGGAGGCGGTGCATGCGCTTTTGCAAACTGCGGCCGACCGCATCGAGCCGTTCGACGTGGCGTTGCTTGATGCGAGGGCCGGCATGCACGACATCGGCGCGGCGGCGGTGACCCGCCTGGGGGCGCATGCGTTTCTGTTCGCCCGGGACGATCCGCCGACATGGGCGGGTTATGAACAGCTGTTCCGGCACCTGCGCTGGTCACCCGCCATCACGTTCAACATGCCGGATACGGATCTGCGCTGGCGGTTGAGCACGGTCGGTGCCATGGCGGGGTCCACGCCGAAGGCACAGGCCGCGTTCCGGGAGCGTTCCTACGAGACCTGGCAATGGCTCTACGATGAAGAGGCCGAAGCCGGACCGTCTGCACCGGAGGAGGAAGACGAGGGTATGCCGCACTGGCCGATCCCGGTGTACGCCGATACATCGATGTCAGGCGCCACGTTCAATATGCCTGCGGAGATGCCGGTGGCCCAGGTTCTGGACAAGGTCTACGGCGAGTTTTTCCGCGTGGCCGGGGAGCGCCTGAAGCTCGGTGTCCGGAGGGGTGAGGAGTGACCGGCACGCAATCGGAAGTGGAGGCCCTGCGGGCGGCGTTGTGTGAATTGCCCGATGTCTCCGCTCAGGAGAACCTGACGCCACCCGGCCCGGGGGAGCTATACGTGCCGGAAAGCCACACCCGTGCCCTGAGTCTGGACACGACGGTCGTGATCGGCATGCGGGGTTCCGGCAAATCGGTGTGGACGGCGGCCCTGTTCGATCAACCGACCCGCCAGCGTCTTGTGGGGTCGGGGGGGCCGAAGGCTCTGGAGAACACCGTGGTGCGGATCGGGTTCAGTACGGATCCGCACATGGGTCAGCATCCCGACGCGGAGACCCTGGAGCAGCTTCTGGCCGAGGGGCTGGAGCCCCGTCACATATGGCGCGGGTTGCTGGCACGGCAACTGGCCGAAGTTTGTGGCATGCAGGCGCCGTTTGGCCGTGCGACGGAAGCGGCCCGGTGGGCGCAGGCCGACCCTGAGGCCTTCGCCGAGTTGCTGGCTGCGGCCAGTCGCGAACTGACGCGCAGAGAACAATACCTTCTGCTGGTGTTCGACTCGCTCGATACGATCGCCCGGGGCGGCTGGGAATCCGTGCGCGCATTGACTCGGGGCGCCCTCGAAGTCGCGCTCGCTTGTCGACCCTATCCGAACATCCGCCTGAAGTTTTTTCTGCGGCCCGATATGGAAGAAGACGGGGGCATATTCGGTTTCCGCGACAGTTCCAAATTGCTGCATAACCGGGTCGACCTTGCGTGGCGCCCGGTGGATCTCTACGGGTTGCTGTTTCACCTGCTTGCCAACGGGGCGGCGGGTGATGTTTTTGCCGCCCGGGCGCAGCAGCTCACTGGTGAGTCCTGGGAGCATGCGCAGGGCGAACGGCGGGTGCCGACAGTCGTGCGTGCCGGCGAATCGCTTCAATGGCCGTTGCTGGAGTATCTGGCTGGGCCGTATATGGGAACCAACCGCCGTCGAGGCTATACCTATACCTGGATTACGGGGCATCTGGCGGATGCCCACGGCCGTATCGCCCCGCGAAGCCTGCTCCTGGCGCTGCGCGAGGCGGCCCACCGCACCCACGAAAAGTATGCCGATCACACCAGTCCGCTTCACTATGAAGCGATCAAGCACGGCGTGGCCGAAGCCTCGGAGACCCGTGTGGCGGAGCTGGGCCGCGAGGATTACCCGTGGGTCACCCCGCTTCTTTCGGGCCTGCGAGGTGCAACCGTGCCGCTGGAAGTCGACGATCTGCGCCGCCACTGGTCGGAGGAAATCCTGCAGAGGGTTCTCGAGGTTTCGCGCGAGAAGCTGCCGCCGCGCCGTTTTTCGTCCGAATCGGAAGGAAGGGCGGATATCGAACTGCTGGTCGACGATCTCGAGGAACTGGGGGTGCTCTACAGAACCGTAGAAGGCCGGATCAACATTCCGGACATCTTTCGAGTGGGATTCGGGATTCGCCGCAAGGGAGGCGTCAGACCACCCAGAAGCTGATGGAACGTGGGAGAAGGAATGGTGGCCGGGGACGGAATCGAAAGACCTGGACGAATCTGCGTGCCCCATACGCAGAATACGACGAACGCTCATGGCTCGATGGTGCCATAGTGCAAACGGGGCTTCCCGGCGAGTCGATGCCGTGGCCTGTCCCGTAAATTGTACATTTGGGCTGCTCGCCCTATACTTGTACGGGTGACTGTACAGGAGGGCTCCATGAAGATTGTGTCATTCACTGAGGCTCGCAACGGCCTCAAAGCCGTACTCGATGGCGTGGTCGATGATGCCGACACCACGGTGATTACGCGCCGCGATTCGGAAGACGCCGTGGTAATGTCGCTGGATTACTACAACAGCCTGATGGAGACCGTGCATCTTCTGCGTTCCCCGGCGAATGCCGAGCATCTCAACAAGTCCATTGCGCAATACAAGGCAGGAAAGGCCACCGAGCGTGAGCTGATAGACGGGGATGAGTAGTCGGCTCCTTTGCTGGACGGACGAAGCATGGAACGACTACATCTACTGGCAAGCCCAGGACCGGAAGACCCTCAGGCGGATCAACAAGTTGATCGCGGATGTGAAGCGGTCACCGCTGGAAGGCATTGGCAAGCCGGAACCTCTCAAGGAGAACCTGGCTGGTTTCTGGTCGCGCCGTATTGATGACACCCATCGCCTGGTCTATGCCGTGGACGGTTCGTCCATCACCATCATCTCCTGCAGATACCACTATTGAGCGCGATTGATGGGGCCGCTGGCCCTCGCCGAACGGGACATGCGGACGCGAGAGGACGACTGCGGACAGGGAAATGGTGGCCGGGGACGGAATCGAACCGCCGACACGGGGATTTTCAATCCCCTGCTCTACCGACTGAGCTACCCGGCCAGTACTGACTTGTTGCGGGGTTCGCCGTGAGGCGAAGGGCAGTATTAAAGCGGTCCGGGGCGCTCACGTCAAGGGCGCGCCCCGGGGCCGGCTTCAGGACTGGTTGGGGTCGACGAAGCCTTCGGGTTTTTCGGAGCCGTCGCCGAACAGGAACTTCTCCATTTCCTCTTCCAGGAACTTGCGCGCCTTGGGGTCCACCGGGGTCAGGCGATACTCGTTGATGAGCATGGTCTGGTGGCTCAGCCAGGCGTTCCAGGCTTCCTTGGAGACGTTGAGGTAGATCTTCTTGCCCATCTCGCCCGGGTAGGGCGGGACGTCCAGGCCTTCGGCCTCTTTGCCGAGTTTTACGCAGTTAACGGTTCGTGCCATGGCCGGAATCCTTTTCGCTTTGCAGTAAGCCTTGTATGGGGGCCGGGATGCCTGCCGGCCGCGACTGGCCCGGTTTATACCAGATCACCCCGGGGGCATCCATGATCCCGCACTCACCCGCCGGGAGCCGGTAGCGCTGCACGCGCAGGTCGAGCTGGTAGTGGCTGAAGCCGTGGCTGAGCGCATCGCCTGCCAGTGCCTCGGCGCGTGGCCAGTGGGTGTGCACCCAGGCCTCCAGATGCTCCGGGTCTTCGGCCTCGGGCAGGGTGTACAGCCCGCCCCAGATGCCGCTGGGCGGGCGCTGTTCCAGGTAGATGCCCTCGGGGGCGTGCAGCAGGGCGGCCCAGCGCGTGCGTGTCGGGCGTTCGCGCTTCGGCCGCGGGTGCGGCAGCTCGGTGGTGCGTTCCTGCAGGCGGGCGCCGCAGTCCTCGGCCACCGGGCAGGCGGGGCAGTCGGGGCGGCTGCGGGTGCACACCAGCGCGCCCAGATCCATGATCGCCTGGGTGTAGTCGGCGCAGCGGCTGGCGGGCGTGCGGGCCTCGGCTTCGCGCCACAGGGTCTTCTGGCTGGCGGTGCTGCCGGGCCAGCCGTCCACCGCGGCGTGGCGGGCGAGCACGCGCTTGGCGTTGCCGTCGAGGATGGCCTCGGGGGCGTCGTGTGCCTGGGCGACGATGGCGGCGGCGGTGGAGCGGCCGATGCCGGGCAGGGCCTCCAGCGCCACGCGTTCGCGCGGGAAATGGCCGTTGTGGTCTTCCACGATGGTCCGGGCGCAGCGGTGCAGGTTGCGGGCGCGGGCGTAGTAGCCGAGGCCGGCCCACAGGGCGAGGACGTCGTCCACGGGGGCGGCGGCCAGGCTCTGCACGTCCGGGAAGCTCGCGGTGAACCGCTCGAAATACGGGATGACGGTCTCGACCCGGGTCTGCTGCAACATGATCTCGGAGACCCATACGCGGTAGGGCGTGCGCGGGTGCTGCCACGGGAGATCGTGACGACCGTTGCGGTCGAACCAGTCCAGCAGGCGTTGGGCGAAGGGTTGCATGATGGCGGGGGAGGAGGCGCCGACACCCGGGGCGATGTGCCCGGGCGTCGGTGTTCGCGGTCGGGTTTAACGAGTGCGGGTGACCCGGGTTCCCCGGTTTACTCGAGGAGTTCCCGCATGCGGTCTTCCGCTTCCTGCTCGAGGCTGCGTTCGGCCTCTTCGTCTTCCTCGTCTTCCTCGTCTTCGTCAGCTTCTTCGGCTTGTTCGTCGTTTGCTTCTTCCTCGTCCGCTTCGTCGCGCGAGAGGCCGAGGCGCTCCATCAGGCGCCGGGTGGCCTCGTCACGCAGTTCGTCCTCGTCCACGCCCAGCTCTTCGGCGGCGCGTTCACGCAGGATGGACTCGAGGTCGAGGCGGAAGCTGGGGTCGTCGAACGTGCCGCTGATGCGGATCGGCAGGCGGACGCCGCGCAGGTCTTCCAGCGAACGTCCGCCCTGGCCTTCCAGGGTGCCGACGAGGGTCGTGTCCACGCGGTAGTCCAGCGACTCGTCGTTGAGGTCGGCCGAGCCCTGGCCGCGGACGCGCAGCAGCGGGGAGTTGCCTTCCAGGTCGTTGTTGGAGACCACGCCGTTCTCGATGTCGAAACTGCCGGAGATCTCGCTGAAGTCCGTCTGCCGCGGCTCGTCCGACTCGTATTCACGGCCGCGGATGCGGGCCTCCGCGCGGCGGATGATGTCGGCGACATTGATGCCGCGCACCGCGCCGTCCTCGAAGCGCATGTCGCCGTCGCCGTTGAGGTTGGCCCGCAGGTCGGACAGCGCCTCGCCGTGCGTGGTGATGTCGAGCGTGAGGTTGCCGGTGCCCAGCAGCATGGCGTCGTCACCCTGCAGGTCGTCCAGCAGGGCGCCGATATCCAGGCCGGCCAGGTCGGTGGTGAGGCCGTAGCGCGGCTGGCTGTCCGAGGCGTCCAGCTGGATGCGGCTGGTCAGTTCGCCGTCGTAGCCGGTGGCGGACAGCGGGTCGATCACCCAGTCACCGCCCCGCGCCCGGATGTCCAGCGCAATGTCGCGCAGTTCCAGGCCCATCAGGATCAGGCGACCATCGAGGGCCAGGCTGCCGTCCACGTCGACGGAACGCAGGGCTTCCATCGGCAGTTCGATCCGCAGCTCCTCGGCTTCTTCCTCGTCGGGGGCGCCGTTGGCTTCGCCGGTGCGCGCCTCTTCGACCTCCGGCGGGAGGTAGCGGTCGACGTTGAGCTCGTTGCCGCGCAGGTCGAAACCGAAATGCGGGCGCTCGCCGGTGGTGTCCAGCGTGGCGTCACCGCTGAGGGTCGTGTCGTCGAGGGTGAACAGGAACGGCGACAGTTCCAGGTTGCCCGGCGTACCGGCCGCGGAAAGGTCGAACGCGACCCGCTGCAGGGCATCCGGATCCGTGGTGGCCGGGGCTTCCATTCCCAGGTCGTCCATGACCGAGCGCAGGTTGAAGGTGTTGGAGCGCAGTTCGCCACGCATCTGGGGCTGGTCGCCCTGCAGGTTGCCCAGTTCGGCAAACCCGGTGAGGGTTACCCTGGAGGCTTCCACCGTCAGGCGCTCCATGCGCAGGCGGGTGTCGTCTTCGTCCACCTCCAGCGCCACGTCGCTGCGGAAGAGGACGGCCATCGGCTGCGGCACCGGGCCGCCTTCCACATCGAGGTTCAGGTCCAGGCGACGCACTGCATAGCGATTGTTCAGCAGGTCGAGGTTGACCAGTCCGGTCAGGTCCATGGTGGTGCTGAGCGGCTGCTCCAGCGCGCCGCCCTCGGCCTCCAGCGCGGCGGACATTTCCAGCCGGGTCTCCACGCCGGGCTGGAAGCGGCCCACCTGCAGGCTGAACGGGTCCAGCACGGCACGCATCCCGGTCTCGCGGTCGTCCCACACCACGCGGGCGTTGGTCAGGCTGATGCCGGCGATATCGATCCGCTCCATGGCCAGGCGCGATTCGGTGGCGGTCCGTTCTTCGTCCTCGTCGCCGGTCACGGCCTCGTCGCGGGCTTCGTCGGCGCGCGCAGCGAGGTCGTCCCAGTTGTTGCGGCCGTCCTCGTCGCGCGCCAGGTTCAGGCGCACGCCGTCGCCTTCAACCCGTTGCACTTCCAGCTCGCGGCGCAGCAGCGGCATGACCGCGACGGCCACGTCGACCACGTCGACCTCGGCGAAGGGTTCGTCGCCGAAGCCCTCGGCGTTGCCGAAGCGCACGTCTTCCAGGCGCAGGCCGAGGGTGGGGAACAGCGTCAGGCTGACATCGCCGGCCAGTTCCAGATCGCGCCCGGTCTGTTCGTGCACCTGGGCCTCGATGCGCTCCTTGTAATCGTTGGCGTCGAACGTCACCAGCAGATACGCGGCGACGACGATCACCACGAGGATCAGGATGCCGATCAGGCCAAACAGGCGCTTGATCCATTTCATGTTCGGGAATCTCCTTGCGGGTCGGGGGCCTTCCAGCTGCCGCTGCGACCGCCGTGTTTTTCCAGAAGCCGGACCGTTTCCAGCACCATGCCCCGGTCCACGGCCTTGCACATATCGTAGATGGTCAGAAGGGCGGTGGAGACGGCGGTCAGGGCCTCCATCTCCACGCCGGTGACTGCATGCACCTCGCAGGTGGCCCGGGCCACGACCGCGTCATCTTCCAGATCGAATTCGACCGCCACGCGGCTGAGTCCGATGGGATGGCACAGCGGGATCAGGTCACCCGTTCTCTTGGCACCCATGATACCGGCGATGCGGGCAATGCCCAGAACATCCCCTTTGGAATGATTGCCTTCGCGGACCTTTTGCAGGGTTTCCGGCTGCATGCGGATGCGGCCCTCGGCGATGGCCACGCGGTGGGAGACGGCCTTGTCGCCGACATCCACCATGTGCGCGTGGCCCTGAGAGTCAAAATGAGTGAAATTGTTCATGCTGGCTATAATGCTTGTTTGAGCGACACACGTGTAGGGGCCGTATGACGGTAAAAGTGCTGTATTTCGCGCGGCTGCGCGAGGAACTGGGCCGCGATGGCGAGCAGGCCGAGCTGCCCGCCGAAGGGTGCACGGTGGCCGGTCTGTGGGAAAACCTGCACGGTGAACCCCCGCCGCAGCGCCTGATGACGGCGGTCAACCAGTCCCAGGCGGGCCCGGACACCCCGGTGCGCGACGGCGACGAGGTGGCCTTCTTTCCGCCGGTCACCGGAGGCTGAGCATGACGGTGATGATCCATCACGAGGACTTCGACCCCTGGGACGCGCTGCGCGCGGCGGAGCAGGGCATTCCCGTCGAAGCACGTGGCGCGGCCAGCGTGTTCGTCGGCCGCATGCGCGACTTCAACGAGGACGACACGGTCACCGGGCTGTTTCTGGAGCACTACCCGGGAATGACCGAGCAGGAGCTGGAGCGCATCGTGGAGGCCGCCCAGCAGCGCTGGCCCCTGCTGGGCGTGCACGTTGCGCACCGCGTGGGCGAGGTGCGGCCGGGCGATGCGCTGGTGCTGGTGGCGACCTGGTCGGCCCATCGTGCGGCCGCCCGCGATGCCTGCAGCGACATCCTGGAGCGGCTCAAGCACGAGGCCCCGTTCTGGAAACGCGAGCGCCTGGCCGACGGCAGCAGCCGCTGGGTGGAGCGCAACACGCCCGGCTGAATCCCGCGCGTCGCGCGCGAGCGGGATCAGCCGGCCAGCAGCTCGCGCGGGTTGAAGCTGGATGACTCCGCCATCTTTTCGTACCAGTCGCCGGCTTCGTCCTCCGGGGGCACGTGGATCATCAGCCGCAGGTACAGATCGCCAGGGGTCTTGCCGGGCAGTCCCTTGCCCTTGAGCCGCACCTGCTTGCCCGACTGCGAGCCCTTCGGCACTTTCAGGTTGACCGCCCCGTGCGGGGTGGGTGCCTCGATCGTGGCGCCCAGCGCGGCCTCCCACGGGGTGATCGGGATATCGCGGTGCAGGTCGCGCCCTTCCACCCGGTAGTTGGGGTCCGGCTTGATGCGGATCTCCAGCAGCAGGTCGCCCGGGGCGCCGTTACCCACGCCCGGGTCGCCCTGGCCGCGTACCCGGACCCGCGAGCCGTCTTTGGCGCCGGCGGGGATGCGCACGCGCTGCGGGCGTCCGCGCGGGTCGGTCACCGACAGCTCGGCGCCGTGCATGGCCTGTTCGAGGGTCACTTCCACCGCGCCTTCGCGGTCGGCACCACGCACGTCGAAGCCGCGCCGGCGACCGCCGCCACCCATGCCGCCGCCAAAGATCGACTCGAAGAAGTCGGAGAAGCCGCCGAAATCGGCCCCGCCGGCACCCGGTCCGGCGCCCCGTGCGCGGCCGCCGGCACCCGCGCCGGCACCCGCACCGGTCCAGCCGTCCCAGCCCGGCGGCGGACGGAAGTCCTGCCCCTGGCGCCAGTTTGCGCCCAGCTGGTCGTAGGCCTTGCGCTTTTCCGGGTCCCCGAGGGCCTCGTAGGCCTCGTTGACCTCCTTGATGCGCGTCTCGGCCTCCGGGTCGTCACTGACGTCGGGGTGGTACTTGCGCGCCAGCTTGCGATAGGCCTTCTTGATGTCGTCCTGGCTGGCGTTACGGTCCACGCCCAGGATTTTGTAGTAGTCCTTGTATTCCATCTCCTGCCTCGAGTCGGAACCCTTTCGGCGACCGGCGAAGCCGGTGTGTATGCGTTCGGGTACCACCCGAATCCCGGGCCATCATACCCGGGATTCGGGTGCTACCGGCACCAATCAAAAGGCGCTGCCCGCTCGCGCCGGCAGCGCCCGCTGGAAGGCCCGCGCCCCGGCCGTGGCCGGGGACGCTGCCGGCTGCGGATCAGCTCTCGATCTCGATCCGGCGCGGCTGCACTCTGGCCTGCTTGGGAATGCGCACTTCGAGCACGCCGTTCTGGCTGCGCGCGGAGATGTTCTCCGCATCGGCGGTGTCCGGCAACGAGAAGCGGCGGAAGAAGGTGCCGCGCATGCGCTCCACGCGCTTGTAGCCTTCTTTTTCTTCCTCGTTTTCGTACTTGCGCTCGCCGCGCAGCGTCAGCACGCCGTTCTCCATGTGGAGTTCGATGTCCTTCGGGTCCACGCCGGGTACGTCGGCATGCAGCACGTAGGCATCGTCTTCCTCGCGGATGTCCACCGCAGGGCTCCAGTCGGCCGCGCTCACCGAGTCCTCGCCACCGGGCACGTCGGGCAGGCGGCCGAGTTCGCGCGAGAGCTGGTTGAGCAGGCTCCAGGGTTCGTAACGCATCATATTCATGACTATACCCTCCTCGTTCGGGTGTCTTTTTGACTCAATAACCGAAATAGGGGTGTTCAGGCGCGATTTCAAGTCAGGCGACGAAAATCGCGCAGGCGGTAGTCGTTTTCGGTAACCAGTTCGAAAAGCCCGTGGATTCCGTCGTGGGTCATATGCGGGCGCAGCAGCCGCGCGGGGAACTGCACGCTGACCCCGGCCTCGGAAATCGCGAATACGGTGGTGGAGCGCCCGGAATAGTACTGCTCCATCATGTCCGGGGAGATGTCCAGGCGGATGCGGAAACGCTGCATGGCGGGTCAGTCCGATGGGGCGGAGCGCGCGGGGCGGGATCGGCCGGGCGGGGGTGGCCCCGCGACCCCCGGTGTCCCGTATACTGCGCGCCCGACAAATTTAGCAAGGAATCGCCATGCGCCCCAGCGGCCGACAGCCCGACGAGATGCGCCCGGTCAGTTTTACCCGGCACTTCACCCGCCACGCCGAGGGTTCGGTTCTGGTGGAGTTCGGCGACACCCGGGTGCTGTGCAACGCCACCATCGAGCCGCGAGTGCCCCCGTGGCTGAAGGGCAAGGGCAAGGGCTGGGTGACGGCGGAATACAGCATGCTCCCGCGTTCCACCCACGACCGCATGGCGCGCGAGGCGGCGCGCGGCAAGCTGGGCGGGCGCACCATGGAGATCCAGCGCCTGATCGGTCGCGCCCTGCGTGCCGTGGTCGACATGGAGGCGCTCGGCGAGCGCCAGATCATCATCGACTGCGACGTGATCCAGGCCGACGGCGGGACCCGCACGGCCTCCATCTCCGGCGCGTATGTGGCCCTGCGCGACGCGGTGGCGCACGGGCGCGAGACCGGTCTGCTGAAGAAGGACCCGCTGCACGGCTATCTGGCCGCGGTGTCGGTGGGCATCTTCAACGGCTCGGCGGTGCTGGATCTCGACTACGACGAGGATTCCAGCGCCGAGACCGACATGAACCTGGTGATGAACGAGGCCGGCGGGGTGATCGAGATCCAGGGCACTGCCGAAGGTCACGCCTTCCGGCGCGACGAGCTGGACACCATGCTGGACATCGGCGAGAAGGGCATCGGCACCATCATCGACGCGCAGCGCGCGGTGCTCGGGGAGGGTTGAGCGGCATGGCGGCGCAGCGCGTGGTCCTGGCCACCGGCAATCCGGGCAAGCGGAGCGAGCTGGCGGCGCTGCTGGAGCCGCTGGGCATGGAGGTGGTCACGCAGACCGAACTGGATGTGCCGGAGGCCGAGGAGACCGGCCTGACCTTCGTCGAGAACGCCCTGTTGAAGGCGCGCAATGCGGCCCGGCACACCGGGCTGGCGGCGGTGGCCGACGACTCCGGGCTGGAGGTGGACGCCCTGGGCGGCGAGCCGGGGATCTATTCCTCGCGCTATGCCGGGGAGAGCGGCGACGGCGCCGATGCCGCCAACAACGCGAAGCTGCTGGCGGCGCTGGAGGGTGTGCCGCCGGAGCGCCGTGGCGCGGGTTTCCGGGCCGTGGTGGTGTTCCTGCGCCATGCGGACGACCCGGCCCCGCTGATCGCCGAGGGGGTGTGGCGCGGACGCATCGCCGCCGCGCCGGCGGGTGGCGGCGGGTTCGGTTACGACCCGTTGTTCGAGCTGCCGGAACGCGGTTGCACCTCGGCCGAACTGGAGCCGGCGGAGAAAAACCGCCTGAGCCACCGCGGCCAGGCCCTGCAGAAACTGGCGGAAGCCCTGCGGGAACGTGCCGGCCGCTGAGCCGCGGGCTATGCTCCCGGCATGACCCCGAGCTTCGATACCCCGATCCCGCTGGCGCTGTACGTCCACCTGCCGTGGTGCGTGCGCAAGTGCCCGTACTGCGACTTCAACTCGCACGAGCCGCGAGGCGGCGAACCCCCGTTCGACACCTACGTGGCCGCGCTGCTGCGCGATCTGGAAGCGCAGCTGCCGGAGGTGTGGGGGCGTCGCATCGAGAGCGTGTTCATCGGCGGTGGCACCCCCAGTCTGTTCCCGCCCGAAGCCATGGCGGAGCTGATGTCGGGACTGCGCGCGCTGCTGCCCTTGCGGCCGGACGTGGAGGTCACCCTGGAGGCGAACCCCGGGACTGCCGACCGGGATTATTTCCGTGGCTACCGCGAGGCCGGGATCAACCGGCTGTCGTTGGGGGTGCAGAGCTTTGACGGCGACATGCTGCAGCGTCTGGGGCGCATCCACGGACCGGAGGAGGCCGCCGAGGCGGTGGCTCATGCGCGGACGGCCGGCTTCGAGCGGATCAATCTGGACTTGATGTTCGGCCTGCCGGGGCAGTCGGTGGCGCAGGGGGTGGCGGATCTGGAGGCGGCGATCGCGCAGCAGCCGGAGCACATCTCCTGGTATCAGCTCACGCTGGAGCCCAATACACTGTTTGCCGCGCGGCCGCCGGTGTTGCCGGAAGACGACGCGGTGGGCGAGCTTTTTGCCGCCGGAAGGGCGCTTCTCGCGGAGGCGGACTATACTCGCTACGAAGTGTCCGCATACGCGAGGGCGGATGAGAGGTGCCGGCACAATCTCAACTACTGGACCTTCGGGGATTACCTCGGCATCGGGGCCGGTGCTCACGGGAAGCTCACGCGGGTCCACGACGGCTCCATCATCCGCCGCGTGCGTCCGCGCCAGCCGCAGGCCTATATCGACGACCCGGCCGGGGGGCGGGATACACCGGTCGTACCCGGCGAGCGGCCGTTCGAGTTCATGCTGAATGCCCTGCGCCTGGTCGAGGGTGCGCCGGAGGAGCTTTTTTGCGAACGTACCGGGCTGCCGCTTGCGGCCCTGCAGCCCGGGCTGGACCGGGTGCGCGGGCGGGGTCTGCTGGAGCCCGCCGGTAGTGGTGTGCTGCGTGCAACTCCGGAGGGGTTGCAGTTCTTGAATGAGGTGCTGGAGGCCTTTCTGGCGGAGTCCGAAGCCGATGGCCAACAGGAGGAGGTGTCGGAATGAGCCGACCGATCGAATTCGTGGCGTTTGCCTGCCCCTGGTGCGGCGAGCCGGGCGAGACTACCATCGACATGGTGAGCAATGAAGGCGAATGGGTGGAAGACTGCGCGGTCTGCTGCTCGCCGATCGTCTTTCGCTGCCGCAAGCCTGCCGAGTGCGGAGGGGATGACGTCCCCGAGGTGGAAGCCGAGCGGGAGGGTGGTTGATGCGCCCGCCCGAATACCGGCCCATCCCCTGCGAGCGGTATTCGGAGCTGGAACTGTGCATCATGCACGGTCGGCCGCTGCGGATTCGCTGGCGGCGGGCGGGTCTGGATTACGTCGCCCGGGTGACGCCGCTGGATCTGCGCACGCGCCGCGGGGCGGAGTACCTGATCCTGCTGGATCCCGGCGGGCGGCGTCAGTGGTGGCGGCTGGACCGCATGCTGGAGTTCGAGCCGCTGGCGGCCAGCGCCTGACGCCGGGGCGCGACGTCAGGAACGCTTCATCTGATCGAAGAACTCGCCGTTGGTCTTGGACGACTGCATACGGCCGAGGAGGAATTCCATCGCCTCGATGTCGTCCATGCCGTGCAGGAACTTCCGCAGGATCCAGAGTTTCTGCAGTTCCTCCGGATCGGTCAGCAGTTCCTCGCGGCGGGTGCCGGAACGGTTGACGTTGATCGCCGGGTAGATGCGCTTTTCGGCGATGCGCCGCTCCAGGTGCACCTCCATGTTGCCGGTACCCTTGAATTCCTCGTAAATCACCTCGTCCATCTTGGAGCCGGTGTCCACCAGGGCCGTGGCGAGGATGGTCAGGCTGCCGCCTTCCTCGACATTGCGCGCGGCCCCGAAGAAACGCTTGGGCCGGTGCAGGGCGTTGGCGTCGACGCCGCCGGTGAGCACCTTGCCGGAGCTGGGGGCAACGGTGTTGTAGGCACGGGCGAGTCGGGTGATCGAGTCCAGGAGGATGACCACGTCGCGGCGGTGCTCGACCAGGCGCTTGGCCTTCTCGATGACCATTTCCGCCACCTGCACGTGGCGCTGGGCAGGTTCGTCAAAGGTGGAGGAGACGACCTCGCCCTGCACCATGCGGTCCATCTCGGTCACTTCCTCGGGCCGTTCGTCGACCAGCAGGACGATGAGATAGCACTCCGGGTAATTGGTCGCGATGCTCTGGGCGATGTTCTGCAGGATCAGGGTCTTGCCGGCCTTGGGCGGCGAGACGATCAGGCCGCGCTGGCCCTTGCCGAACGGCGCGACGATGTCGATGACGCGGGCGGTGATGTCCTCGGTGGAGCCGTTGCCCCGCTCCATGCGCATGCGATGGTTGGCATGCAGCGGCGTGAGGTTCTCGAACAGGACCTTGTGTCTGGCATTTTCCGGCGGCTCGAAGTTGATCTCCGAGACCTTCAGTAGCGCGAAGTAGCGTTCGTTGTCCTTCGGCGGGCGGATCTTGCCGGCCACCGTGTCGCCAGTGCGCAGGCCGAAGCGGCGGATCTGGCTGGGGGAGACGTAGACGTCGTCGGGGCCGGCCTGATAGGAGGCGTCCGGGCTGCGCAAAAAGCCGAAGCCGTCGGAGAGGATCTCCAGTACGCCGTCGCCGTAAATCGCCTCGCCGCTTTTCGCGTGGGCCTTCAGCAGGGCAAAGATGATGTCCTGCTTGCGGGCACGGGACATGTTCTCGATGCCCTGGTTTTCGGCGAGGCCAACGAGGTCGGCGGCGGTCATCCGCTTCAGTTCGGTCAGATTCATGCGTGGGGCGCTGTGCTCAACGTGGATGAACGGCGGCCGGGGATAGCCGCAGGATTGCAATGATGACGGGGCAGGGGACGACTCCGGGAGAGACCCGGTATCGACGAAACGCTTGAATGTTAAGCGGGGCGGGCGGCTGTTGCAAGCCCGCCCCGTTACGGCGCTCGACCGTGCAGCCGATCAGGCGTGCTGATCGAGAAAGGCGGTCAGCTGCGATTTGGACAGCGCGCCCACCTTGGTGGCCTCGACGTCCCCGTTCTTGAATAACATCAGCGTCGGGATGCCGCGGATTCCGAACTTGGGCGGCGTCGACGGGTTTTCGTCGATGTTCAGTTTGGCAACCTTGACCTTGCCGGCGTATTCTTCGGCGATTTCGTCCAGAATCGGCGCGATCATCTTGCAGGGACCGCACCATTCCGCCCAGTAGTCCACCAGGACCGGCTGGTCGGACTTCAGGACGTCCTCGTCGAAACTGGCGTCCGATGTATAAATGATCTTGTCGCTCACTCCGCGTCCTCATGACGTTGGGTTGGCACCGGCCTTCTTCAGGGCCGCGTACGCCGTACTATCGACGAAGATGACGGCAAAGTTCAAGTAAAACAGCGAAGCCCGCCCGGGAGCCCCATGACTGACGCCGCGCAAGACCCCTCAGTACCCGCATTCGACCGTTTCGATCTGCCCGAGACGGTGCGCGCGGGCTTGCGCAAGGCCGGGTTCGATACCTGTACTCCCATTCAGGCGCAGGCGCTGCCGATCGCGCTGGAGGGCCGCGACGTGGCAGGGCAGGCACAGACCGGAACCGGCAAGACCGCGGCCTTCCTGATCGCCACCTTCAACCGCCTGCTGCGCCAGGCGCCTGCGGAGCACCGCCGGCCCACCGACGTGCGCGCCCTGATCCTGGCTCCGACGCGCGAGCTGGCGGTACAGATCCACCGCGACGCGGAGCTGCTGGGGGGCGAGACCGGCCTGAGGCTGGCTCTGGCCTACGGTGGCACGGACTACGATCGCCAGCGGGAAGCGCTGGCCGCCGGCGCCGACGTGCTGATCGGCACCCCGGGGCGCATCATCGACTACTTCAAGCAGAAGGTCTTCGGCCTGAAGCACACCGAGGTGGTGGTGCTGGACGAGGCCGACCGCATGTTCGACCTGGGCTTCATCAAGGACGTGCGCTTTCTGATGCGCCGCTGCGCCCCGCCGCAGGAACGGCTGTCCATGCTGTTCTCCGCCACCCTGTCGTGGCGGGTGATGGAGCTGGCCTACGAGCACATGAACAACCCGGAGAAGGTGCAGATCGAAGCGGAGACCCTGACCGCCGACCGGGTGCGTCAGACCATCTACTATCCGGCCAACGACGAGAAGATCCCGCTGCTGCTGGCGCTGGCGCGGGATCTGGCGCCGGAACGGGCGATCGTGTTCTCCAATACCAAACACGGAGCGGAGAAGGTGGCCGACTGGCTCAATGCCAACGGCCACGCCGCCGCGCTGCTCTCGGGCGACGTGCCGCAGAAGAAGCGCTCGAAGCTGCTGGAGGGCTTCGCCGCGGGTGAATACACCTTCCTGGTGGCGACCGACGTGGCGGCCCGCGGCCTGCATATCCCCGAGGTGACGCACGTGTTCAACTTCGACCTGCCGCAGTCGGGCGAGGACTACGTGCACCGCATCGGGCGTACCGCGCGCGCCGGCGCCGAGGGCGACGCGATCAGCTTCGGCTGCGAGGACTCGGCGTTCTACCTGCCGGACATCGAGTCCTATCTGGGCGAACGCATCCCCACCGAGAACATTGACCGCGCCTCCCTGCCGCAGGACCCGAACCGCCCGAAACCTCGCGAGCGCAAGCCGCGCGGCGGGCCCGGCGGACGTGGCGGTCCGCGTGGCGGCAACGGCCGCGGCCGCTGAAACCGAACCGGAGCACTGCGATGGAGACCCTGGATCTTCGGGTGGGGGATTCCTTCCGCCTGGGCGACGACATCGAGGTGGTCGTGGTACAGGCCGGGTGCGACGGGCAGACACGCCTGGTCGCGAATGCCCCGGGCCACCGCGTGCAGTGGGTCGACAACGAGCTGCTGATCGATCGCCACATCCGCGTGCGCTTCGACGAGAACCACCCCGGCCGGGTGCTGGTCGAGGCGGCCGCCCCCGTGACCGTGGTCCGCGGCGACGCCCGCTGAGCCCTGTTCCCCCCGCCGTTTCCCGGCTCCTCTCCCGGAATCGTTTCCCGAAGTCGCTCTCGCGTTCGCCCGTTCGTTGCGGGAAAGGATTACATCGCGCGCGGGTACCGTCATGGTCTATGTATCCAGCAGGAAAGGCGCAAGCCTTTTCCGTGGAATGACGGCAAATGCGCGCTTGCGCTGGAGGATGAAAATGACGAATTCGCGAACCGGGGAAATACGTCCGCTGCGTCGCTGCACGGCGGGGTTGCTGTTTTCCGTGCTGCTGCTGGCGCTGCCGGCCTCGCAGGCCCAGGCCTTTGGCGAGGAGCGCAATATCGCCTGGCACGTGGGCTTCGATGACCCGTCCCAGTTCAGTTCCATGCTGGGCAGCATCAACAGCATGGTGGAGGCCTACGAGAATCGCCTGATCGACTACGACATCCGGCTGGTGTTCCGGGCGCAGGGCATCCGTTTTGTGACCGACGACAATCTGGAAGGCTCGCCGTTCGAGGTGGACCCCGATGGCGAATTCGCCGAAGAGCGCGAGGAACTGCGTTCGCGTCTGATGCAGCTGGTGAACATGCACGACGTGAGCCTGGAGCTTTGTGACAGCACCCGCGCCGCCGTGGGGCTGGACATGGATGCGTTCTACCAGCCGATCGAGCGGGTGGATTCAGGCATCGTTCAGCTGGGAGACCTGCATCATGACGGGTATGCGGTGATGCATGCCTATCGCAACTGAGGAGAGAGCTACGTGAAGAGTCTGATGAGTGGGCGGCCGTTTCCCGGTCGACTGGGTAGCCTGCTGGTCGCGGGCCTGATCGGCCTGGGCGGCCCGGCCGTCGCCCAGGCCGCGGCCGACGAGGAAACCCTGTGGGAAGCCCTGGGCAAGGGCGGCAAGGTTGTGATGATGCGGCACACGGAGTCGGCCGAGGCCGACCCCGAGGTGTCGATGCATCTGTCCCCGGAGCGCGACTGCGGCGAAGAACAGGAGCTGAGCGAAGCGGGCAAGGCCCAGGCCGAGGCGTTGCGCGGGGCGCTGGAGGACCGGGGAATCCGGGCCGACGAGGTGCTCAGCAGCGAGTTGTGCCGCGCCCGCCAGACCGCCGAGCGTGCGTTCGGCGAGTTCGAGACCTGGGATGCGCTGAACCTGTTGCAGACCATGCCGGAGGGCGAGCAGGACTGGCTGATGGAAGACGTACGTGACCGCATCGGCGGTTTCGATGGCGAAGGCAACCTGTTCCTGATCAGCCACCGGGGGAATATCAACACCGTGGTTTTCGAGAACGTGGAGCCCGGCAGTCTGGTCGTCGTGCGTCCCGAAGGATTCGGCAGCCACGAGGTGCTGGGCGAGATCCCGCTGGAGGCCTATTACGGCGCGGGGGATTGACCCCCATTCTTCCTTTTCGTGCCGGCCCCGGATCCGTCCGGGCAGGCCGAAGGATCACGGGGCCCTGCGGGGCCCCGTTCTGTTTCCGGGGGGCGATGGTGGGGCCTCGGGGCTGTTTGACAACAATTCAAGAAATATTGAATAGTTGGACCATGGACAAGCTCACCGCCACCACGATGTTCGAGTCGCTGGCCTCCGGTGTCCGTCTGGACATCGTGCGCCTGCTGGTTGGTCACGGACGCGAGGGGCTGGTTGCCGGCGAGATCGCCCGGGAACTGGAGCTGCCACGTACCAACCTTTCGTTCCACCTCAAGACCCTGACCCGGGCCGGCCTCGTCACCGTGACCCAGGAGGGGCGTTACCAGCGCTACCGGGCGGATCTGGCCGCGATGCAGGATCTGGTGGCCTACCTGACCGCGCACTGCTGCGCGGCCGAGGGGTCGGATTGCGACCTGGCGGGTGAATCCGTCTGTCCGGAACCCACCGCCACTGTCTCCACAACCAGGAGTGTTTCATGACCGCGATTCGAGTGTACGACCCCTCCATGTGCTGCAACACTGGTGTCTGCGGCACCGATGTGGACCAGCGGCTGGTGGACTTCGCCGCGGATGTCCGCTGGGCACAGGACCGTGGCGCCGATGTCGAGCGCATGAACCTGGCCCAGCAGCCGACCGCGTTCGCGGAAAACCCGAAGGTTCGCGCGTTCCTGGAGGAGCATGGGGAAGGCGGCCTGCCGCTGATCCTGGTGGACGGAGAAGCGGCCATCTCGGGGCGTTACCCGGATCGGGCCGAGCTGGCGCGTCTGGCCGGCATTCCGGCTCCGGCAGAGGCCTCCGCAAGCACGGAAGCCGGGGACGGCTGCTGCGGCCCGGCTCGCGACACGGGGTGCTGTTGATGCGTTTCCTCGATGACGCGCCGCGTTATCTGTTCTTTACCGGCAAGGGCGGCGTCGGCAAGACCTCCATCGCCTGTGCCAGTGCCATCCACCTGGCCGGGGCCGGGCACCGGGTCCTGCTGGTCAGCACCGATCCGGCGTCCAACGTGGACCAGGTGTTCGGGGTCTCGATCGGCAATCGGGTGACTCCGGTGGCCGACGTGCCCGGGCTGTCCGCGCTGGAGATCGACCCGCAGGCGGCCGCCGAGGCTTACCGCGACAAGATCGTGGGCCCGGTGAAGGGGGTGTTGCCGGATACCGTGGTGGCGGGCATCGAAGAACAGCTCTCGGGTGCCTGTACGACCGAGATCGCCGCCTTTGACGAGTTTACCGAGTTGCTGACCGGCTCGGATCTGGTGAAGGGCTTCGACCACGTGGTGTTCGACACCGCGCCCACCGGACACACGATCCGCCTGCTGCAGTTGCCCGGCGCCTGGAGCGGTTTCCTCGAGAAGGGGCAGGGTGATGCCTCCTGTCTTGGTCCGCTGGCCGGGCTGGAAAAGCAGAAGGAGCGGTACCGGGCGGCCGTTGATGCGCTGGCCTCGCCGGATGCCACCCGGCTGGTGCTGGTGGCCCGGGCGCAGAGCGGCAGCCTCGACGAGGTGGCGCGCACGCATGACGAGCTGGCGGAGATCGGTCTGCAGCGGCAGTACCTGGTGGTGAACGGCCGGATGCCCGAGCCCGAGGCGGTCGCCGACGAGCTGGCGCGCGGCATCTTCGAACGCGAGCGCGCGGCGCTGGCGGACATGGCGCCGGCACTGCAGGCCCTGCCGCGCGACGAGATCGCGCTGAAGCCGTTCAACCTGGTCGGGCTGGACCATCTGCGTCAGCTGTTCGCGACCCCGGGCGAGGTGCCCGTGGCGGACATCGAAGACGAGTCGGACGCGGAGGACGTCGGTCTGGATGCCCCGTCCCTGGCCGAGCTGGTGGATGACATCGCCGCCGACGGCAAGGGCCTGGTGATGCTGATGGGCAAGGGGGGAGTGGGCAAGACCACCCTGGCCGCTGCCGTCGCGGTGTCCCTGGCGCGGCGCGGCTTCCCCGTGCATCTGACGACATCGGATCCGGCCGCTCATCTGTCCGCAACCCTGTCGGATGAGGTCGAGAACCTGACGGTGAGCCGCATTGATCCGACGGTGGAAACCGAGCGTTATCGCGAGCAAGTCCTGCAAAGCAAGGGCAAGGACATGAACGAGGAGGACCGTGCCCTGCTCGAGGAGGACCTGCGCTCGCCCTGCACCGAGGAGATCGCGGTCTTCCAGGCCTTCTCGCGCGTGATCCGCGAGGCCGGCCGCAAGTTCGTGGTGATGGATACCGCTCCCACCGGCCACACGCTTCTGTTGCTGGATGCCACGGGCGCCTATCACCGCGAGATCGTGCGTCAGATGGGCGACACGGGTACCCACTCCACCACCCCGATGATGCAGCTGCAGGATCCGCAGCGTACGAAGATGCTGCTGGTGACGCTGGCCGAGACCACGCCGGTGCTGGAGGCGCGGGATTTGCAGGAGGATCTGCGCCGCGCAGGGATCGAGCCCTGGGCCTGGGTGGTGAACAACAGCATCGCCGCGGCCGGAGCCGCTTCCGGGCTGCTGCGCGACCGGGCACGCGCCGAGCGGCCGCAGATCCGCGCGGTGGCAGAAGAACACGCCGCCCGCTACGCCGTGGTGCCGCTGCTGCGTGACGAACCGGTTGGCGCCGAACGCCTGCTGGCGCTGACCGAGATCACCGCCTCGCAGGCGACTGCATGAGGCGGCGCCGAGTTACTGTCGAAAGTGGTGTACGGGGGGGATTGAGGAAGGCGGCGTATCCGGCTGGAATGGGAGTGCGACCAACCAGCCAGCCAGAGGAGATACGCCACCATGGCTCACGATACGACAGACCTGCCGAACGGACCAGAGGACCCGTTGACCGATCTGCTGCGCCGCGGGGCGCGGGATCTGATCAAGCAAGCGGTGGAGGCAGAGTTGCAGACGTTCATGGAGACCTACGCGGAGGATCGTTTGCCGGACGGTCGCCGGGCGGTGGTGCGCAATG